>URTS01000041.1 GCA_900550685.1 uncultured Oscillibacter sp. | reverse complement strand
AGCAGGGGCAGCTCCGCCAGACCCTCGCCCCCGGAGGTGACGGTGAGGGTCCCCAGCGGGTCTCCAAGGGCCACCGGGGCCTGGACGGACTCCGCCAGGGTCACGGACTGCTCCAGCGTTCCGGCCTTGGCCTTTTCCACCAGCAGCTTTCCGCCGTCTCCCAGCACCGGTTGGACGGTGGCCTGGGTTCCCAGCTGCACCGGTACCGGCGGTAGGGGCGTTTCCGGGGCGACGGTTTGCAGGGCGTAGGCGGCGAAGCCGTAGTTCAGCAGGGATTGGGCATCCTGGAACCGTTCCGCAGAGGTCTTGCCCTTGAGAATGACGGCGATGAGCTCCATGCCGTCCCGCTCCGCCGTGGCGGAGATGCAGTACCCGGCGGCGTTGGTGGAGCCGGTCTTCAGGCCGGTGGTGCCGTCGTAAAACCGCACCAGCTTGTTGGTGTTCACCAGGGAGGAGGTGCCGCCCCGGAGGGTGTCCATCCAGATGGTGGTGTAGTTCCGGATGTCCGGATGGTACAGCATCAGTTCCCGGCTCATGAGGGCGATATCGTAGGCGGAGGTGACGTGGCCCTCCGCCGGAAGGCCGCAGGCGTTTTTGAAAGTGGTGTCCTCCATGCCCAGCTCCGCCGCCCGCTGGTTCATCCGCTCCACGAAGGCCTCCTCACTGCCTGCCAGATGCTCCGCCAGGGCCACGGCACAGTCGTTGGCGGACACCACGCACACCGCCTTCAGCATTTCGTCCACCGTCAGCTGTTCCCCCTCCTTCAGCCAGATCTGGCTGCCCCCCATGGAACAGGCGTGGGGGGAGGCGATGACGGTGTCCTCATAGCGGAGGGCTCCGCTGTCGATGGCCTCCATCACCAGCAGGATGGTCATGATCTTGGTGACGCTGGCAGGCTCCAGCTTGGTATGCTCGTCCTTGGCGTAGAGGACGGTGCCGGTTTCCTTTTCCATCAGCAGCGCCGACGGCGCTGCTACCTCCACGGCCCGGGCGCTGACGCTCAGAAGCAGGACAGCGCAAAGCGCGGCCAGTGCTTTTTTCATGGTGATCTCCCCTTTCTCATTGGTAAACTGTATGTGGCGGGGAGGAATTTCATGCAGCCGACATTTTTCGTGTTGCAAAACGGAAAAAGGTCTGCTATAATACCATTTGTTCCCGCGGCTGTAGTTCATCGGTAGAACGGCAGCTTCCCAAGCTGCATAGGTGGGTTCGACTCCCATCAGCCGCTCCAAAAAGAAAGCCGACTTGCAACGCAAGCCGGCTTTCTTTTTGTTTAGTTGTTCTGCCCTGATGCCATACCGGCCGAAAAGAGTGGACTTTCGGTTATAGTGGAGACTAAGCGGGATTTGTAAGGGGACATTGTAGTGTTTATATTTTTATCTGTTTGTTCATTATTAGTACCATTATCCATGATTTCGTTGGGGTATAAATGGAAAAGTAACCCGCCTAAAGATAGGCAGACGTCCCTCCGGCTGCTTTTTTCATATCTGCCGGATCACCAGCTCGTCGTAGCCGGTATCTGGGTCCGGCTCCCGGGAAAAGGCCGTGCCCTCCAGCTCCAGCAGGACGATCTCCGCCGTGGTGTTCACCAGGCAGCCGGGGCGCAGGTGTCCGCCCAGGACTGACAGGTCCTCCCGGCTGAGACTGATGTGGAGATGGCATCCGGTCTCCGCCACCGTGCCGGTGAGGGACACGATCTCCACTGGTTCCTTGCCACTGCGGACGCGGACGCCGGAGGCGTCCCGCACCTCCCAGCGGGTGAGGCAGCCCACCCCGGAGAGGACTACCCCGGCGGCGATATGGTGGATCTGAGCGTAGCGTTCAATCTCCTCGTACAGGTCCTGTCCCCGGCGGAGACGGAAGCAGTGTGTCATGGAAAATTCCCCCTTTATCCTTTGGCAAAAGCGTAGCACACGGGGGCGCAAAAGGCAACTGCCGGATTTTACATGGATTTTACAAAGCCTGTCTTTTTCATTTTACATGCGGTAGGTACACTATGAACTGTACCGAGGATCAAATCCCGAACATCAAAAATAAAAAAGAGGAAGAGTAATATGAAAAAGACACTTGCATTGATTCTGACTTTGGCTCTGAGCCTGGCGGCCCTCACCGGCTGCGGCTCCAAGACGGAAACCCCCGCCGACACCAGCAGCGACAACAGCGCCCAGACCGAGGCTCCTGCTGAGACCACCCTCTCCGGCAGCGTCTCCACCAACGGTTCCACCTCCATGGAAAAGGTGATCGGCGCCCTCAGCGAACAGTTCATGACGGACAACAGCGGCGTGACCGTCACTTATGACCCCACCGGCTCCGGCGCCGGTATTGAGGCGGCCGGAAACGGCTCTGCCGACATCGGCCTTTCCTCCCGGGCTCTGAAGGACGAAGAAAAGACCGGCGGCCTGACGGAAACCGTGGTGGCCCTGGACGGCATCGCCGTCATCGTCAACGCGAACAGCAAGGTGGAGGACCTGACCGTGGAGCAGATCGCCAAGATCTTCACCGGTGAGATCACCGACTGGAGCGAAGTGGGCGGCGATGCCGGCACCATCTCCTGCATCGGCCGTGAGGCCGGTTCCGGCACCCGGGACGGCTTCGAGTCCATCACCGACACCAAGGATGCCTGCAAGCTGGACCAGGAGCTGACCTCCACCGGCGGCGTCATCGAGGCTGTTGCCGGCAACCCCAACGCCATCGGCTATGCGTCCCTCTCCGCTGTGGAGGGTAAGGACACCGTCAAGGCTGTCACCGTGGGTGGTGTGGCCTGCACGGAAGCCACTGTTCTGGACGGCAGCTACGCCATTCAGCGTCCCTTCGTGCTGGTGACCAAGACCGGCGAGACCCTGTCTAATGCCGCTCAGGCCTTCTTCGACTACGCCACCTCCACCGCCGCCAACGACCTGATCAAGGCTGCCGGTGCGGTGCCTGTCGCGAAATAAATTCAGCGACAGGCATGGATTTCAGCAAAGGCTGAAATCCGAGCGATTAAAAAAGTGCAGGGAACCCTTCTTGGGTTCCCCGCACACACCCCTTCTTCCCGCAGCATGACAAGTCCGCCTCCATCCATAGCTGTGGGTGGAGGCTGTTCCCGTGAAAAACAAGAAAGGAGCCTAGCATGGACTCTGACGTAATTTTGACCGCCGTGAACGCAGCAGAAAGCGTGACGAATGTCCCCCGCAAACCGGAACGAAGCAGCTACCGCGCCCGCAAGACCATGGAGGGCGCGATCCATCTGATCTTTCTGCTGTGCGGCATCGTGGCGGTGGCCTTTGTGCTGTTCATCAGCATTTACCTGATTTTATCCGGCCTGCCTGCCATCCGGCAGATCGGCCTGGTGCAGTTCCTCTTCGGCAAGGTATGGGACCCCACCAACACCACCACCGGGGCCCAGTACGGCATTTTTGCCTTTATCCTCACCTCGGTCTACGGCACCGCCGGAGCCATTGTGGTGGGCGTGCCCATCGGACTGATGACGGCGGTGTTCCTGGCCAAGGTGGCCCCGCCGAAGCTGGCGACCGTGATCCGCACGGCGGTGCAGCTGCTGGCGGGCATTCCCTCCGTGGTGTACGGCCTGGTGGGCATGATCGTGCTGGTGCCCGCCATTCAGAAGGGGTTCAATCTGGGCTCCGGTGCCTGCCTGCTGGCGGCCATCATTGTGCTGGCCATCATGATCCTGCCCTCCATCATCAACGTGTCGGAAACGTCCCTTCGGGCGGTGCCCAAGGAGTATGAGGAGGCCAGCCTGGCCCTGGGCGCCACGGAGATGGAGACCTACTTCCGGGTGAGCCTTCATGCCGCCCGCAGCGGTGTGGCTACCGCGGTGGTGCTGGGCGTGGGCCGGGCCATCGGCGAGGCCATGGCCATTATCATGGTGGCGGGCAACGTGTCCAACATGCCGGGACTTTTCACCCCGGTGCGGTTCCTTACCACCGGCATCGTCTCCGGCATGGCCTATGCCAGCGTGGGCAGCCTTTACCAGCAGGCCCTGTATTCCATCGGCCTGGTATTGTTCCTGTTCATTATGCTGATCAACGTGTTCCTGAATGTCTGCATCAAGAACCGGAAGGAGGGCTGACATGGACGATCAGAGATTATCCCCCAGCCGCCAGCTCTACGACAAGGGCATGCGGTTTCTGGTGTGGCTGTGCGCAGGGCTGACCTGCGCCCTGCTGACCTTCCTCATCGGCTATATTTTCTACCGGGGCGTTCCGGGCCTGACCTGGGAACTGCTGTCCGGCCAGACCAGCTATATCAAAAATACCATCGGCATCCTGCCCAACATTCTCAACACCCTGTATATCATCCTGGTAGCCATGGTCATCGTCCTGCCCCTGGGAGTGGGGGCCGCCATCTATCTGACGGAGTACGCGGAAAACAAGAAGCTGGTGAGCCTCATCGAGTTTGCCGCCGAGACTCTGACCGGCATCCCCTCCATCATCTTCGGCCTGGTGGGCATGCTGTTCTTCGTGCAGAAAATGAATCTGCAGGCGGGCATCCTGGCCGGCGGCCTGACCCTGGTGGTCATGATCCTGCCCACGGTGATGCGCACCACCCAGGAGAGCCTGAAGACCGTGCCCCAGTCCTACCGGGAGGGTGCTCTGGGCCTGGGAGCCGGAAAGTGGCGGATGGTCCGCACCGTGGTGCTGCCCAACGCCATCGACGGCATCGTCACTGGCTGCATCCTGGCGGTGGGCCGCATCGTGGGCGAAAGTGCCGCCCTGCTGTATACCGCCGGGTTCGGCCTGGTGCTCAACGGCTTTGTAAAGGCGCTGCACGCCTCCTCCGCCACGCTGACGGTGGCCCTGTATGTCTACGCCAACGAGCGGGGCGAGACGGCGGTGGCCTTCTCCATCGCCACCATTCTGATGCTGCTGACCCTGCTCATCAACCTCTCCGCCGCCCTTCTGGGCCGGCGGTTGAAAAAGAATTGAGGAAACCGATATGGAACCTATTTTGGAAGCAAAACAGCTGAATCTGTGGTACGGCCCCAACCATGCCCTCCACGATGTGTCTATCGCCATTCCGGAGCATGAAATCACCGCCTTTATCGGCCCCTCCGGCTGCGGCAAGTCCACCTTCCTGCGGACGCTGAACCGGATGAACGACCTGATCCCCTCGGTGAAGATCACCGGCGAGGTGGATTTCCACGGCAAGAACCTCTACGACAGCAGCGTGGACCCCACCTGGCTCCGCAAGCGCATCGGCATGGTGTTTCAAAAGGCCAACCCCTTCCCCATGAGCATTTATGACAACGTGGCCTACGGGCCCCGGACCCACGGCGTCCGGAATAAGGCGAAGCTGGACGAGATCGTGGAAAGCTCTCTCCGCTCCGCCGCCATCTGGGACGAGGTGAAGGACCGCCTGAAAAAGAGCGCCCTGGGCCTCTCTGGCGGCCAGCAGCAGCGGCTGTGCATCGCACGGGCCCTGGCCGTGGAGCCGGAGGTGCTGCTGATGGACGAGTCCACCAGCGCCCTGGACCCCATTTCCACCTCCAAGATCGAGGATCTGGCGGCGGAGCTGAAAAACCAGTACACCGTGGTGATGGTGACCCACAACATGCAGCAGGCCGCCCGTATCTCCGACAACACCGCCTTCTTCCTGCTGGGAGAGCTGGTGGAGTTCGGCAAGACGGAGCAGCTGTTCTCCACCCCCTCCGACAAGCGGACGGAGGATTACATTACGGGGAGGTTCGGATAATCCATGCGGAACAAATTTGACCAGCAGCTGGCCCAGCTGAACCATGAGATGATCGAAATGGGCGCCTTGTGCGAGGAGGTCATCGCCCTGTCCTCCCGGGCCCTGACGGAGGGAAATGTGGCTCTGGCCGCCAAAGTGGGCCCCCTGGACAGCGAGATCGACCACAAGGAGCGGGAGATCGAAAACCTCTGCCTGAAGCTGCTTTTGCAGCAGCAGCCGGTGGCCCGGGACCTGCGGCAGATCTCCGCCGCCCTGAAAATGATCACCGATATGGAGCGCATCGGCGACCAGGCGGAGGATATTGCGGAGATCGTGGGCTTTTTAGACGGCCGCCAGGCGGAAAACGACGGCCTTTTGAAAAAAATGGCGGAAGCAGTCATTCAAATGGTCACGGAAAGCGTAGACGCCTATGTAAAATGTGATATAATACTGGCGAAAAAGGTCCTGGCGGCGGACGACACCGTGGACGACTACTTCGCCCAGGTGAAGCAGAGCCTCATCGGCAAGATCGCGGAAAATCCCGGTGACGGCGAGTACGCTCTGGACCTGCTGATGATCGCCAAGTACTTTGAGCGCATCGGCGACCACGCCACTAACATCGCCGAGTGGGTCATCTACTCTGTGACCGGCGTACACAAGGACGAGATCACATTTACTTAAAAGGACGGTGACGCCATGATCTGGTGTGTGGAGGATGACGCCAGCATCCGGGAGATCGAGCTGTATGCCCTGACCTCCACCGGGTTTGAGGCCCGGGGCTTTGAGGACGGCAGCGCCTTCTGGGCGGCCCTTCAGACGGAGAAGCCGGAGCTGGTGCTGCTGGACGTGATGCTGCCGGGGGAGGACGGCGTCACTCTTCTGAAAAGAATGAAGAACGTTCCGGCCCTGCGGGATATCCCCGTCATCATGGCCACGGCCAAGGGCGCGGAGTATGACAAGATCCAGAGCCTGGACCTGGGGGCCGACGACTATTTGGTGAAGCCCTTCGGCGTCATGGAGATGGTGTCCCGGGTGAAGGCGGTGCTGCGGCGCTGCAAGCCCAAGGAGGCAGTACATATCCTCACGGACGGCGGCCTTTCCCTGGACCTGGACCAGCGCACCGTCACGGCGAACGGGGAGCGGGTCCAGTTGACCTATAAGGAATTTGAGCTGCTGCGGCTGTTTTTGTCCCATCCCGGCATGGCCTTTTCCCGGGAGCAGCTGTTTACCCAGGTGTGGAACATGACCTACATGGATGACAGCCGCACATTGGATATGCATATCCGGACGCTGCGGCAGAAGCTGGGAGATTACGGCAAACAGGTCGAAACGGTGCGGAACGTGGGTTACCGCTGGGAGCAGAAGGCATGACAAGTAAGATTTTTCGGTCCACCCTGGCGGCGTCCCTGACGGTGCTGCTGGCGGCCCTGCTGGTCATCACCGGCTGCCTGTACGGCTATTTCGGCACCGTGCAGGCCCGGCAGCTCCGGACAGAGCTGAATCTGGCCGCGGCGGCGGTGGAGACCGGCGGCAGGGACTATCTGGCCAGGGTAGGCACCTCCGCCGACCGCCTGACCTGGGTGGCGGCGGACGGCACCGTGCTCTATGACACACAGGCAGACGCCGCCTCCATGGAAAACCACGCCGGACGACAGGAGATCCGGGAGGCCCTCACCGGCGGCAGCGGCAGCAGCATCCGCTATTCCAGTACCCTGACGGAAAAGACCGTCTATCAGGCGGTGCGGCTGACGGACGGCACTGTTCTCCGCATTTCCGGCAGCCAGAAAACCGCCTGGATGCTGGCTTTGGGGATGCTTCACGCCATTTTGGTGGTGGCGCTGCTGGCGGTGGGGCTGTCGGCCCTGCTGGCAGGCCGGGCGGCCCGGCGGGTGGTGGAGCCCTTGAACCAGCTGGATCTGGAACACCCGCTGGAAAACAATGTCTATGAAGAATTGTCGCCCCTGCTGACCCGCATCCATGGCCAGCGGCGGGAGATCCAGCGGCAGACCCAGGACCTGAAGCGGCGGCAGGACGAATTTGACCAGATTACCAACAGTATGCGGGAGGGGCTGGTGCTGCTGAACGGCAGCAACGCCATCCTCAGCATCAACCCGGCGGCCCTGGCTATTTTCCACGCGGAGGACGGCTGCCTGGGCCGGGATTTCCTGACGGTGGAGCGGCACCCGGACATGAGCGCCGCCATCCGCGGCGCCGTGGAAAACGGCCACAGCCAGCTGCGGGCGGAGCGGAACGGCCGGGAATACCAGTTCGACCTCAGCCGCATCGACTCCGGCGGCGACGCTTTGGGCACGGTCCTGCTGGCCTTTGACGTGACGGAGCAGGCGGAAGCGGAGCGGATGCGCCGGGAGTTCACCGCCAACGTGTCCCACGAGCTGAAAACGCCCCTGCAGTCCATCATCGGCAGTGCAGAACTTCTGGAGACCGGCCTGGCCAAACCGGAGGACCAGCCCCGGTTCCTGAGCCGCATCCACCAGGAGGCGGAGCGGCTGGTGAGCCTCATCAACGACATTCTCCGCCTGTCCCAGCTGGACGAGGGGGGGCAGCTGCCCATGGAGCCGGTGGAACTTCAGTCCCTGGCCCAGGAAACGGCCCAGTCCCTGGCGGATCTGGCGGCGGCCCGGAACGTGACCGTCAGTGTCACGGGAACGGCGGCCCCCATGACCGGCGTCCGGCGGCTGCTGGCGGAGATCGTGCGGAACCTCTGCGAAAACGGGGTGAAGTACAACGTTCCCGGCGGCAGCGTCACCGTGGAGACCAGAGAAACGGACAGGGATGTGACCCTCACCGTCCGGGACTCCGGCATCGGCATCCCGGCGGCGGAGCAGGGCCGGGTGTTCGAGCGGTTCTACCGGGTGGACAAGAGCCACTCCCGGGCCATTGGCGGCACGGGGCTGGGGCTGTCCATCGTGAAGCACGCCGTGGCCTATCACCACGGGACTATCCATCTGGAAAGCCAGATGGGAAAGGGCACTGTCATCACCGTGACGCTGCCCAGGACCCCGCCGGAAAGCTGAAAAAACCGCAGGAGCTTGGCCAAGCTCCCGCGGTTTTCCTTTTCAAACGGCGTATTTCCGTGTATACTGGAACAAAAAAACGAACGAGGTAGAGGATTATGCCGATTTTTGATACCCATGCCCATTATGACGCCGACCGCTTTGACAGCGACCGGGACGCGGTGCTTTCCGCCCTGCCGGGGGACGGCGTGGGCCTGGTGGTGGACCCGGGATGCGACCTGCCCTCCTCCCGGGCAGCGGTGGCCCTGGCGGAGAAGTACAGCCATGTATATGCCGCCGTGGGGGTCCATCCGGAGGACTGCGCCGGATTTCAGGACGGGGATCTGGCGGAGCTGCGGCAGCTTCTGCGGCACCCCAAGGTGGTGGCCATCGGCGAGATCGGCCTGGACTACTACTGGGAGGAAAATCCCCCCCGGGACTTCCAGCAGACGGTGTTCCGGAAGCAGCTGGCCCTGGCGTCGGAACTGGATCTGCCGGTGATCGTCCACGACCGGGAGGCCCATGGGGACAGCCTGGCCATCATTCAGGAGTTTCCCACGGTGACCGGCGTGTTCCACTGCTTTTCCGGTTCCCCGGAAATGGCGGCGGAGCTGCTGAAGCGGGGCTGGTATCTGGGCTTTGACGGGCCCATCACCTACAAAAACGCAAAGCGGGCCCCGGAGGTGGCGGCCATCACGCCCCTGGACCGGATGGTGGTGGAGACGGACGCCCCCTACATGGCTCCGGTGCCCATGCGTGGCAAGCGGAACGACAGCCGCTATCTGCCCTACGTCATCGAAAAGCTGGCGGCGTGGAAGGGCGTGACGGTGGAAGAGATGACCCGCATCACCTGGGAAAACGGCCGGCGGCTGTTTCGGTTGGCGTGAAAAAGTCCCCGGCATCCTTTCGGGTAATATTCATAGGGACACAAGTTGACACCATATCTTGCAAGGGGGCGGACAGCGTTTGCTGTCCGCTTTCTTGCGCTTTTTCTCTGCTTTTTTATTATGCGGGAAGCTCGAATACCTCACTCAGGGGTGGCGCAATGCGCGGCTGCGCCTCGCCCTGCTCCATCGCGCTGTCCACCGTGCCAATGTCGCGGTACACGATGCGGATGCTCTGGTGGGAGCTGCGGGAGTATTTCTCTGCCCGCTCTCCCACCTCGATCCGCTGGATGAACAGCCGCAGCAGCTCCGGCGTCAGTTCGTCGATGGCGGTGTACTGCTTTGCCTTCTCAACGAACGTGCTCACGTTGGCGGAGGCGGCTTTCAGCTTTTCCAGCCGGGCCTCCTTTTCGGGGATTTGTTCCTCCAACGCTTTCTGTTCGACGGTGTAATCGCCCGCCAGCATCCGGTACTGCTCATCGGTCACCCGCCCCAGCACATTGTCCTCATAGAGCCGCTTGAACAGCTTGGACAGTTCCTCTCTGCGCCGCCGCATGGTATCCAGATCTTTTTGGATCGTGTTCATCTCACGCCGCAGCTCCAGCGTATTCTTGCTGCCGATGTAGGCGGCGAACTGCTTTTCCTTCATCCGCGCGAAGTGCGTCACCCGGCGTAAGTCCTCCAGCACAACGGCTTTCAGTTCAAACTCCCGGATGTGATGCGGCGTGCAAACGGTCTTGCCCTTTTTGCCGTAGGTGTAGCACTTGAAGTTGTACTCCGCCTTTTTCATCGTGCTGGCTCTGTGCAGCACCAGCGGCTTGCCGCAATCCGCGCAGAACACCAGTCCAGAGAAGATGTTCGGCTCGTCCATGTGCTTGGGGACACGCTTTTTGTGCTGACGCACCTCCTGCACGATGTCCCACTGCTCCTGTGTGACAAGAGCTTCGTGGGGGTTCTTCACCACGAACCGCTCACTTTCAGGGCGCTCCACACGCTGCTTGTTTTTGTAGGAGATCGTAGTGGTGCGAAGCCCAACCGAGTGTCCGAGGTAGACCTCATTGTTCAGAATGCTGGTGACGCTGCTGGAAGACCACAGGCAGGGTCTGGTCGTGTCCAGTCCCCGGTGGCTTTTCCCGGTCTTGCGGTAGTAGGCGTTGGACGGGTTCACCACCTGCTCTTTGGTGAGGATGGTGGCGATCCGCTTGGGGCCGTTTCCAGCGGCGCAGAGGGAGAAGATGCGCTTCACCACAGGCGCGGTGTCCTCGTCCGGAACCAGCGTGTTGGCGTCACCATCACTTTTCCGATAGCCGTAGGGCGGTCTGCCGCCCAGCCGCTCTCCCTGCTCCGCTTTCATTTTCATGACCGCGCGGACCTTGCGGCTGGTATCCTTGGCGTGAAGCTCGTTGGCCCAGTTGCGGATGGGGTTGAAGTCATTGCTGCTCTCCACTGTGGAATCCACACCATCGTTGACAGCGATGAAGCGGACATTCTTCTGGGGAAAATATATCTCCATGTAGTAGCCCACCTGAAGGTATTCACGCCCCAAGCGGGAGGCGTCCTTTACGATGAGGTTCGCCACCTGTCCTGCTTCAATCATCTCCACGATTTTTTTCCATGAGGGCCGCTCGAAGTTCGTACCAGAGTAGCCGTCATCCGCAAGGAAGATGGTGTTCTCGAAGCCCTTTTCTTTTGCGTATTTCTCCAGCAGGGTGCGCTGGTGCTGAATGCTGTTGGACTCTCCGGCCCGCTCGTCCTCCTGACTGAGCCGCCCGTAGAGTACGGTGTATTGCTGATTTTCTTGACCTGCCATAGTTACCTCCTTTTCGTTGGGGCAGGCCGGTACGGTAACACGAAGTATACCGCACCGGCTCTCGCAAGTCTACCGGAATTTTACTGCTCATGATGCTCCCGCTCTAACTTCGTGTCGATGAGCTGCAGGAGCTTGTCTGTGGGTGTTGCCGATGCGCCGCCGGGGAATACGGAGGTCACAAGGAAGCACTTCCCACCGACCAGCATCGCCCGTTGACGGGTGAGGTCATCGCCCTCCCATTTGGCTGTGCTGTCACGGAACAACGTTTCCACGCCGCCGTCCTCGGAGCGGCGCAGAATGACTTGCTCAGGCCGGTAGGCTCCGAGGATACCCGTGTCACGATAAATTTCCCAATCCTGTTTCATTACAATCCTCCCATCGTTTGCTCATGCTGTTGCTTTTTCTGTTCTTCCCGCGCGGCATGTTCGTCCAATTTTTCTTTCACCGCCAGAGCTGCGCCCGCGGCGAAGCCGATCACCGCGCCGAAGTTTTCAGCGGCGATCTTCGCCTCCATGCGCCGCCGCTTTTCCTCGGCGTCCTCATCCTCATCCATCAATGTCCCCACAGCGGTCAGTCCGGCCACGGCGGGGATCAGAGGAACAGGCCGCGGATCGCCGCCGCGCCATACCAACCTGCCAGTGCCGCCGTGCCAAGGATCAGCACCAGCATGATCCACTTGAGGGCCACCAGCAGGCTGAAGTCCGGGAGCCAGTCGATCCACTTGGAGGAATACTTCTCGCTCAGGTTCCCAACCCGTTCCAGCAGTTTGTTCATCTCTGTCAGCGATCTCTGCATCTCCGCCAGAGACTTCTGCACCGGCGTCAGGTCGATGTACGGCTTCAGTTCTGGCAGTGCTTTCCGAATTTCCTCCAGCTCCCAGTTTATTCCGTCTGCCTGCTCTGTCAGCTTGTTCATCGCCTGCGGCAGATCGCACTGGATCACAATGGGTTGGATCGTCTGCGGTGGTGTATTTTCTGGCGTACTGTTCGGCTGATTCATCCGCTTCAATTCCTCCATCGATTTCCGCTGCTCGACGGAGTTTTCTCTTGACGAGCTCTGCCCGTATTCTGAATTCATGCTCCATGGCCTCCTTGCAATACTTTTCTTCGTGTAATTTGTTGTCACGGCATTTTAGTCCGTCCGGCGTGGTGTAGGTGATGTACTTACGGCTGCTCTCCCAGTACACCGCGTAGCCCTCGGATTCCATCAGGGAAACGAAGGCGTCCTTGTCGGCGGCGTATTTCATGCACTCGTCAATGGTGTTCATGAGCCGCAGCTTCCAGCTTTGGCCTTTCAGTGCCGTGTGGTATTCCGCACCGCTCATGCTGCGGGCCTGCTGCGTTGGCGCGTCAAAGACCGGCAGGCCCATCTCCTGACAGATCGCATCGTTGCGCCGCATCAGTTCCTGGATCTGTTCCTTCGCCATGTGCAGCTTTTTGCCGGTTTCAAAGTTGACGGAGTTGATGACGCAGTGGGAGTGGATGTGCTCCCGGTCTACATGGGTGCAGACCAGCACCTCGCAGCCGTCGAAGTATTCCGCCAGCCGCCGCGCGGCTTCGTGAGCCTGCCGGGGATCGACCGCCGCGCCTTTCGGAAAGCTCTGCACCATGTGGTAGAACATCACGCCGCCGTCCTTGTGGTAGAGCAGCTTGGTATTCAGGAAGTCGTCATAGACGCTTTGGGGCTGACAGTTGATGCCGCTGACGAGCGGCCCGCCCTCCCATGTGGTTTTCTTTTCCTGCATGACATAGAGCATCACGCCGCGCATGGCGGCGCGGGACTGTGTGCCCCGTTTGTAGTTCACAAAATGTACGATGGCCATACGGCTCACCGACCTTCCATGACTGACCGCAGCGCGGCGCTGACCTCGGACAGCTCACCGGCAGCTTTTTCCAGACCGATGACCTGCACCTTGCCCATGTTGGCGAGGACGGTGAGCCGGTTGATGTTGCCGCCGATGCCCTTGAACTGGCGGAGCAGTTCTTTCTGCTCGTCGATGACGATGATCCGTTTGCCGAGGCAGCAGGCGGTGACATAGTCACTCATGGACATGTGGGCCTTCGCCGCCAGCGCCCTGATCTTCTCGCGGTCGGCGGACGTCATGCGCGTGCTGAATTTGATATCTTTTTTCATGCTGAATGACCTTTCTGAAATGATTTCTCTCGTCCCCTCGGAGAGCTCGGGGTTCCTCAAAGGGGGACTGGTCCCCCTTTGAAGCTGCGCCGCCGGAGGCGGGTAAAAGCGTTTCCGCAGAAACGCTCGCAGCTTGGTGGGTGTGGGCTTCTGCCCGCAGCTTGGGGGTGCGGGGCCATGCCCCGCCCAGTGCATTTGGCAGAGCAGCGGCTTCGCCGCAGACCAGACAAATGCGATGCTGGCCGTCGGCGGCACAAGCTGCATATCACTCGTTTCCGTCGCTGCCGCCGACGAAAACTCGCTCACTCCGCTGCACCGCCTTCTTCC
>URTS01000040.1 GCA_900550685.1 uncultured Oscillibacter sp. | reverse complement strand
CCACTTTCTCAAGTGGCCGGCGTTTTCATATGCGTATCATTTGGGCGGCTCACAGGGCATCAATCACCTGCTGGGATACCGGTTCCAGCACGGCGAGATCCCACAGCAGCTGCAAAATGGTGTAGCGGGCCCGGACCTCCTTGCAGTACAGGAACGTATTGCGGAGCATGGCTTTGTCTACGCCAATCTCCGCCGGAGTGGCGGGAGAGCCCAGCTCCCGCAGAAGCGATGCCACGTATTCGGAGGAGGGCAGACCACGGAGCAGGGCTTCGATCTCGTCCCAGTGCTGCTCCATGGCGTCGATTCGGGCAAGGCGGCCACTGGTTTCATTCTTCTTGGCGGTCTGCTCCATTTCAATGACACCGGGGGCGGCAGGGCCGTAGGCCTGCGCAATCTCCTTTTGCCAGACGGCGGCATCATACCGTGCGGCGGCAGTCCGTGCGGCGTTGAAGTCCGGTTTGCCTGCGGCCAGGAAGGTCTCCACCGCTTTCAGCACCAGCACGGTGCCCACGCCCACCTGCGTGCCATGGGGGACTGGACGCTCCCCCTTTTGCTCGAACATCATTTCCCAGTAATGGGACATGTGATGTTCACAGCCGGAGGCAGGGCGGGAATTTCCATACAGGCTCATGGCAACGCCGGAGAGGACCAGCCCCTCCATAATGGTGCCCAATACCTGTGGGTCACGCTCGCGGGCCAGAGGGGCGGCCTCCAGTACATGGTGGACACAGCTTTCCACCAGCTCTACGATGGGCGTGCAGATATGCTCGCTGGTGATGAGGTGCGCCAGCTTCCAGTCGCACAGGCAGGTACTCTTGCCCAGCAGGTCGCCCAGCCCGGCGGCGATCATCTTATAGGGAGCGCCGCTGAGAATATCCGTGTCGCCCACAATGGCGAGAGGGGTCTGGGCGTCGAAAGTGGTCTTCAGGTGGTTGACCTGCAGCGCGGCGATGGAGGAGGCGAAGCCGTCCATGGGAGCGGCGGTAGCAACGGTCATGAAAGGGATGCCCAGCCGGAAGCTGAAAAAGCGGGTCATATCATTGATGGCGCCGGTGCCGACCGCAACGGCAATATCACAGTCCGCCGGCTTATGGATCAGCAACTCGCCGAGGGTGGCTTCATCAAATTCCGTATGTGTCAGGACGTGGAGACAGGCGGAGATACCGGCCTGGGTCAGAATTTCCATGCAGCGGTCACCGGCGATCTGACGGGTGACGCTGTCGCAGATCAGATAAGGATGGCTGCGGCCCAGCTTCTGTAAAATGGAGGGAAGGTCCTCCACGGCACCGCTGCGGATGCTGACGCAGCGCAGGGAGGCGTAATGGGTGTGGCCGCAGGCACAGTCCAACGGCGTGTCCAGGTAGGCGCTGAGAGACTGCGGAGTCGTGCACATAGGTGTGTTCAAAAAGCTCAGTCCTTTAACATGATATTTGTGATTGTTTACTCTTGTTATAAACAAAACGGATATTTCTGTCAATAGAGAGAATGAAAATTCGCGGAATGGACACTGGGGGAGAACAAAAGGGCGAGCTTCTTTGAAAAAATAGATCATTCATATTGCGTAAACGATTGTATATACGATTAAATGTAAGATTGACAAAAAAGCAAAAAGAATGTAAAATAAATGTAAAATATTTGTGTGATAGAACGAATGGACCGGAAGTGCTTATCTGACTGACCGCACATGCTTGTAAGGAAAAGGAGAACGCTGCCATTGTACAGGCCTTTAAAGACGGAATGCGACAGGCACTTTGTGATATTGTCGGAGATGAGAAGCCTATTATGATGCGAATCGACGCGGAACAATATGGCGGCCTGTGTACATGCGGTGAAGAGCACCGCATGGCGACTCGGCTGTGTGTGATCGGGGAGAATGTGCTGGCAGACCTTGACGCCCTGCTGGCGGAAATGGGCCTGTTGAAGCGGCGCTGTGCGGTTTATGACCAGCACACCTATGAGGCAAAGAATCTGCGCCGCGTCCGAGCGGAGCAGGAGATCGTGCTGGCCCCAGAGGGACTGCACGCCAACGAAACTTCCACGGCGGAGGTGCTGCGGCAGCTGAACGCCGATACAGAGGTGCTGATAGCGGTCGGCGGCGGCACGGTCCACGATATTGTCCGCTACTGCGCCAAGCAGAGGAAAATTCCTTTTGTTTCTGTGCCGACGGCGGCCAGCTGCGATGGCTTTTGCTCCACAGTGGCGTCCATGACCTGGGAAGGGTATAAGAACACCATGACCTGCGAAGCGCCGGTGCTGGTGGCGGCAGACCTTTCCGTGATCCGGGAGGCGCCCCGGTATCTGGTAAACAGCGGCGTGGGCGACATGATCGGCAAGTACACGGCGCTGGCGGACTGGCGGATCGCTCATGCGGTCACTGGCGAAAAGGTGTGCCAACGCATTTATGACATTATGAAAAAGGCAACGGACTGCGTGTGGCAGAACGCCGCCGGGACGCAGGAGGGAAGCGCCGAAGCCTACGAGGCGGTGACTTATGGCCTGCTGATGAGCGGCCTTGCCATGCAGATGATCGGCTCGTCCCGGCCGGCCTCCGGCAGTGAGCACCATATTTCTCACCTGATCGAGGTGGAGCCTGACGGCCTGGCCGTTCACTCCACGGCCCTCCATGGGGAAAAGGTGGGGGTCGGCACAGTGCTGGCCAGCGCAGAATACCACCGTTTGGCGGAGATGGAGGACATTTCCGGGGCGGCGCTGCCGTATCAGCCCATCAATCAGGAGCGCCTGCGGGCGTTTTTCGGTGAGAAGCTGTATCCTGTGGCAAAGCGGGAGAATGAGAAGGAATGTCTGGCTGCGGTGACGGTGGACACTCTTGTCCGCACATGGCCGGAGATCCGACAGATCATCTCTGAAATTCCCATGCCGGAGGCGGTGGATGGGCTGCTAAAACAGATCGGGGCTAAGCACTGCCTGCCGGACATCGGTGTGGCGGAGGAAAAGCGGGGGGAGCTGCTGGATTGGTCGCCACTGATTCGGAACCGCCTGACACTGATGCGTATACGGCGCATGATCCGCCATTGAGACGGAGCATCGAACCATATAATCATGCCGCTCAGGGGGGCACCTTTGGGGGGTAAAAGCACGGAAAGGAAGAGAGACAGTGAGCGACAACATTTCTATCAGACATGCTCTGAAAAAGTACGGAGAGAACGTCATCATCCCTGATTTGAGTCTGGAGATCAAGGAGGGCGAGTTTTTTACACTGCTGGGGCCTTCCGGCTGCGGTAAAACCACTCTGCTGCGCATGATCGCTGGCTTCAACAGCATCGAGGGCGGCGATTTCTACTTCAACGACCGCCGTATCAACGATCTGGATCCCGCCAAGCGAAACATCGGCATGGTGTTCCAGAACTATGCGATCTTCCCCCATATGACGGTGCGGAAGAACGTGGAGTTCGGCCTGAAGAACCGCAAGCTGCCCAAGGAGAAGATCGCGGAGCAGACGGACAAGTTCATGAAGCTGATGCATGTGGACGAATATGCCGACCGTCTGCCAGAGCGGCTGTCCGGCGGCCAGCAGCAGCGTGTGGCGCTGGCCCGCGCCCTGTGCATCGAGCCGGACGTGCTGCTGTTTGACGAGCCGCTGTCCAACCTGGACGCCAAGCTGCGTGTGGAGATGCGGACGGTCATCAAGAACATCCAGCACAGCGTGAATATCACCACCGTGTACGTGACCCACGACCAGGAGGAGGCCATGGCGGTCTCCGACCGGATCGCCGTTATGAACGCCGGTGTGATCCAGCACGTCGGCACGCCTAAGAATATCTATCAGCGCCCCACCAACCTGTTTGTTTCCACCTTTATCGGGCGGTCCAATGTCCTGCGGGGTGAAAAGCTGGTGGTGGAGGACGGGCGTACATACGTCGTTACCAAGAGCGGCTACAAGGCGGAATTCACCAACGTTCTGCCGGAGGAGAAGAAGGATCAGGAGGTCATTCTCTCCGTTCGTCCCGAGGAGTTCCTGCTGAACCAGAATCCCAGCACCGAGGGCATCACTGCCACAGTGGATGACTGCGTGTTCCTGGGTCTGAACACCCACTATTTCGTCCACCTGGAATCCGGCGAGGAAGTGGAGATCATTCAGGAGTCCTCTATCGATTCCATTATTCAGCCCGGCACACAGATCAAGCTGACGCTGAACACCAGCAAGGTCAACGTGTTCAGCGCCGATGGCTCCAAGAACATCCTGACCGGTGTGTGCAACGACTGCCCGAACTGAGAGCGGGGGTGAGCTTTTATGACGGCAAAGAAAAAGAAGTTTGAGTTGTGGACGCTGGTGTCACTGGTGCTGCTGGCGGCGTTCCTGCTGTTCCTGGTCTATCCCATGTTCGGCCTGCTGAAGCAGGCGGTCATTACGCCGGAGGGCAAGTTCTCCTTACAGGAATTTGTAAAGTTCTTCAGTAAGAGCTACTACACCTCCACCATCATCAACAGCGTAAAGGTCACGCTGAGCGTGACGTTTGTATCCCTGCTGCTGGGTATCCCCATTGCGTATTTCTATTCTTTTTACCGCATCCGGGGCGCCAAGGCCCTGTTTGTCATCTCCATTCTGTGCTCTATGTCGGCGCCCTTCATCGGCGCCTACTCCTGGATCATGCTGCTGGGCCGTTCCGGCGCCATCACCAAGTTCCTGGAAGGGATGCTGGGGCTTCAGATCGGCAGCATCTACGGCTTTAAGGGCATTCTAATCGTCCAGTCCTTGAAGTTCTTCCCCCTGGTGTTCATCTACATGAACGGCGCGTTCAAGAACATCGACAACACGCTGATGGAGGCCTCCGCCAATATGGGCTGCATCGGTGTGCGCCGCCTGTTCAACGTTGTGCTGGCACTGTCCATGCCCACGATCCTGGCGGCGGCCCTGATGGTGTTCATGCAGGCCTTTGCCGACTTCGGCACGCCGATGCTGCTGGGCGAGGGCTTCCAGACGTTCCCGGTGCTGATCTACAACGAGTACCTGGGCGAGGGCGGCCAGAACTTCAACTTCGCCGCGGCCTTGGCCTGCATCGCAATCCTGGTGACGGCCATTGTGTTCTTCTTCCAGAAGTGGGCCACCAGCCGGTTCAAGTTTTCCATGAACGCCCTGCACCCCGTTGAAAAGAAAAAATGCAGCGGCCTCTCCGGCTTCCTGATGCATGCCTATTGCTACATTCTGGTGGGGATCGCGTTCATGCCCCAGCTGTACATCATCTACCTGTCCTTCCGGAACTGCAAGGGCGCCGTGTTCCATCCCGGCTTCTCCCTGGGCAACTACCAGCAGGCCATAAAGAAGCTGCTGGTGCGTTCTATCAAGAATACCGCCGTTCTGGGCGTTGTGGCGCTGGCCGTCATCATTGTGGTGGCTGTGCTGATCGCTTATCTGGTGGTCCGCCGCTCCAGTGTGCTGAACAACACCATTGATACGCTGTCCATGCTGCCTTACATCATGCCCGGCGCGGTCATCGGCCTGGCGCTGCTGATTGCTTTCGGCAAGGCACCCTTTGCCCTGACCGGTACGCTGACCATCATGGCCATCTCCCTGGTGATCCGCCGTCTGCCCTACACCGTCCGTTCCGCGACGGCGACTTTGATGCAGATATCCATGAGCATTGAGGAGGCATCTATATCCCTGGGCGCGTCCAAGGCCAAGACATTTGTAAAGATCACCGTGCCTATGATGGCAAACGGCATCTTCTCCGGCGCTATTTTGAGCTGGGTGGCCATCGTGACGGAGCTGAGCTCCTCCATCATCCTGTATAACAACAAGTCCATCACCCTGACCATGTCCACCTATGTGGCCATCTCCCGCGGCAACTATGGTCTGGCCGCCGCTTTCGCCGCCATCTTGACTGTGGTGACCACAGTTTCTCTGCTGATCTATCTGGCGGTGAGCAAGAGCGAGGATGTAAGCCTCTAAAATCCCACACGGCTTGATTACGGAATATTCCGTATTTGAGTAATAACAAAAAGGAGTAAGTATGATGAAAAGATTGTTTGCAACTCTCCTGGCACTGACCATGGCACTGTCTCTGGCTGCCTGCGGCGGCAGCAAGGGCACCACCCCCGCAGAGGACACCTCCGATACGCAGGAGCCCGCCGCTGAGGAGCCCACAGATAAGGAGCTGTCCGGCGATCTGGTCCTGTATTCTTCCATGACCGAGAGCGATCTGGACGCCCTGATCACCTGCTTCAACGAGAAGTATCCCGACATCAATGTGGAGGTCGTCAACGGCTCCGCCGGTGAGCTGACCACCCGTCTGGCCGGTGAGGCTTCTAACCCTGTGGGTGATCTGGTCTGGGGCGGCATGGCCGACTCCGACGGTGACCGCTATGCGGATATCTTTGAGAAGTGGGTCTCTGATTACGACAGCGAGACCATCTCCGGCTACTCCACTCCCAACGGCCTGTACTCCATGGACCACCTGTCCACTGTTGTCTTCTGCGTCAACGAGGATCTGGAGTCCCAGTTGGGCATCAAGATCGAGTCCTATGAGGATCTGCTGAATCCCGCTCTGAAGGGCAAGATCATCTTCTCTGATCCCAACAGCTCCTCCGCTGCCTGGAACAACCTGTCCAACATCATGGCTGTGTTCGGCACCGATTCCGATGAGGCTTGGGCCTACATTGAGAAGCTGATGCCCAACCTGGTGATCGCCGGCTCCTCCTCTGCCTGCTTCAAGAGCGTGCAGCAGGGCGAGTATGTGGTTGGCCTGACCTATGAGGACGGCGCTGTGAACCTTGTGAAGGACGGCGCTGACAACATCCGTCTGCAGTATCCCGCCGAGGGCACCTCCGCTACCGCTTTCGGCTGCGCTCTGGTCAAGAATGGCCCTAACCCCGAGAACGCCAAGGCCATGATCGACTTCCTGTGCTCTGCTGATGGCCAGACCGCTCTGGCTGCCTATCAGGAAGGCACTCTGCGTTACACCAACGCAAACTATGAGGTCCCCGAGAACGCATGGCTGACTCCCTCCAGCGAGATCAAGTGGGTCGACCGTGATGTGCAGTACATGACCGAGAACAAGGATGCGATCCTGGAGCACTGGAACGATCTGTACGCCTCTGTGGTGGGCTGATCCGTATATTGACAATCAAAAAAGGACGGCCAAATGGCCGTCCTTTTTTGAAATTGAGACAAAAGGAAGGGAAAACCATGCTGGAAGAACTGAAACAGGAGGTCTGCGCCGCCAATCTGAAATTGGTGGAGTACGGATTGGTGATCCTGACGTGGGGAAACGTGTCCGCCATTACGCCGGACCGGAAGTATGTGGTCATCAAGCCCAGCGGCGTGCCTTACGATACTATGACGGCGGAGCAGATGGTGGTGACAGATCTGGAGGGGCATGTTGTGGAGGGCAACCTGCGGCCGTCCTCAGACCTTTTGACCCATCTGGAGCTGTACCGCAGCTTTCCACAGGTCAACGCCGTAGTCCACACCCATTCCCGGTATGCGGTGGTGTTTGCCCAGGCGGAGCGGGACTTGCCCTGCTACGGCACGACCCATGCCGATACGTTTTATGGCCCTGTGCCCTGTACCCGGCATTTGACCGCTGAGGAGGTGGCGCGGGATTATGAGGGCTGCACCGGCAAGGTTATTGCGGAAACCTTTGCCCAGCGGGACCCCATGGCGGTCCCGGGGGTGCTGGTGCGGAAGCATGGCCCCTTTACATGGGGGGTGACCAGCCAGAAGGCGGTAGAAAATGCGCTGATTTTGGAGGAGACCGCCCGGATGGCACTGCTGACGGAGCAGCTTGCCCAGGGGACCGCGGAACCGGCGCCGCAATATCTGCTGGATAAGCACTATTACCGCAAGCACGGAGCCAATGCTTATTACGGACAGAAGTAAGGGAGCGTTAAAGATGGCCCAGTATGTGATTGGCGTGGATTTCGGCTCACTGTCCGGCCGGGCGGTGCTGGTGGACAGCCGCACCGGGCAGATCGCGGCACAGAGAACGGTGCCCTATGCCCATGGCGTGATGACGGAGGGGGGCGCCGGGTGGGCGCTGCATCATCCGGCGGACTATCTGGACGTATTGGAAACGGCGGTGCCGCAGGTGCTGAGGGATGCTTCGGTCCCGGCGGAACAGGTGGCCGCCATCGGCTGGGATGTGACGGCCTGCACCATGCTGCCGGTCCTGGCAGACGGGACGCCGCTGTGCATGCTGCCGGAATATCAAAGGACACCCCATGCCTATATGAAGCTGTGGAAGCATCTGGCGGCGGAGGGACAGGCACGGCGCGTTGAAGCGGCGATACGGGAGTTTGACCCGCAGCTCCTGGCGGATTACGGCGGCCATGTGGCGTCACAGTGGATACTGCCGAAAATATTGCAGATCGCCGAAGAAGCGCCGGAGGTTTACCAGCGTGCGGATTATCTGGTGGAGGCCTCGGACTGGTTGGTGCTTGCGCTGACAGGACATCTTGTCCGCAGCAGGTGCTTTGCGGGTTTCAAGAATTTCTATGACCCGGCCAGAGGGGGATATCTGCCTGCACCGCTGCTGAAGAACTTGCATCCGCTGTTTGAAGATCTGACGGCGGAAAAGCTGCGGGGCGAGATAGCAGCCCCCTGGGAATGCGCCGGAACGCTGACGCCGGAATGGGCGGGCCGCCTGGGCCTTTGTGCCGGTACGGCGGTGGCGGCCGGGATCATCGATGCCCATGCGGGGCTGCCGGGCAGCGGTGTGACGGAGCCGGGGACCATGCTGATGGCGATCGGCACGTCCACGTGCCATATGCTGCTCAGCGGGGAGAAGCACCCTATGCCGGGAATCTGCGGCGTGGTAGGCGACAGCGTCCTGCCGAGACTGTATACCTATGAGGCGGGACAGGCCTGCGTGGGCGACCTGTTGGACTGGTTTGTGAAAGAAGCGGTCCCGGCTCGGGAAACAGAAGCGGCGCAGGCTACCGGGGAGAGCATCCATGCGTACCTCTGCCGGGAGGCGGTCCAGCTGCCGCCAGGCAGCGGAGGGCTGATGGCCCTGGACTGGTGGAACGGACAGCGTTCCCCTTATGTGGACGACCGGCTCAGCGGCATGATGCTGGGCCTGACCATCCGGACGACACCCGCCCAGCAGTACCGAGCCTTGATGGAGGCGACCGCATACGGTTCCCGCCTGATCCTGGACACCTTCGAAGCGGGGGGCGTGCCGGTGCGGCAGATCGTGGCCTGCGGCGGCATCCCCCATAAAAACCCGCTGATGATGCAGATCTATGCGGATGTACTGGGACGGCCTATCCAGACGGTGCGGGAAACGGAAACGACGGCACTGGGAGCGGCGGTGATGGCCGCCGCGGCAGCGGGAATTTATGAAACGCCGGAAGAAGCTGTGCGGCACATGACAGGCGGCAGAGGAACAGTGTATACGCCTGACCCGCAGCGGGCTGCTGCCTACAAGGAGCTCTACCGGGAATACCGGCGGTTGGCGGCGTATTTCGCAGAGGAAAATCCGGTGATGTACCGTCTGCAGGCCCTGTCTGCACCGGCGGATATGAGCCGCAGCGATGAACAAGAAAAATAAAGAAACCCCGGAGAATTGCCGATGGGCAATTCTCCGGGGTCCTTTTGAAAATATGCGTGAGTTTGTGGACCGACAACAGCGGCCACTCAGACCCGGTGAGACCATCACGGTCCCGCTTCCCAAGAGCGGTAGTCTACGTCAGAACCAGCGTGAGAGGACCTGAGCCACACCGTCTTCCTGGTTGGAGGGGGCGACCAGGTCAGCCACCGCCAGCACCTCCGGTTCCGCGTTTGCCATGGCGACGCCAATGCCTGCGCTGCGGATCATAGTCATGTCATTGGTGCCGTCTCCGAAGGCGACCGCGCAGGCGGGGGCCAGCCCCAGCGCCCGGCACAGTGCCAGCAGAGCGTCGCCCTTGGTGGCGCCGGGGGCGTTGATCTCCAGATTGCCGGGCAGGGAGGAGCTTAGGATCAACTGGGGATAGGCTTCACCCAGCTGGCGGAGCGCCTCTGTGCGGGCCTCCGGCGTGTGGAAGAAGGCTTGCAGCTTCTGCACGCTTTCGCCGCCGGCACGGACGGCCTCCCGGAAATGATCCAGCGGCGTGCGGCAGTCCTGGGTCATTTTCAGAGCGTGGGGATCGTCAATGTAGCGTTCCAGATGGTCATAATATTTGCGGTCCATCAGGCCGGTGTCATTCTGGTAGCAGTCGATGCAGGCATCCAGCGGCTCGAACATCTGGAAGAGCCCCTGGGCCACATCCATGGGGACCTCGGCCCGGTAGAGCACGGTGTCCGTTTGCAGGTCGTAGACCTTGGCGCCGTTGACCAGAATGAAGTAACGCAGAAAGGGCAGATCACGCAGCTCCTGAGAGAGACTTTTATAAGACCTGCCAGTGGAGAGGACCACCTGGGCGCCCTGCCCGGCGGCACGCTCCAATGCGGCCCGGTTGGCGGGGGAAAGCGTTTTATCGTCCCGGAGGAGAGTGCCGTCCAGATCGGTCAAAATCAGCTTGGGCTTTTGTGTCGTCAGTTCCATGTCGATATCTCCTGTTTACCTGCCCCGGAAAAGCCGGGAAGTTGTCGTATATGTCTATCTCATTGTAACAGAAATGCGGCAATTGTCGAGAGGAAAATGTGGTTTTCCAGATTGAAAAACAGAGGCGGGGGACTGTCCCGCCCCATCCGGACAGAAAGGCGCGGCCAGCTGTGATGCCTTGCTGTATCTGCAAATAAAAGAAAATTGTAGCATTTCCTCGTAAATTGCAAATATATAGGTAATGCACACTGAATAAAAGAAAAAGCCTTATATTTCAATCCATAGAGGCCAATCTGTGGTATAATAGGAGCAAGAGAACTGGCAAAAATCCAGCAAAAACCTTGCACCTGGAGGGCAACTATGTATCGTTACAGCAATGGCCAGATCAGCCTGGCGGATTTCAAACAGCCGGTGGGTATGAATCTGAAGGAAAGCAACCGTTGGGTAAAGAAAGCCCAGACGATCCCCTGGCCGGAGATCGAGAAGCGCTACGCCACCTTATTCACAAACCGGAAAGGCAATGTGGCCAAGCCGCTGCGCCTGGCCTTGGGAGCCTGCGTCATTCACAGGCGGAGTACGGCTATTCTGACGAGGAACCGCGCTTCAGATTCAGGAGAACCCATATCTTCAGTATTTCTGCGGGTATCCTGGCTATGATGACGAAAAGCTGCCCTTTGACCCGTCTTTGATGGTGTATTTCCGCAAGCGCCTGACGCCGGAAGTGCTGGGTGAGATCAATGAGATGATCGTGCGGGACGCAAAGGAGCGTCAGGTCAAAGAAGCCGAATCCAAGGATGACGATGATGATTCTGACGGCCAGCCGGGAACTGGCGGAAACAGCGGCACTATGATCGTGGACGCCACCTGTGCGCCGTCCAATATCCGTTATCCTCAGGATGTTTCCCTGCTCAACGAGGCCAGGGAGAACACCGAAACGCTTTTGGACGTTCTTCACGATCCCGCGGACGGAAAGAAGCCTCGAACCTACCGCAAACGCGCCCGGAAAGATTACCTGAAATACACAAGATGCCGTAAACACACCGCGAAAATGACCCGCAAAGCCATTGGGAAGCAGCTAACTTACCTCCGGCGCGACCTGAATGCCATCGATGGCAAACTGTCCCTCGGAAAAAATCTGCCCTCTCGCCAGGCGGAGCGTTTGGACACGATCCGCACCGTCTATGAGCAGCAGAAGTACATGTACGATAACCGTACCCACAGCGTACCTGACCGGATCGTCAGCGTGAGCCAGCCCTTTGTTCGGCCCATTGTGCGGGGAAAAGCGGGAAAGCCGGTGGAGTTTGGCGCGAAGCTGGACATCAGTGTCGTTAACGGATGGACGCGGCTGGAGTACTGTTCTTTTGACGCCTACAATGAGGCGGGAAATCTGCGGGAAATGGCAGAGCGGTTCCGAGCGCGAGAGGGGCATTACCCCAGCCGGATCCTGGCGGACAAAATCTACCGAAACCGGGAGAATCTCAGCTATTGCAAGGCACATGGGATCCGTCTTTCCGGCCCAGCTCTGGGGCGGCCCAAGAAGGGTGAAACCAGAGACAAAGCTCAGGACTATCGGGATGAGTGCGAGCGCGTGGAAGTGGAGCGCAGATTCGCTCTGGCGAAGCGTAAATGTGGCATGGGGCTGGTCACTGCAAAGCTGCGGGAGACTGCGGCCCATGTGATCGCCATGTCCGTTCTGGTGCTGAATCTCCGCAAGATTCAGCGCGCCCTTTTGAGAATGCTCGCATATCTTCTGGAGATTCTCGCTCAGAAGAAAAATTGGGCACTTGTCCAGTGGACATTAGATAGTGTGGACTGTGGCGCAAGGTTGCAGTTCGCCAGTCCCTCCGGATATTACAGCCTCTGACCCACTTTTGACCCAGAATCCGAAAAAAGCGGGCAAGACTAGACGGAAACAATGGAAAATCCGCCGAACGAATGATGGCAAAAAGCACAAACCGGAGCCGAAATGACTCCGATTTACCCTTGAGACAACCTACGGACCAGAAGGCCGGGGGTTCGAATCCCTCACGGCGTACCAAAAGTCCTCGAAATCGTCTGATTTCGAGGACTTTTGCTTTTCATAAGTTGTGTTTTTTTGGTACTGCTTTTTTCTGACCCAAACGCTGACCCCAACGGGAGCGGGTAGCGGAAAGGTCTATACCGCACGGGAGAGGATGTTCCCCATCGTTTGCGCCGCTTTGAGCTGGGCGTCGGTGGTGACGTGGGCGTAGGTGTCCAGCGTGAAGCCCGCCGAGTAGTGGCCGAGCATACTGCTGGCGGTCTTGACGTCCACGCCGTTCTGGAGCGCCATCGTCGCGAAGGTGTGACGCAGGTCATGAAAGCGGATGCGGGGCAGCCCCGCCCGTTTCAGCACCCGCTGGAGCATGTGCAGCACGCTGTCCGGGGACATAGGGCCTCCGGTGGGCGATGGGAATACCCATTCGCTGTTTCCGATCTTGCACTTTTGCATTTTTAGTACGTCTATTGCGTCTGCCGACAGCGGCAGTGTGCGGTAGGCGTTTTTCGTTTTCAACGGTGCCTCGACCACTTTGCCGTTTTGCCGAGAGATGGCTCTCTGAATTTTCAGTGCTCCGTGCTGGAAGTCCACATCCGTCCACTTCAATCCCAGCAGTTCCCCACGGCGTAGTCCCGTGGCAAGGTCGAGGTAGTAGAGCTCGTACACGCCGCTGTCTTTGGCCTCCTGGAAGAAAGCGCTGAGTTGGTCGGCGGTCAGCGTTTTCATCTCCTTGTGTTCGACTTTCGGCAAGGCGCATCCCTGCGTTGGATTCTTGCTCACCAGATTCTGCTCCATAGCGAGATTGTACGCCGAGCCGATCATCTGATGGATGTTCCGCACCGTTTTGGGAGCCAGACCTTTCGGCTTTTTCTTGGCCTCGATGCGGTCTACTCGGCCACCGTCCAGCAGATGCTTGTAGAAGCGTTGTAAGTCCAGAGAAGTGAGATCTGCCAGCGGGATGCTGCCGATCTGCGGTCTGACGTGGTTTTTCAGAAAGCCTTGCGAGGTTTTGAAGGTGGACGGTCTGAGTTTTACTCTGGCGTAGTTCTCCATCCACACCTCCAGCCAGCTACCTACCGTGTAGGTCTTGGCCCGTCCGTAGTCGATGCCCACATTTTCCTCGATGGCTTTCTTCAGCTTTTCTTTTACTTCCGCTTGTGTCTTTCCAAGAACGTTCTTGATGATGGCCTTTCCGGTTTCCGGATCGTGACCGACTGTGTAGCGTCCTTCCCATCGTCCGTCCTTTCGTTTTCGGATATTTCCCTCGCCGTTTGCTCGTCTTTTCGGCATAGTATCGACCTCCTTTGTAACGGCAAACCATATCCTTCCAGCGCGGCAACCCGCTGTCTCAGAAAAAGGGCGCGTCCTTTGGCGAGCTCATCATCACCAACTATGACCCCAGCCCTTATATGACCCGTCAACTGAACCTCTTTGACGAGTCTCTGGGCGAGTGGGAGCTGAAGCTGGTTCACATTCCAAATCATCCACCAAGACGGAAAGAAAGCCCAGTCGGATGTAGGGCTTCTAACCAAAACTTATTACAATAGGAGGCAAACAACATGAAATTCCATTTGAACCATGACCCCGCGAACAAGGCCCTTACCATCCCCCGC
>URTS01000039.1 GCA_900550685.1 uncultured Oscillibacter sp. | reverse complement strand
CCCGTGGGGTAGCCAGGATCTCCTCGCCGCCTGCCCGCAGCAGGGCGATGTCCCCCACGATGATCTGGCGGCTGACGGAAAGCTGCCCCGCCAGGACTGATGCGCTGACAGGCTGTGCGGATTCCTGCAGAATTTTCAGAATGGTCCGGCGGCGGTCTTCTGCTTGCATATGCAAAGCTCCTTTCGCAAACGCACCCTGCCTGACAAAGGAAAACGCCGGAAGGACAGGCTGCCGGGTGTGCTTGAATCGGTTGGTCCATGAAATCATATGGAAAGTATAGCACGCAGTGATTTTTTTGCAATATCCGGAAACGGAAAAAATCCTGCTGCGGGAAAAGCGTTCCGGCAGAGGAAAGCCAGCCTGTCCATCCGTGATGGGCAGGCTGGCTGGAGATTAAATTGAAGGCAGGGACGATCCCTTTACTTTTTCAGCTGAAGCCGGAAGTCGGGACCCTCCGGGGCGCTGGTCACCTGGTAGCCCTGGGTCTTGGCAAATCGGGTCACATTTTCCACGGCGCACTGGTTGTCCACCAGCACATCCAACTCGGCGGGGGCCGTTTTTTTCAGTTCCTTCTGCACCATGACCACCGGCATGGGGCAGGAAAATCCACGTGCGTCGATCATGCAGCTTCCTCCTTGGGCAGATTCATCAGGCCCACCGCCAGCATGACGATCAGGCCCAGGACCACGGCGGCCTTGCCATAGTTGGAAATGCCGCCCACCACCAGCTCCTTGGCCTCGTTCAGGGAATCGGGATTGCCGGCAAGGCCGAAGTTGTGGGCCATGGCGGCGCCCACGATCATGCCGAACACGGTGACGGCGGAATCGCCGCTGCCGCTGCCCGCCAGGATCAGCTGCCGCAGGGGGCAGCCGCCCAGCAGCACAGAGCCCCAGCCCACCAGCACCATGCCCAGCAGATTCCACAGGTGAGAGCTGTGGGCAATGGGCTGCATGGTGAAGCCCAGCTTGAAGCTGCCGGTGATGAGGTTGTCGATGAGGACCACCACGAAAATGGCGATGAAGCCGATGAGCAGGTGGGCGTCCTTCAGCATGATGGTATCCCGGATGCCGCCCACCATGCACATGCGGGACTTCTGGGCCAGAGCGCCCACTGCCAGGGCGATGACCAGGGCGATGAGGAAGGGGGCGTGCTTGGAGCCGGGACCCTCCTCGGAGAATTTGAACAGAGCGGGAACCGCCAGCACCAGGATCAGCAGCGCCGCCATCACAATGGGCAGCACGCCGCCCTCCCCCTGCTTGGCCTCATAGGACCGGCCCAGGGTGAAGCCCTTTTTCAGAAACACAACGCCGATGCTGATGCCGATGGTAAAGCCGACAAGGCCCACCAGGGCGTTCAGGTCGCCGCCGCCCAGCCGCAGCACCATCCGCAGGGGGCAGCCCAGGAAGGCCAGCGCGCCGATCATCACAAAGCCGCCCAGCACGAACCGCACGGCAGGGGCGGAACCGGCCCGTGCCCGGAACTCCCTGGTGGCCACGGACATGATGAAGGCGCCCAGCACCAGGCCGATGATCTCCGGGCGGAGGTACTGCACCTTGGCAGCGCTGTGAAGTCCGCAGGCGCCTGCAATGTCCCGCAGGAAGCAGGCGATGCAGAAGCCCATGTTGGCGGGGTTGCCCAGCAGGGTCAGGGCAATGGCCGCCAAGCCCACGGCTGCACCGGCGGAAATGACGATGATGTTTTCTTTCTTCATAGAAGCTTACCTCTCCTTTTACACAGCTTGTCCCGCTCCAGCGGCCCGCAGGCGGAGGGGAGCGGTACGATTTCAGTATAACCGTGATTCTATTGAAAAGCAAACGCACCAAACCGCACATACAGAAACGATGATCGATAAAATAGATGATAAAAGACCAGCCGGACCCTCCGGCTGGTCATAGAATCAGCAGCAGTCCCAGGGCAATCAGCAGCTCCTCGTCCGCCTTCTCCCGAAACAGGAAATACAGCAGGCCCAGCAGCAGGAGGTCCCCGGTGTCGATGCGGTCCAGATGCAGCTGGTCCAGCACCCGCCGCAGATACCCGGCAATGCCCTCCGTGCCGCCGAAGGGGGGCGGAGGTCCGCTGCCGGAGCCGCCGGGCGGCGGGGGAGGGGGACCGTTTCCCGGCGGCGGTCCTTCTGACGGCTCTTGCCGGGCCTGCCCATGGGGCGTTTCCTCCTCCGCCACCTTGGTGTAGGTGCCGTCGTCTGTGCGGATATAGCGGTTATACATGGCCGTCCCCCTTCAGCAGGAACTTTTTCCCCACCCGGAACAGCCGGGCCAGCTGCAATGCCCGCTCCACCTTGTCCTGCCGTTCCGGCTTCAGATAGGGCCGCAGGGCGAAGAGCAGCTGGCGGGCATTGCTGTTCTGGGCTTCGCCCAGCTCCCGGAGGACCGGCAGGAGGGAAGCGATGGTTTTCGGATCGATGCTTCCCAACCCGGAGAGAAAGCTGAGGTCCGGTCCGGGGGCGCCGAACCCCGGCTGGCCGCCCGAGGGGGACGGGGGCGGTGTTCCCCAGCCTCCGGCGGAAGGGCTGCCAGGCGGCGTCCAGCCCTGCCCAGGCGGTGGTCCAGCATTGGCCGGACCGCTTTGAGAAGGCGGGAAAACGCCGTTCTGGGGCGTATTCCATGTTCCCGCCGGCGGCGGTCCGCTCTGCGGCGCTGGCCCGCCGGGAGCGGAAGGCGCGGTGCCCTCCGGTGTCTGCCCGCCGCCCATCAGGGACTGGGCCATCTTCATGATCTGGTCCATGGCCTCCGGATTGGAGAGGAGACTGTTCAGCTTGTCGTCAAACTCCGCCATGAGCCGGACCTCCTTTCCTGTTACCTGCTTACGTTCTGACTGATGCGTTCCAGCAGGGCCGCGCCCTCCGGGCTTTGGGCCACCCGGTTTACCAGTTCCGCCATCACGTTGGTGTTGCCCTGCATGGCGGCCTGCACCGCCCGCTGGAGCCCCGCGCCGTTGTCTGGCCGGGTCAGGGCCTGCATGAGGGTCTGGCCGTCCCGGGACTGCATCAGCTGCCGCAGGGCGGCGGGGTTGCCCTTCAGCTGTTCCATCATCCGCTTGGTATTTTCATCCATGGCAATGTCCTCCCATGATCTCAGTCTCAGACCAGTATATGAGCGGCCTATAAAAAATGTGCCTGGGAGATCCCAGACACATTTGATGTGTTATTTCAGCTTTTTCCCTGCGGCGCAGTCCTCTTTCAGGGGGCAGCCTTCACATTTGGGGGACCGGGCGGTGCATACATCCCGGCCAAAGAGCACCATCCGGTGGCAGAAGGCTCCGGACTCCGCCGGGGGAATGGCTTTCCGCAGCTGCTGCTCCACCTTGACCGGGTCCTTGGACCCATCGGTGATGCCCAGCCGCCCGGTGATGCGGATGCAGTGGGTGTCGCAGACGTAGGAGGGCTGGCCGTAGACATCCCCTAAAATCAGATTGGCGGTTTTCCGGCCCACGCCGGGCAGGGAGGTGAGATCCTCCATATTGTCCGGCACCTTGCCGCCGAACCGCTCCAGGATCTGCTGGGCGCAGGCCACCAGGTCCTTTGATTTCCCGTTGTAGAACCCGCAGGAATGGATGTACTCGCCCACCTCCTTGGGGTCCGCCTCCGCGAAGGCTTCCAGTGTGGGGAACCGGGCGAAGAGCGCCGGGGTCACCAGATTCACCCGGGCGTCGGTGCACTGGGCGGACAGCCGCACGGCGAACAACAGCTCGTAATCCTTCTGATATTGCAGGGAGCACAACCCCTCCGGGTACAGCTCCTTCAGCTTTTCAATGATCCGCAGGGTGGACGCCTTGTACCGCATGGCGCACCTCCTTGATTTGTGATACCATTAATGGATGGTATTGCTATTTTATCACAAATTCTGCGGAAACACCAGAGAAAATACCATAGCTTTTTCCGAACAGCTGTGCTATAATATCTTTTCAGAATTTTCCGGAAGGAGGGACGCTATGCATCGCCCTCTGGCGGATGAGATCCGCCCCAAAACACTGGATGAGGTGGTGGGCCAGCGCCATCTTCTGGCCCCCGGCGGGGTGCTGCGCCGCCTGATCGACGCCGGGACCGACGCCAACATGGTGTTCTACGGTCCCTCCGGCACCGGCAAGACCACCGTGGCCAACATCATCGCGGAAAAGACCCATAAGACCCTGTACCGCCTGAATGCTACCACGGCGTCCTTACAGGACGTGAAGGATATCATTGCGGATGTGGGGACACTTCTGGCCCCCGGCGGCATTCTGCTGTATCTGGATGAGATCCAGTATTTCAACAAGAAGCAGCAGCAGAGCCTGCTGGAATTTATGGAGAACGGGTCTTTGACCCTGATCGCCTCCACCACGGAGAATCCGTTTTTCTACGTGTACAACGCCCTGCTGTCCCGCAGCAGTGTGTTTGAATTCAAGGCCGTTCCGGCGGCGGAGATCCGTCCGGCGGTACTGCGGGCGTTGGAGATCATGAAGTCCCGGACGCCCCTGCCCCTCACCTGGGAGGCCGGTGTGCCGGACTTGGTGGCCCAGGGCTGCGGCGGCGATGTGCGCAAGTCCATCAACGCCGTGGAGCTGCTCTGCGAGGCGGCGGTCCCCAAGGACGGCGGCCTGCTGCTGACGGAGGAGGATGCCAAGGCCCTGGCCCAGCGCAGCGCCATGCGGTATGACCGGGGCGGCGACGCCATGTATGATGCCGCCTCTGCCCTCCACAAGTCACTCCGGGGCAGCGATCCCGACGCGGCCCTCCACTACCTGGCCCGCTTTCTGGAGGCGGGGGATCTCATCACCCCCTGCCGCCGCCTGCTGTGTGCCGCCAGCGAGGATGTGGGCCTTGCCTATCCCCAGGCCATCACCATTGTAAAGTCCTGCGTGGACGCTGCCATGCAGCTGGGACTGCCGGAGGCGCAGCTGCCCCTGGCCCAGGCCGCCGTGCTGATTGCCACAGCGCCGAAATCCAACAGCGTCTCCGCTGGGATCATGGCCGCCTGGTCGGATGTGAAGGCGGGCCGCAGCGGCGATGTGCCCCGGGAATTGCAGAACGTCCACGCCGACTCCGCCGGAATGGAGCGGGAGCAGGGGTACAAGTACCCCCATAATTACGGCCACCACTGGGTCCGGCAGCAGTACCTGCCGGACGCCATCAAAAATGCCCACTACTACGATTACGGCGACAATAAAACGGAGCAAGCCGCCAAGAGTTATTGGGAAAAGATCAAGGGGCCGCAGTGAAGTCCGTGACTACCGGTGTGCCCTCGTAATTGGCGGGGGAGTAGACCCAGCGGTCCAGAACGCCGTCGGTGATTTGATAGACGGGGGGCTTCGGCTCCGCCGTTTCCGGCAGGACTTCGATGACCTGCAATTTGATCTTCATCCGCTCCGGGCGGATGGAGCGGAGGGTGACGGATACCGCGTCCCCTTCCCGGAGGTCCTCCCGCCGGTCCGTCAGGCCGGAGAGGTTGGGAGCCAGCTCCACAAAGCAGCCGTAGTCCATCACGCCCCGGACGGTGCCCCGCACCGTGTCCCCAACAGAAAAGCGGCTGGCATTTTCCAGCCAGGTGCCCAGCAGCTCCTTGTGGGTCAGGGTGATGCGTTTGGCATTCCGGTCGAAGTTTTTCACCGCTGCCAGAATTTTCTGCCCCACCCGGAACCGCTGGTTTGGATGGCGGATGCGGGCGGCGGAGATGTACTCCGTGGGCAGCAGGGCCACGATGCCCCGGCCAATGTCCACAAAGGCCCCGAAGGGCTCCGTCCGTACCACCCGGCCTGCCACCACGGAGCCGGGCTTCAACTCCCGGAGCATTTCCTCCATGGCGGCCTCCTGGGCCTTCCGGCGGGAAAGCACCGCATGGGGCGCGCCCTTGGCGTCGGCGGTGACAGCATCTACTGTGAAGCACACTGCCTTGCCAACCCTTGATAAAACAGCGATATCCCGGTCGGCTCCGCTGATCCATGGGGCGGTGACCTCCTCCTTGGGGATCCGGGCGGATACGCTGCCCAGCTGTAAGTACAGATTCAAGTCCGCATCGCACCGCTGAACGGTGCCTTCCAGAACGGTGCGGCTCTCCATGGCTGACCGCAGCTCTGCCAGGGTATAAGACCCAGCGGGGGTCAGTCCTTCCGGGGGGTAGGCTCTGTTTTCCGGCATGACCATCATCCTTTACACTTTGATATATTACCCTATGCGCCCCGCCGCCATGGGTGACAGGAGGAAATTTATGGACCTGCATTTAAAAGACATCGTTGAACTGAAAAAGACCCACCCCTGCGGTTCCAAACAGTGGGAGATCACCCGGGTGGGCATGGATATCAAGCTGAAATGCCTGGGCTGCGGCCATGAGCTGATGCTGCCCCGGTCCAAGGTGGAAAAGAGCATCAAAAAAATCATGCCCCACGCAGCGGGCGCGGAAGGAGGAACCCAGAAATGACCCCGAAACGGACCCGCGTCATCGCGCTGATTCTGGTAGGCGTGCTGATCTTCGGCCTGGCGGCCACCGGCCTCAGCGCCCTGCTGACCTGAATTTCATAGGCGTAAAAAAACAAGCGGACAGCCTAGCTGTCCGCTTGATTTTTGCTTATTGGGCCTTTGGGGCGGCCTCCTCTGCTTCCAGGCGGCGGGTGAAGCGGATCAGCTCCTCCGCCAGCTTCGGCAGGTGGCGGCTGGTGTTGACGATGAAGCCGGTGGCAAAAGTCACTGGCGGATCCAGAGGCCGGATGATAAGACCGATATCCGTCAGGTACTGGCGCATGATGGGATCCGATGCATTGAGGAAGCCTACAAAATTGCCCAGTTTCACCATGTTTAGCATACAGAATATCTGCTCGTGAGTGGATCGGATCCGAGGCAGAATGCCGAGCCGTTGAAATTCCTCCATGATCTGCCCTTGAATGCAGGATTTAGCATCCAACAGGATTATGTCCGTGTCGCTGAGCTGGTGAAGGTCAATTTTTTCAAAGACGGCCAGAGGATGGCTGGGCAACATTGTCGCGTAGATCTCCGCGGTAGAGGTGGGGATCAGCTTCAGCTGGGAGGTGGGATCCGGGGCGGGCAGCGCATTATAGCACAGATCCAAAGCCCCTTGCCGCAGCTTTTCAATGTGGTTGTTCATGGAACCTTCATCCAGATAGATGGTGGCCTTTGGCCACTTTTGGGCAAATTCCGGAGAGTGAAGGAATATTTGCAGCTTCAGTCCCACAGTGGGGGAGACCCCCAGGTGCAGAACCTGATTCTTTGTCTCCGACAGATCCGCCATCCGGGTTTCCGCCTCCTGACAGTCCTGCAAAATTTTTCGGACGCAGAGAAGAAACTGCTCCCCTTCGTATGTAAAAATGACTTCCTTGGGAGTCCGGACGATGAGCCTGACGCCAAGATCCTCTTCCAGAGACTTGATCGCCGTGGAGATGGTGGACTGGGAAACAAAGAGTTCCTCACTGGCCCGCGTGAAATTTCTGTAGCGGTAGACTGCATACAGATATTGCAGCCGTCTGAAATCCAGCATGGATGCTTCCCCCTTTGCAGTGCGTGAATCAAAAAAATATTTTTTTATTATAGTTGCTGTTTTCTGCAAAATCAAGGAATAATATGTTAAAATTGGGCGAAAATATACGTGTTAAGAAGATGCAAAATGTACCATTCAAATTTTTGATGATACGATTGACAGCGTGAATTTTACAAATGCACGGGAATCTGATAATGTTTCATTATGCAAGTTGACAGTCAACACTTTTCAAAAAGCCTTGTGTAAGAATCTGCGTGTATTGACATGAAGCAACATCAGAGAGGAGATTTCAAATGGCTGTTCCGATAAAGAAGTGGCTGGATAAAATTCCCGGCGGTATTATCATTGTTCCTCTGTTCCTTGGCTGTCTCATCAACACATTTTTCCCGGCGGCGCTGCAAATCGGCAGTTTCACCACCGGCATCGTCAATGGCACCAGCGCCCTAGTGGGCATCTTCTTCGTTTGCATGGGCGCTCAGCTGGATCTGAAATGCGCGCCTCAGGCTATGAAGACCGGCTTTACCATTACCATTGCGAAGTTTGCGGTGAGCGTAGCCATCGGTCTCGTCGCTGCCCATTTTTTCAACGACAGTATGTTCGGCCTCAGCGCTTTGGCTATTATTGCCGCAGCTTCCAACTCCAATGGCGCCCTATTCGGGGCTTTGACCAAGACCTACGGCTCCGAAGCCGATCAGGGCGCGGTGGCCATCATTTCCCTGAATGACGGTCCCTTCCTCACTATGGTAGCTATGGGAACTGCCGGGCTTGCCAGTATCCCCTATATGATGCTGGTGGCTTCCGTTATCCCTCTGCTGGTGGGCATCATTCTGGGCAATCTGGACCCCAAAATGCGGAAATGTCTCAGCGACGGCGGCGAGGTCACCATCATGGTCCTGGGCTTTGCCCTGGGCGCCAACATGAGCCTTCAGCAGGTGGCCAAGGGCGGTGTGTCCGGTGTGGTGCTGGGCCTGATCACTGTAATCATCGGCGGTGTGTTCAACATCTTCTTTGACAAGCTCGCCGGTGGCTCCGGCATTGCCGGTGCAGCTATCTCCAGTGTGGGCGGCAACGCTGTAGCGACGCCTGCCGCTCTGGCTGCCGTGGATAGTTCCTTGGCTGCAACGGCTGCGATTGCAACGCCCCAAGTGGCTGCCGCCGTGGTGGTAACTGCGATCCTGTGCCCCTTCATGACCAACTGGATCAGCAAGCACACGGGAAAAGAAGTAAAGACCACCTTTTCCCAGGTAGAGGAAAAGGTAGCCGAAGAGAACGCAACCTATTGATCGACCGTTGACAGAAAGGAAGTCTGCGTACTTATGAAAATCGGCTTTTTAGGTATGGGCGTTATGGGACTGCCCATGGCAAAGAATGTTGTAAAAAAGAGCGGCTGTGAGGTTCTGGGCTATGACGTTGCCCAGAAGCAGCTGGACGACTTCGCGGCGGCAGGCGGCACGCCGGTCAGCGACCCGGTGGAGATCTATAAGAACTGTGATGTTATTCTCCAGATTCTGCCTACCCACCCCATTATCCGCAATTCCGTGGAGCAGGCCATTCAGTACGGTAAGCCCGGCAACATCATCGTGGACCTCAGTTCTACGGCTCCGGACATTATTCAGGAGCTGTACGCCAAGACCAAGGCGGCTGGCATGTACCTGCTGGATTCTCCCGTCAGCGGCGGCAACCCCATGGCCATCGCCGGGACCCTGGCCATTATGACCGGCGGCGACAAGGAGGCCTATGAAAAGGCCAAGCCCATCATCTCCTGTATGGGCCATCCGGTTTACACCGGCGGCAGCGCCAGCGGCAGCGTTACCAAGTTGGTGAACAACATGGCGGCAGGCGCCTATCTGGTGGCCATCGCCGAGGCCTATGCCTTTGCCGCCAAGGCAGGCATTGACCTTCAGACCACCTTTGACGCCACCCGGGGCGGCTTTGCCGGTGGACCGCTGTACGACAACAAGGTGCCCAAGCTGATCCACCGGGACTATGAGCCCGGCGCCCGGATCGCTGTCCACCGCAAGGACATTGTCAATGCCAAGCACTTTGCCCACCACATGGGCGTGGACACCCCCATGACCGACGTGGTGCTGATGGTGATGGACTGGATGAAGGACAACGGCCACATCGACGAGGACCAGATCGCCATGGTCAAGTACTACGAGGACAAAATGGACGTTCACGTAGGCAGCGCTGATAACTGACCTGACCGCAAGAAACAGCGTCAGTTTACCATATACCCCTTCTCGAAAAGGAATGAGCGGAAAGCGTCGGCTTTCCGCTTTTCCTTTTCCATGGTGGATTTCCGGCGGAACATCTGCTATACTACTTTTAATATTAGCCGGACAGGCTCAAGAGAATAAATGGGAAGAGTGGGTTATGATCGATCAATATGGCCGGACAATCGATTATCTGCGGCTCAGCGTTACGGACCTCTGCAACTACCGCTGCCGGTACTGCATGCCGGAGGAGGGCGTGGAAAAAGGCCCTCACGGGTCCGTCCTCTCGGTGGAGGAGTGCGGGGAGATCGCCCGGGCGGCGGTACGCTGTGGCGTGCGGAAGATCCGTGTCACCGGCGGCGAGCCATTGGTGCGCCGGGGGATTCTGGACATCTGCCGGACCCTGCGGGCCATCCCGGAATTGGAGGAACTGTGTCTCACCACCAACGGCAGCCTGCTGCCGGAACTGGCACAGCCCCTGCGGGACGCCGGGGTGGACCGGCTGAACATCAGCCTGGACACCCTGCAGCCGGAGCGGTTCCGGGAGATCACACGCTGGGGGACCCTGGAAGAGGTCCTCTCCGGCATCCGGGCGGCGGAGGACGCCGGGTTCCGGCATCTGAAGCTGGACACGGTGCTGATGGGCGGCGTCAACGATGATGAGATCGGAGATTTTCTGAATCTGACCAGGGCGCACCCCTGGGAGGCGCGGTTCATCGAGCTGATGCCCATGGGCCCCTGTGCCACGTGGCCGAAAGAGCGGTTCCTTTCGGTGACGGAGGTCCTGAGGCGGTTCCCGGAACTGGAAAAGATCGAGCCCAGCGGCGTGGCCCGGCGGTACCGCCTGCCGGGGGCTGCGGGGACCGTGGGACTCATCGCCCCCATGAGCCATGAGTTTTGCGGCGATTGCCGACGCATCCGGGTGACGGCGGACGGCAAGCTGAAGGGCTGCCTTCACAGCCGGGAAGAAATTCCCCTCCGGGGTCTTCACGGCGCAGAACTGGAAGCGGCTATTTACCGGGGCATCCTGCAAAAACCCAAGGGGCACCACCTGACAAAGCATGCCAGCGACACGCTCCGGACTATGAATGAGATCGGAGGCTGAACCATGGGAGAACTGACCCATTTCAACGAACAGGGCCGTGCCCGGATGGTGGACGTGACGGAGAAGGCCGTGACCCACCGGCGGGCGGTGGCGGCAGGGGAGATCCGCGTGTCGCCGGAGACCATGGCCCACATCAAAAACGGCACCCTGAAAAAGGGGGACGTGCTGGCGGTGGCCCAGGTGGCGGGCATCCAAGCCGCCAAGCACAACTGGGAGCTGATCCCCATGTGCCACCCGCTGCCCCTGACGGGCATCGACATCACGTTCCATCTGTCGGACCAGCCCTGTATGGTGGAAATTCAGGCGGCGGTCACCTGCACCGGCGTTACCGGCGTGGAGATGGAGGCCCTGACGGCGGTATCCGTGGCGGCCTTGACCATTTATGACATGTGCAAAGCGGTCCAGAAGGACATGGAGATCACCAACATCCGCCTGCTGGAAAAATCCGGCGGCAAAAGCGGAGATTACCGCCGCGCTGAATGAACACAACCAAGGATGGGAGAAAGCTTTCCGGCTTTCTCCCATCCTTTATTTTATGGGTCAGCCGGACAGAAAGCCGAGGGACCGTCCAATTGCGACGGTTTTTCCGTCCGGCTTGGGCTATAATCTTCCTGAAAGGGGGGATGGCCGTGACGGTGGTGTATCTGGACAGCGTGGTTTTCTTCAACGCTCTTCTGGATTACCTCCTGGTGCTGGTTTCGGCCCGGCTGGCGGGCGTCCCCCTGCGCCGGGGGCGATACGTTCTCTGTGGCCTGCTGGGGGGCTTGTATGCCGGGGCGGTGTTCCTGCCGGGATGGGGCTTTCTGGCGGCGGCTCCGGCAAAGGCTGCGGCGGGGGTGCTGCTGGCGCTGGTGGCCTTCGGCGGGGAGCGGCATTTCCTGCGGCTGACCCTGCTGACCTTTGCCGTGGCCTGCGGCCTGGCGGGAACGGTGCTGGCCCTGGGGCTGGCGGCGGGGCAGAGCATCCCCAACGCCAGGGGCATCTTTTATACCAACGTCAGCGGAAGGACCTTGCTGCTTTCCGCCACCGGGGTCTATCTGTTGCTGACGGTGATCTTTCGGGCGGCCGCCGCCCACGGCCTTCGGGGAGAGCGGATTCCGGTGCGGGTATCCCTGCTGGGCCGGACCGTGGCCCTGACGGCCCTCCGGGACACGGGCCACAGTCTCCGGGACGCCGCCGGGGACCCGGTGCTGACGGCGGAGCGCCGCTGCTTTTCCCAACTGCCGCCGGCGCTTCAGACCTACACCCCGGCGGAGGCCCTGCCCCTACTGCGGCAGTGCTTTCCGGAGCTGAAACCCCAGCTGCTGCCGGTGCGGACAGCATCCGGCGGCGGACTGCTGCTCAGCGTGAAAAGCGATTGGGCGGAGATCGACGGCCGCCGCTGGCCGGGGCTGCGGATCGCCCTGACAGACACGGAACTTGGCGGCGGATACACCGCCCTTTGGGGCGGAGAAGGGAGAAGGAACTATGAGCGGATGGCTGTGGCGGCTGCTGTGCCGCCTGGGACTGTGCCGGGAGCCGGAGGTCCACTACATCGGCGGCAGCGACACCCTGCCTCCGCCCCTGAGCCGGGAGCGGGAGGCGGAGCTGCTGGGGCGGCTGGACCAGGAGGATGCCCGGCAGGAGCTGATCGAGCATAATCTGCGGCTGGTAGTGTACATCGCCCGCCGGTTTGAAAACACCGGCATCAACATTGAGGACCTCATTTCCATCGGCACCATCGGCCTGATCAAGGCCGTGGGCACCTACCGTGCAGACAAGAACATCAAGCTGGCCACCTATGCCTCCCGCTGCATCGAAAACGAGATTTTGATGTATCTCCGGAAAAACGCGGGCCGGAAGGCGGAGGTGTCCTTTGACGAGCCCCTGAACACGGACTACGACGGCAACGAACTGCTGCTTTCCGATGTGCTGGGCACGGAGGCGGACGTGGTGATGCGGCCCTTGGAGGACGATGTGGATCTGTGCCTCCTCTCTGCGGCCCTGGACACCCTGACGCCCCGGGAAAAGGAGATCATCACCCTGCGGTTCGGCCTGGGGGGCGGGCAGGAGCAGACCCAGAAGGAGGTGGCCGACAAGCTGGGCATCTCCCAAAGCTACATCTCCCGGCTGGAAAAGCGGATCATCCAGCGGCTGAAAAAGGAGATATTGCGCCTTTCCTAGATTGACACCTATTTAAAAATGTGGTATAATCCGTCCGTTCAAACGCTGAGAAGCGGAGCAGTAGCTGACTGGGAACGGCCAAGAGAGAGGGCGGACGGTGCAAGCCCTACCGGGACGGTCAGCGAAGTCGCCGCGGAGCGGCCGTGCTGAAAACCAGTAAGCCGGACGGGTGTCCCGTTACAGACGGTAAGTGTCACGCTTTCTGCGTGGAATCCAGGTGGTACCACGGACTTTTGTTCGCCCTGAGCCTTATGGCTCAGGGCTTTTTCACGTTCTGCGCCGATCACCGCCGCGAAAAAACAGCTCCATAGAAACAGGAGGAATGTATGAGATTTGAAGCAGAGTTGAATTTGACCTATCGCCAGCTGCTGGCATTGTACACGGTATCGGAACGGGTGTTCCGCTGGAAGCAGATGCTGCTGTTCCGGGTGGTTTGCCTGGCAGTCGGCGTGTGGCGCACCTGGTCGGCATGGAATCAGATCACGGCTAACGGCGCAGGGTTCAGGAACATCAGCTATCTGATGATTGGCGCATTGTTCCTGACCGCCGCGCTGATCCCGAACATCGTCAGCGCGGGGTTTGCACGGATGCGGGTGCTGTACCGGGGAAAGCTGCAGTTTGACAATAACTGCTTTTACGAGATCATCGGAGATAAGAAGAACCGTTATAATTATGACAAGGTGTTTGCATTGGTCAAGTTCCGGGGGTATGATTTCATTTTCTTTGACGAACTGACCAGCCTGGTGATCTCGCTGGATAAGGTCCCTGACCATGATCCGGCGGAGCTGCGCCATTTCCTGGAGGAGAAGTGCGGCAAGACGTACCGCTATCTGCGTTTTCTGTAAACATTTGTGATTATTAATAGAAGAAGGAGCGAAAACCATGAACAAAGAACTGCCAAAGGTGTATGAGCCCCAGCAGGTGGAGTCCCGCATCTATCAGATGTGGGAGGACCATGGCTGCTTCAAGGGCGTGGAGGACTCTAAGAAGAAGCCTTTCTCCATCGTCATGCCGCCCCCCAACGTCACCGGCCAGCTTCATATGGGCCACGCCCTGGACTGCACGCTGCAGGACATCCTGACCCGCTTTAAGCGGATGCAGGGCTACGCCGCCCTATGGGTCCCCGGCACCGACCACGCCGGCATCGCCACCCAGATCAAGGTGGAAGAGGAGCTGCGGGTCAAAGAGGGTAAGACCCGCTATGACCTGGGCCGGGAGAAGTTCCTGGAGCGGGTCTGGAAGTGGAAAGAGGAGTACGGCAACCGCATCGTCCAGCAGCAGAAGAAGATGGGCGTTTCCTGCGACTGGAGCCGCGCCCGCTTCACCATGGATGAGGGCTGCTCCAAGGCCGTCCGGGAGACCTTCTGCGAGCTGTACGACAAGGGCCTCATCTACAAGGGCAGCCGCATCATCAACTGGTGCCCCCACTGCGTCACCGCCCTGTCTGACGCCGAGGTGGAGTATGTGGACAAGCCCGGCCACCTGTGGTATATCCGCTATCCTCTGGCGGACGGTTCCGGCGACATCGTGGTGGCCACCACCCGTCCCGAGACCATGATGGGCGACACCGGCGTGGCCGTGAACCCCAACGATGAGAAG
>URTS01000038.1 GCA_900550685.1 uncultured Oscillibacter sp. | reverse complement strand
CGATCTGTGCGCGGGCTTTTTGCGCGGGGAAAGGGCCGATGCTTGGCCGGGAAAACCACATCCGGACAGGAATGGGGCGGCATTGAAAGCGGGAATATTGGGCATCCACCGGAGAAATCGCATATTTTGTGAACGAACTTTGCGACTTTTGTGAACATTAGCACTCACCTATTGACAGTGCTAAAACTTGCGCTATAATGAAGGCGAACTTGAGAGAGGAAGCAAAAAGAGCTTCCGAAAGTTCCAAATTCGTTTGTTCATGTAGGCAACAGAAGGCCGCAGACGATGAAGGTTGTTCCACCGCCGCGGAAATGAAAGAATGGAGGAATGACTTATGCTGCCCAGCATTTTTGGTGAAAACATGTTTGATGATTTCTTCTCCGATCCCTTTGGCATGATGGTGCCCCAGACCCGGGATGCCCTGTACGGCAAGCACGCCAAGAACCTGATGAAGACTGATATCCGGGAGACGGAAGACAGCTACGAGCTGGACGTTGACCTGCCGGGCTTCAAGAAGGACGAGGTCAGCATTGACCTGAAGGACGGCTACCTGACCATCAGTGCCGCCAAGGGCCTGGACAAGGACGAGGAGGACAAGAAGGGCAAGTACATCCGCCAGGAGCGCTATGCCGGTGCTTGCAGCCGGAGCTTCTATGTGGGCAAGGGCGTGGAGCCTGAGGAGATCGGTGCCAAGTTTGAAAATGGCATTCTGGAGATCTCTGTTCCCAAGGAGACGAAGAAGCCCGAAGTCAAGAGCACGTCCGTCAGCATCCAGTAAGAGATGAAAACGCCGCCCCGGCAGCTGCCGGGGCGGTTACTGAAAGGAAAAAGGTCCGGTCCCATGACAATGGGACCGGACCTTTTTACGCTTCCATGCAGAAGGTGGAGCGGAGGAGGCGCTTTCCACTTTCTGTTTTCATGTGCTTTTCCAGGAAACTTTTCCGGTTTTCCGGGCTGTAGCCGCTTTCGGAGGCGTTTACGATGTAATCCGCTTCGATGAGAATCTGGTAGTCGATACCGTCAATATCCGTGTAGGTATGGTGATGGCCCACCAGATAGGCTACCCTCTCCACCTGCTCCCCGGGCAGGCCCGCGTCCGCCAGGAAGCTGCGCACCAGGGGACCGCCCTCTTCCTCCTGCCGCTTGCCGTTGGTGTTGCCGTATTTTTCCCGGCAGAGGGGGCAGGCGATGTCATGGGTGATGGCGGCGATCTCCAATGTCTCCTGGGTCCTCCAGTCCAGCCCCTCCAGCTCGCCGATGGTTTTGGCGTAGGTCCACACGCACATGAGATGGTTGATGTCGTGCAGGTTTCCGTTGGAAAACACAATCATTTTTTCCATGATCTGAGAGATGTTCATAAAGAATGCCTCCTTAAAATTACAGGTTGAAGCGGCGGCGGGCCTCCTCCCGGAGGGCAGGCACCCGGCGGACGATCCGCAGGGGGATGATAAGGCCCACACAGACCACCAGCACGATCAGGGACCACCCCGGCTGCCACACGCCCCGGAAATACCGGTCGATGCAGAACTCGATGCCTATGGCCAGCAGACCTCCCGCCCCGATGACCAGGGCGATGGCGGAGAGGGTGGAGCGCCGTCCGCCCCGGAGCAGAAAGCTCAGGAGAAAGACCAGCAGCCCGGCCCAGCCGATCATGGGCAGGGCCAGTCCCCGGAACCAGCGGCTGCCTCCCAGGTCGATGGAAATGAGCCAGACGTAGATGCCGATGGCCGCCACGTCGGCGGTGAGCCGGAAAAAGACCGGCAGCCGCCGCAGCACCATGGGCAGGGCGAACCAGACCCACAGCATCATGGCCGCACCGATGACATACAGGCACCAGGGGCGGTCCGTGGGCAGAAACAGGTTCAAAAGCCCGCAGCACAGGGACACGGACACCAGCATAGCCGTCAGCAAAATGGCGGCCTCCCGCTTGGAGGCGGGCTGCACGGCGGCGGAATTGGTAGGGAAATAGGTCGGCGCATCCAGGTCCGGATGCCAGGCGGGGGTGCCGCACAGGGGGCAGGCCCGGGCACTGGGGGCCAGTTCCACGCCGCAGTTGACACAGTAAGACATAAAACGCTCCTCTTAACGGTTGCTTTCAATTCGCACCGGAATGCCCTCCCGGACCAGGAAGCGGAAAAAGTCCCGCTCCGTGTCTGATTCAGCCTGGGTCCCGGCAAAGGTGATCTCCATGATGTCTCCATAGCTGATGGAGGCACAGTGGCACCGGGGCACGGTGGCCTGGCCCAGCACCACCTCCATGCCCTGAATGTGGGGGGCCATCTCCGGCGGCACGGTGAAGGCGCCGGGATTGGTATAGGTGCAGGAGTAAGGCCGCACGCCGAAAAGGTAATAATTTAGGGCCATTACCGGATTTTTCAGAAACACCGGCACCGCCCGGAGAAAGAAATTTTTCGTAAAGCGGACATTGCCGGTAAAGGCGGCCTGTAATTCCTGGCGGTGAATATGGAGCTTCATATAATGCCGCACCTGGGAGACGATCTCCGGGAAGGTGTAGTCCCCAAGGGCGGGGTCCACGCTGGGGCGGACGGTGGTGATGAAGTTCCGCACCGTTTCCGAGGGGAACCAGCTCCGCAGGTTGATGGGTACTGCCAGAGCCACCGGCCGTTCCTTATGGGGATGCTCCCGGTGCTGCTTTTCCAGCAGCACGTGGATCAGCACGGCGGAGAGGTATTCTGTGATGGAGGCGTTATAGCTCCGGGCAGCCTCCCGGAGCTTCCCCAGGGGCACAAAGCCCATGGTGACATGGAAAGTGTAAAAGGGCTCCGGGGTGCCGGTGTTGGCGTAGGCCTTGGGCATCCGCCGCAGGCCCAGGGCGTGGCGCCCGGCATAGCGGGCGTAGGCATCCTCCAGTTCTTCCTTCCGGGGCGGCTCATCCAGATCCAGTACGCCGTTTCCGGCGGGGATGTCCAATCCCGTCTGCCGCAGATACTCTGCCAGCAGCGTCCGGAAAAAGGTAAGGGCTCCGGCCCCATCGGACAGGGCGTGGAAAACCTCCAGGGAGATGCGGTTCCGGTAATAGTAAAACCGCACCAGCCAGCCGTTGTCCTCCCGGAACCGCACCGGCTGGCAGGGATTGGCCACGTCGGCTTTCAGGAAGGGGCCGGGGGCGGTATTGGGTTCCAGATAGTACCAGAACAATCCCCGGCGGATGCGGACGGCGAAGCTGGGAAAACGGGGCAGCACCCGGTCAATGGCGTTTTGCAGGGCGGCGGGCCGCACCGGCTCCGTCATCAGGGCGGAGAAGCGGTAGATGGCGGAGTATTCCTCCCGCTGCAAAGCGGAATAGAGAATACCGGCATTGTCCAGCCGGTACCATTGGCTGTCTGGCTTTGCCATCCGCGTCACCTCCCCGAAAATAACTGATCAATATTGTAGCACATGGGAAAAGACGTGGCAAGAGACGGCCTATTTTCCACTTCCATTTTTCGGATGTTTATGGTATTCTGCAATCAAATCACAAAAGCGGGAGGCCCTATGGAAAAGCTGCAACTGGTCAGAAAACGGAAGGCGGACGCCGAAAATCCCCGGATGGACCCGCTGATGCGGGCGCTGAAAGCCCTGCACAGCGCCGGTTCCCCGGAGACCATGACCCCGGAGGAGCTGGAGCACCAGCGCCGGAACCAGGAGATCCTGGGCCGCCTGACCGCCCCCATGGCGGGGATGGAGTATGAGGAGTTCTCCATCGGGACCATGCCTGCCGCCTGGACCCGGCTGAAGGCCCCCCATGGGGACCGGCGGGTGATCCTCTGCTGCCATGGCGGCGGCTATACCAGCGGCAACCTGGGCTATTCCCGGGTGCTGTCCTCCAAGCTGGCCCATGTCACCGGGTACGACGTGCTGAGCTTTGAATACCGGCTGGCCCCGGAGCATCCTTATCCCGCGGCGGTGGAGGACGCGCTCCGGGCCTGGGACTACCTGATGTATCAGGGATATGGGGCAGAAAACGTGACCGTGGCAGGGGACTCTGCCGGGGGCAACCTGGCCCTGGTGCTGTGCCGCCGCCTGAAGGCCGCCGGACGGCGGATGCCCCGGGCCCTGCTGCTGATGTCCCCCTGGACGGATATGACCATGTCCGGGGCATCCTACCGGGAGCGGGCGGAGATCGACCCTATGCTGACGCCGGAGTATATCGAGGCCGTCCGGAAGGCCTACGCCGGGGACCGGGATTTCCATGACCCGGACCTGTCGCCCCTGTTGGGGGATCTGGGAAATTTCCCGCCCACGCTGATCCAGGTGGGGGACCACGAGATCCTCTATTCCGACTCCGCTTCCCTGGCTGCCGCTCTGCGGGAGGCACGGGTGCCCTGCCGATTGGAGGTCAGCGAGGGGATGTGGCACGTATTTCAGATGTTCCCCATTAAAAAAGCGGCGGCGGCCATGGAAAGCGCCGCCCGGTTTCTGCTGGAATTATAAGAAACAAACGGACCGCTCAGAAGAGCGGTCCGTTTGTTTTGCAATCAGGTGTGTTCCAGGCGGCGGATGGGCCGGATGTATTTGAAAGCAGCGGTTCTTTGACAGACCGGCACGGGCGGCTGAAAGCTGTGAAGCTCAATAGCGGCCGATGGGAGGCGTCACGTAATCCGGCAGGGGGCAGTGGTAGCTGCCGCCGTTTTTCTGCTTCAGTTCCTCCCGGGCCTTGGCGATGACCTCCGGCTGGTCCATGGTGCGGATGGCAGCCAGGGTCATGATCTCCGCCGCCCGCAGCATGCCCTTCATACCGATATCGGAGCAGGCAAAGGCGGTGTTCTGCCAGGAGTGGCCCACATTGCCCAGGCAGGCGGTGGCCACGTGGAACATGACGGTGGGGGTGGCGTAGCCCACGTCGCCCACGTCGGTGGAGCCGGAACTGTAGGCGGTCTCCTTGGGGTTGAAGGGATGGATGATCCGATCCAGGGGCTTTTCCAGGGCGGCGTCCAGCTCTTCCGGCTCGAAGTAGTAGCCCAGCTTTTCCCGGATGCCCACCATGGTGGTGCGGGGATAGGTGCGGAGGAACTCCGCTGCCAGCTGGTACTCATCCTCCGTCCATTCCGGAGCGCCCATCTCCCGCATGCACTGGTCCACCACGGCCCCCAACGTGCGGTTGGGGACGTAGTCGGAGAAGGCCATGGTGATCTCATATTTCATCTTGGTGCCGGTCATCAGGGCCGCGCCTTTAGCCACGTCCACCACCCGGGTGAACAGCTCCTGGACCTGGCTGACCTTGGGGGCCCGGACCTCGTACTTGATGACGGCGTGGCTCTGGACCACGTTGGGGGCGGTGCCGCCGGGATCGGAATAGGCATAGTGGATGCGGGCGGCATCGATCATGTGCTCCCGCAGGTAGTTGCAGCCCACGTTCATCAGCTCCACGGCGTCCAGGGCACTGCGGCCCAGGTGGGGCTCTCCGCCGGCATGGGCGGCGATGCCGTCAAAGGTGAAGTTGGCACCCATAATGGCCACACTGCCCCGGGAACCGACCTCGTTGACGGTTTCCGGGTGCCAGGTGTAGGCGAAGTCCACGTTGTCAAAATAGCCGGCCCGGGCGATGAACTGCTTGGAACCGGCCCCCTCCTCGGCAGGACAGCCGAAGAAGATCACGGTGCCGTCCTTCTGTTCCTTGACCAGGTAGTCCTTCAGGGCCACGGCGGCGGCATAGCACCCCGCGCCCAGCAGGTTGTGGCCGCAACCGTGACCGGCACCGCCCTCCTGGACGGCCTCCTGGACCGGGCAGCCCGCCTTCTGGCTCAGGCCGGACAGGGCGTCGTACTCCGCCAGAAAGCCCACCACCGGCTTGCCGCTGCCGGCGGTAAAGGTGGCGGTAAAGGCGGTGGGAATATCCGCGATGCCCTCCTCGATGGTGAAGCCCTCCTGCTTCAGGGCGGCAATGAGGGCGGCGGCGGACTTGGTTTCCTCGTAGGAAAGCTCGGCGTAGTCCCAGATCTCCTTGGCCAGGGCTACGGTGGTGTCCGCCTTGGCGGAGACCAGGTCTTTGATGGTCTGGATCATTGTATCAATCTCCTTTACAGTACCATGCTCAGGAATTTAATGGTGCTGGGTTCGTGGGGGCAGGTGAAGATCTGCTCCGGGGTGCCCTCCTCCTTAATGACGCCGTCGCAGATGAACAGCACCCGGTCGGACACCTCCCGGGCGAAGCCCATCTCATGGGTGACGATGAGGATGGTCATGCCGCTGCGGGTCAGCTCCCGGATGACGTTCAGGACTTCCTTGACCATTTCCGGGTCCAGGGCGGAGGTGGGCTCGTCAAAGAGCATGACCTCCGGCTTCATGGCCATGGCCCGGACGATGGCCAGCCGCTGCTTCTGGCCGCCGGAGAGCTTCCGGGGATACTGGTCGGCCTTGTCTCCCAGGCCCACCCGGCGCAGCAGGGCCATGGCCTCTTCTTTGGCCTGGTCCTTGGGGACCTTCTTTTCCAGCACCGGCGCCAGGGTCACGTTTTCCAGCACCGTCAGGTTGGGGAACACGTTGAAATGCTGGAACACCATGCCGATGCTCTGGCGGTATTTGGAGATGTTCAGTTTTTTGTCGGTGATGTCCTGGCCCTTGAAAAGGACCTGGCCGCCGTCCGGCGTTTCCAGCAGGTTCAGGCACCGGAGAAAGGTGGACTTGCCGCCGCCGGAGGGGCCGATGATGGACACCACCTCGCCACGGCGGATCTCGGTGGAGATGCCCTTCAGCACCTCCAGCTTGCCGAAACTCTTTTTCAGGTTCCGGGTTTCCAAAATCACGTCAGTCACTGACGGTCAGCCTCCTTTCAATGACCCGCAGGAGCCGGGAGAGGATAAAGTTCAGCAGGAAGTAGATGATGCCTACGATGGTCAGGGATTGGAGGGCCAGGAAGGTGGCGCTCTGAACGGTTTTGAAGCTGGTCATCAGTTCCCCCACAAAGAATACGGAGGCAAGAGAGGTGCCCTTCACGGTGGAGATGAACTCGTTGCACAGGGCGGGGAGAATGTTCTTCACCGCCTGGGGCAGGATGATGCGGGTCATCACGTGGGTCTCGGAAAGGCCGATGCTCCGGGCGGCCTCCCACTGGCCCTTGTCCACCGCGCCGATGCCGGCCCGGATGATCTCGGAGATGAAGGCGGAGGCGTTCACCACCAGGGCTGCCACGATGCACTGGGTGTCCGTCAGTTCAAAGGGTACCAGCTTGGGCAGGCCGATCCAGAAGAAATACAGCTGAAGCAGGATGGGGGTGCCCCGGAGAATTTCCACATACACGTTGGAGATCAGCCGGAGAATTTTCAGGCGGCTCATCCGCATAAGGGCCACCACCATGCCCAGCAGGGCCCCCAGGAACACGGTGACTGCCGAGATCCAGAGGGTGCCCCACAGGCCCGAGAGGTACACCGGATAATATTTCAACCAAACTTTGATGACCTTTTCCATGGGATTCCGCTCCTAAAACCGATTTTGCCGCTTATTCGATGCCCAGGGCCGCGGCCTGCTCCTCATATTCGCTGTACCAGGCGTCCGTCTGGCCGTTTTCCTTCAATTCAGCGATGCACTGGTTGACCACTTCCGCCAGGGACTCCGTATCGTCCATAGGCATGGCCACGCAGGTGCCGTTCATGTTGGGGTCCACCTCGAAGCGGTAGTCGGTGATGACCATGCCGCCGTTGGCGTCGGCATACAGCTGGGCGGAGGCGGTGTTGCAGATGCACACGTCGGCCTTGCCCTCGGCCACGGCCAGGTAGCCGTCGGTCATGTTGGCCACCAGCTTGAATTCCTTGCAGGCGCCGTTGATGTACTGGTTATACAGGGCCTCCTGAACGGAGCCGCTCTGGGTGATGACCACGGCGTCCTTCAGGGAATCCAGGTCGCTGTACTTGTCGGCGTCCTCCGTCCGGACGATGAAGCCGTAGCCGGAATTGTTGGAGTAGTACACATCGCTGAGCCGCATGGCCTCCGCCCGGGAGGGGGCATAGGCGATGGCGGAGATGGCGAAGTCGTACTTGCCGTCGGCCACGCCAGAGAGAACGGCGGTGTAGTCCAGGGCCGTGATCTTCGGGTCCACGCCGATCTTGTCGGCAATGTACTTGGCCACCTCAATGTCCATGCCCTGATACTGGTCGTCCCCGCTCTTGGAGGGGTCTACGTATTCAAAGGGAGCGAAATAAGGCTCGGTGCACAGTTCGATGTAGCCCTTTTCCTTGATCTGCGCCAGACGGTCCTTGCTCTCCTCGTTCTTGCTGCCACCGCAGGCGGTGCAGGCCAGAGCCAGAACAGCCGCCAACAAGATTGCCATTGCCTTTTTCATATCGTTGCCCTCATTTCTGTTGGTTTTGGGACGTTGGTGCCGCCCTTTTGATGGTATTTATCATAGCAGGGACGGTTTCATTTGTCAACGCTTTAACGTGGTAATTCGTTACCAAATTACCAAATAAAAATCACGGCGCTTTTGTGACCTTTATGCAAGGGGGCTCCGGATGCCGGAAGCTGTGAACGGCCGCACGGAAAAACCCCTGAATTTTAACCGGTTTGTTTCCACTTGTTCATAGATTGTTCATGAATGTTTCCGCGTTTTCAGGTATGTTTAAGTCAACAGTAGAGGGTAACATAATTCTGACTTTTTTAGGAGGTTTTTTCATGAGACAATTTCTCAAAAAACGGGTTCCCACGTTCTTGCTGACCCTTGTGATGGTCATGACGATGGTTCCCGCCGTGTCCGCAAAATCATCGGATATTACATATTCTGTCAAACCCGGCGACTCTGCCACCTTCTCTGTCAGCGACTTCTCGGATTACTATGATAAGTACTGCTCCGGCACCTTTGAGCATGTGGAGTTCAGCGTTTCCAGAAGCGACTACAGCGATTTTGAGGGCAGCGTGGCATACCGCGGCGATAACCTCAGCAGAGCCGATCTTGTCGGAAGCAAATTTTATGATACCAGTTCCGACTTTGACCCCGACAGCGACAGCTATCCGCTGAAGCGTCTCTCCTTAGTGGCGGATTCTTCCGCCAGCACCAGCACGCTGGAAATTTCCTTCACCGCCTACGGCACACGCAGCAACGGCAGAACCGACAGTGTTGACGGTACGCTGTCTCTGGAAGTCTCCAAGAGCGGTTCCACCTCCTCCAAGGGCGACATCGTCTATGAGGTGAAGGCCGGCGACGAGGTGTCTTTCAGTGGCCGGGACTTTGAGAAGTATTTCGACAAGTACTGCGACGGCACCTTCCGCTATGTGGAGTTCGACCGTCCCAACAGCTCCGACTATGCCGACGGCTACATCTACTTCCGCCACGGCAAAACCCGTGAGGACTATTTCACCCGCACTCAGCTCAGCGGCACCAAGTTCTATTACAGTGACAGTGACTACGGTGACTATGATCTGGACGAGCTGAGCTTCGTGGCCGACAAGTCCTTCTCCGGCCCCATAACCCTGTCTTTCACCGTTTACGGCGGCAGCGGCACCAAAACCAACCGAAGTGAGACCGGCACGCTGGTGATCAACGCCTCCGGCAAGTCCACCTCCTCCAAGGGCGACATCAGCTACACCGTAAAGGCCAGTGAGGAGGTTGCCTTTGACGAGGACGATTTCCAGAAGGTCTACGACAAGAGCAGCTGTACCGGCACTTTCAAATACGTGGCGTTTGACCGCCCCAGCACCAGCGACTATGCCAAGGGCACCCTGTATTCCAAGTACGGCGCCCGGAAGGAGGTCGCTTTCACCCGTTCCGACATCAGCGGCACTACCTTCGGCTACAGCAGCTATGACGGCGATGTGGACTACAACCTCAGCGACCTGAGCTTCGTGGCGGACAAGACCTTCACCTCCGGCAGCATCACCCTGACCTTCACCCTGTACGGTGGCAGCGGCAGCCGGACGAACCAGAGCACCACCGGCACCCTGACCATTACCAGCGGCAAGTCCAGTTCTTCCTCCACTACCAAGGGCGACATCACCTACACCGTGAAAGCGGGCAGCGAGGTGGCCTTTGACGAGGACGATTTCCAGAAGGTCTACGACAAGAGCAGCTGCACCGGCACCTTCAAGTATGTGGCGTTTGACCGCCCCAGCACCAGCGACTATGCCAAGGGCACCCTGTATTCCAAGTACGGCGCCCGGAAGGAGGTCGCTTTCACCCGTTCCGACATCAGCGGCACTACCTTCGGCTACAGCAGCTATGACGGCGATGTGGACTACAACCTCAGCGACCTGAGCTTCGTGGCGGACAAGACCTTCACCTCCGGCAGCATCACCCTGACCTTCACCCTGTACGGCGGCAGCGGCAGCCGGACGAACCAGAGCACCACCGGCACCCTGGTCATTACCACCGGCAGCTCCTCCAGCACCTCTTATTACGCGGGCAACATCCGCTACAGCACCACCACCGGCACGGCTTTGCAGATCAACGCCAACGACTTTGCCCGCTATTTTAAGAAGATCTATTCCAGCGGCAATCTGGCCTATGTGACCATCAGCGGCGTGCCCTCCACCGGCAGCCTGTACTACAACTACTACGGCACCAGCCAGTTCGGCGCCACCAGCCGCACCCAGCTGACTGCCTCCAGCGTCTCCGGCAAGGTGTTCTCCTACAGCCCCTCCGCCAAGACGGAGTACGCCCTCTCTGAGCTGACCTATATCCCCAGCGGCACCAACTACTGCACGGCCCTCAGCTTCAACGCCTACGGCACCAACGGACAGTCCGCTGCCGGGACCATCCTTATCAGCGTCAACGCCAAGGCCATTCCCGAGGTTTACAGCGTGGCTACAAAGGGTACCTCCATCACCTTCCCCGCCTCCTCCATCTCTGCGGCGGTGGCTTCCGTCACCGGCACCAACCTCAGCGGCATCCAGCTGCTGGACCTGCCCAGCACAACCTCCGGCGTTGTTTATGCAGGCTCCGCGGCGGCGGGCACCACCACCAACTATTCCTACAGCAGCATGAGCCAGCTGCGCTTCGTGCCCAACAGCAATTTCACCGGCTCTGTCAGCATCCCCTATGTGGCCCTGAACAGCAATGGTGTGGCCTTTGCCGCCGGGACCTTCTCCATTGGCGTGGTGAGCAGCGTGAAGAAGTTCAGCGATGTGACCACCTCCACCTGGTGCTATAAGTACGTGACGGAGCTGTCCGGTTCCAACATTATCTCCGGTTACAGCAACGGCTCCTTCCAGGAGAAGAATACCATCACCTACGGCGCGGCCCTGAAGCTCATCATGCTGGCGGCGGGCTACGGCGAGCAGGCCCCCACCGTAAAGGGCAGTACCTTCAGCGGCTATCTGGCCAAGGCCAAGGCCGACGGCCTGGTCACCGGCAATCCCAAGCTGAACGGCTCCATCACCCGTTTGCAGATCGCCCAGATCGCGTCCAAGGCTCTGAAGCTGTCCACCACCAACCTCTCCAACAAGAAGCCCTTCACCGATACCAACGATGTTTACGTCCAGGCCCTGAACGCCGCAGGCATCATCGAGGGCTACTTCTCCAACGGCACCAGCACCTACAAGCCCAACAACACCCTGACTCGCGGCCAGGTCTCCGCCATCGTGTGGAGAATGCGGAACTACGGCAAGTAATGCAGCCAATGATAAATGAAGGGAGAATAAAATATGTCGTTTGAGGCAGAAGTGATCCCTATGTTTCTCGTGTGTGCGGGCGTTGTCAGTATCTTGGAACTGATTATAGGCTGTTTGCTTTTGAAAAATCAAACGATCGCCCGCAATCGTTTGATTGGGCATGCAATCAGTATGGCGCTTGCACTGTTTTTCTTGGTCCGCTGCATTTTTGCAAACTGGTTAGGCGTTGTTCCGGCTATTGCGTCTATTTCCAATTCTGCTTGTATTGGACTGTTTGGCATCTTTTGGGCTGTCAGTGTATGCTTTTTCCTTTCCGTTGTGGTTTCCCTGATGGGAAAGGAATCCTGAGAAACAATAAAATCAATCCCCCATCCATATGGATGGGGGATCGATTTTTTATGAGGTTGCTTTCTGGCAATCCGGGCAGATGCCCTCCACCACCAGCCGGTGGCAGAGGATCTGATAGCCGGTTTTTTGGGCCAGGGCCAGGTCATACTCCTGGTTATAGGGGATGTCCACGTCCTCCACATGGCCGCAGACCACGCAGCGCATGTGGTAGTGGGGGTCCGTCCGGAGGTCGAAACGGTCGCAGTCGGACATGACCACCCGGAAGATCTCCTGCTTGTCGCAAAGCAGGTTCAGATTCCGGTAGACAGTGCCCCGGCTGACGTGGGCGTCCACCGCATGTACGCTCTGGTAGATCTGATCCGCCGTGGGATGGTCCCGGCGGCTCCGCACCGCATCCAGCACCAGCTGCCGCTGGCGGGTGTTCCGCTGCTGCTTCATGTCCGTCACCTCGCTTTTGAGGGTATTCTACCAAAAAACCTGCCAAAACGCAAGATTTGTCGGGATTCCTTATTTTGGAAGCCGTCCGCAGCGCTTCGTCATGGCATAGATCTTTTCTGCCAGAGTGTCCGTCAGCTGGCCGGGCAGCAGACGCCATTGCCAGTTGCCATCCGCCACGCCGGGGGTGTTCACCCGGCTGTCCGCCCCCAGTTCCAGATAGTCCTGAAGCTGGGCCACGAACAGCTCCGCAACGGAACTCATGCCGCCCCGGAGGATGCCCCAGACAGGCCCCTCCTCGGCGTTCAGGCCCAGGTAGGCCCTGGCCATGGCGGTCTCCGCCGGGTCTGCTTCTTGCAGCCAGGCAGCCAGGGGGGCATTGTCGTGGGTCCCGGTGTAGCAGGCGCAGCCAGGGATGTGGTTATGGGGCAGGTAGTCCCCTGCTCCCTCCGGGTCAAAGGCAAATTCCAGCACCTTCATGCCCGGCAGGCCTGCCGCGTCCCGCAGGGCGTGGACCTCCGGCGTCAGCTGGCCCAGGTCCTCGGCGATGAAGCGGATGTCCGGGAACCACCCGGTAAGGACCCGCAGCAGGTCCATCCCCGGCCCGGCCACCCAATGGCCGCCCCGGGCGGTGGTATCTCCATAGGGGATGGCCCAGTACCGCTCAAAGCCCCGGAAGTGGTCCAGCCGCAGCAGGTCATACAGCCGCCGGGCACTGTCCACCCGGCGGATCCACCAGCCGAAGCCGTCGGCCTTCATGGCGTCCCAGTTGTACAGGGGATTGCCCCACAGCTGGCCGTCGGCGGAGAAATAGTCCGGCGGCACCCCGGCCACCTCCTTGGGCACCAGGTTTTCGTCCAGCTGGAAGCTGCTGGGGGCCGCCCACACGTCGGCGGAGTCCATGGCCACATAAATGGGCAGGTCGCCGATGATCCGGACGCCCTGTCCGGCGGCGTAGGCCCGCAGATCGTCCCACTGGCGGAAAAACAGGAATTGCAGGTAGGTGAACAGCTCCACGTCCGCCGCCAGCAGCCTCCGGTAACGCTCCACGGCCTCCGGGCGGCGGAGGCGGATGTCCTCCGGCCAGGACTGCCAGGGCCTGCCGCCGAAGCGGCGCTTCAAGGCCATGAACAGGGCGTAATCCGGCAGCCAGCCCTGATTTTCAGCGGAGAAACGGGCCACGGCTCCGGCGTCCCGCTGCCAGCCCCGGCGGCAGGCGGCGGAGAGCACCGTCAGCCGGTTTTGGTACAGGGCGCCGTAGTCCACCCGGCTGGGATCAGCGCCCCAAAAGGCGCTGTCAATCTCCGGCTGGGTCAGCAGGCCGTCCTGCCGCAGGAGGTCCAGATCGATGAGATAGGGATTTCCGGCGTAGGCGGAAAAGCTCTGGTAGGGGGAGTCACCGTAGCCGGTGGGGCCTACCGGCAGGATCTGCCACCAGGACTGTCCCGCGGCCTTCAGAAAGTCGATAAAGTCCCGGGCCGCCTGACCCAGGGTGCCGATGCCGTAAGGGGACGGCAGGGAGAAAACGGGCATCAGGATCCCGCTGCTGCGCTGCATAGCCATCATCCATTCCGCCGCCCTGTCCGGCCGAGAGTTTGGAAGGTTGGAATTCCCACCGCACAGGGAGCGGCGGACCGGCCGGACCCGTTCCGACTGGGAAGAACTTGTTTGATGGTATCATAAAACGAACCGGACAAAAAAACAAGGGGCTGCGCATTACGCAGCCCTTCAGCCTGCCCATTGGACAGGCTGAAAATGGATGGAAACGGCGCAAAAATCTCTTGGAGTTTCCCGGCATACCTTTCTGTTGAAACAGGTTTCCGGTCTGTTTCAGATAAAAGCAAGGGGCTGCGCATTACGCAGCCCCTTGTAAGGGAACTTATGGAACGATGGATCAGACCTTCTCCACCACAACAGCGGTACCCATGCCGCCGCCGATGCAGAGGGTAGCCAGGCCCTTCTTGGCCTCGGGACGCTTCAGCATCTCGTGGATCAGGGTGACGATGATACGGGCACCGGAAGCGCCGACGGGGTGGCCCAGAGCGATGGCGCCGCCGTTGACGTTGACCTTGCTCATGTCAAAGTGCAGCTCGCGGGCCACAGCGATGGACTGAGCGGCGAAAGCCTCGTTGGCCTCCACCAGGTCGATGTCCTCGATGGACACGCCGGCCTTGGCCATAGCGTTGCGGGAAGCCACCACGGGGCCGACACCCATGATCTTGGGATCGACGCCGCCCTGGCCCCAGCCGATCAGCTTGACCATGGGCTTCAGGCCGTACTTCTCAACAGCCTCGCCGGAGGCCAGCACGATAGCGGCAGCGCCGTCGTT
>URTS01000037.1 GCA_900550685.1 uncultured Oscillibacter sp. | reverse complement strand
GGACGATAAACGTCCGGGGGCGCCGCGGTTTACGTTTGAAGCAGGTCCGTGCCATCTGGCAGGAGGAAATTCCGGACATCCGGCGCCGTTTCATCCACTGCCAGAGAGGCCATGCGGTAGACGGTCTCCCCATCCTGCAGCCGCTCCGCCACCACTAGCAGTCCGGTGTCCACGCTGACCCAGTACCGCTGGGTATAGCCCCAGTCATCCTCCGCAGTCTCCACATAGATGCAGCGGACATCGGACACCATCCGGTAGTCCGCCTGGGCGATCTGCTCCGGCGGCAGGGCCAGCACATCCTCATAGGTGGGAATGGCCTGCTCCGCATCCGGTGAAATGTCCCCGGCGGGGCCGCTGAACACATTGGATTCGCTGTTGTACCAGATGTAGGTGGTCTCGCCGTTGGTAACGGTGTGGCGTACCTGGCCATCCGGCATCGTCCGGTCCGTCCGGCTCCAGCCACCGGAGACAAAGACGTTCATCTCCACAGAGCGGCTGCCGCCGCTCCAGAGATACTCCACCGTCACGCTGCGGCTGTAGGCCTCCGGACGGTGCAGCGTGGCAATGGCCGCCTGTACCGTTTCCGGCGTCACCTCCACCACCGTCAGTTCTCCGCCCTCCGGCGGCAGTTCGCTGTCCTCCGCCGTGGTGCTGGTGTCCGGCAGGACCACCCGGGAGGAGCGGCGCAGATTGCTCATCAGCATCAGCACGACCACCAGCACCACCAGGACCACAATGCCCCATGTCACCAGCTTCTGCGTCCGCTTCATGCCGCGCCCTCCTTCCCTCTCATTTATGCAAGGTCCTCCGCCGGCTGCTCCCGGCGGCCAAAATACCACAAAATGTCGTCCGCAATGCGGCGGCAGGCCTGACCGTCCCCATAGGGGTTCACAGCGTGGGCCATCTTTTCGTAAGCGGATTTGTCCCGGATCAGCCGCTCCGCCATGGTGACGATATCGTCCTGCACCACACCGCAGAGCTTCACCGTTCCGGCGGCCACCGCTTCGGGCCGCTCCGTCTCCCGGCGCATCACCAGCACCGGCTTGCCCAGGGCGGGAGCCTCCTCCTGCAAGCCGCCGGAGTCCGTCATGACCATGTAACACCGGTCCATGAGGTTGTGCATCTCGTCTGCAGGCAGCGGGTCAATGAGATGCACCCGGGGTGCGCCCCGGAGATAGGTGTCCACCGCTTCCCGCACCACCGGGCTGAGATGGACGGGATACACCAGCTCCACCTCCGGATTTTCCTCCGCGATCTGCCGCAGGGCCAGCATGATATGCTTCATGGGCTCGCCGTAGTTCTCCCGGCGGTGGCAGGTGACCAGAATGATCTTCTTCTCCCCGTAGGGCAGGTGGTTCAGTTCGTCGGTGGCGAATTTGTAATCCGCCCGGACGGTGGTCTTTAAAGCGTCGATCACCGTATTGCCGGTGACGAACAATCCCTCCGTGATGTTCTCCCGCAGGAGGTTGTTTTTATTGTTCACCGTGGGGCAGAAATACAGGTCCGCAATGGAGGAAACCAGCTTCCGGTTCATCTCCTCCGGAAAGGGAGAATACTTGTCATAGGTTCTGAGACCGGCCTCTACGTGGCCCACCTTCACCTGGTGGTAAAAGGCGGACAGGGCTCCGGCAAAGGTGGTAGAGGTATCTCCGTGGACCAGGATCATATCCGGCTTCAGGGTGTCGATGGCCTCGTCCATGCCGGTAAGGCACTTGCTGGTAATGGTGGAAAGGGTCTGCCGGGGGGTCATGATGTCCAGATCCCAGTCCGGCTTCACATCAAAGACCTCCAGCACGCTGTCCAGCATCTGGCGGTGCTGGGCGGTGACGCAGCAGAGGCTCTCGATCTCCGGCCGGGAGGCCAGTTCCTTCACCAAAGGGCACATTTTAATGGCTTCCGGCCGGGTGCCAAAAACGCTCATGATCCGCAGCTTGTCCATCAGGGCTTCTCCTCCTTCGGCTCGTCTTTTTCCTCGTGATGTCCCAGTTCCGTCAATTCTTCCAGCTCTTCGTGGAGCTCCTCCTTCACTTCCTTGGGGAACACCACCCGGGCGGCCACCACCGCCACAATGCACAGCGCGATCAGCAGCAGCATGGCCTTGGCCTCGCCGCCGGTGGTCAGCACCACGGCGGACAGGCCCAGGATACCAGAGATGACGTACAAGGTCGCCACCGCCTGCTTCTGGTTCAGGCCCATGTCAATGAGCCGGTGATGGATGTGGCCCCGGTCCGCGTGCATGGGGCTCTGGCCGTGGGCCATCCGGCGGATCATGGCAAAGGCCGTGTCGAAAATAGGCAGGCCCAGGATCAGGAAGGGCACGGCAAAGGAGATCACCGCGTAGAACTTGAACAGGCCCTGGATGGACATGGTGGCCAGGATAAAGCCCAGGAAGGTGGCACCCGTATCGCCCATGAACATCTTGGCGGGGTTCAGGTTATAGGGCAGGAAGCCCACGCAGGCCCCCACCAGAGCCGCCATCACGACGGCCACCTGGGCTTCGGAGCAGATCAGGGCAATGACCAGCACCGTGGCGGCGGAAATGGCCGACACGCCGTTGGCCAGGCCGTCCAGGCCGTCGATCAGGTTCACCGCGTTGGTGATGCCCACGATCCACAGCACCGTAATGGGCACGGACAGCCAATTCAGCACCCAGTAGGCATTGGCGGAAAAAAGATTAGGGTTGGATAGGGCCTGAATGGACACGCCGTTCAGGGCCGGGATCAGCGCCGCCACGATCTGCACCACGAATTTCAGCTTGGCGGGCAGGGCCATGATGTCATCCACCACGCCCAGCACCACGATGATAACCGCCCCCAGCAGAATACTCTGCATCTGGGGATTCAGCCGGATATCCACGAACAGCAGGATGCTGGCCATGAATCCGGCAAAGATCGCCAGTCCGCCCAGCCGGGGGATGGGCTTATGGTGCATCCGCCGCTCGTCCTTGGGCACATCGATGGCGCCCACCTTGTAAGCAAAGCTCTTTACCACCGGGGTCATGAGAAAGCTGACCACCAGTGCCGTCAGCAGAGCCAGCGCCACCGGCGCCATCAGCTGCATATCAAATTTCATGTCTCCTCCGCAGTTTACCGAGCCAGGAAGCCCACTTTTTTATAGACCTTGGACAGCGTGCGGTTGGCCACATAGGCCGCCTTCTCCGCACCGGCGCGGTACACGCTCTCCAGATACGCCTTGTCTGCCAGCAGATGCTCCGTCTCCTCCCGGATGGGCCGCAGCAGTTCCACCACGGACTCGCCCACGGCGGCTTTGAAGCTGCCATAGCCCTGGCCCGCGAACTCCTGCTCAATGGCCTCGTAGCTCTTGCCGGTAGCCACGGAGTAGATCTGCATCAGGTTGGAAACGCCGGGCTTGTTCTCCGGGTCAAAACGGACGCAGGCGTCGGAGTCGGTGACCGCCTTCTTGAACTTGCGCAGAATGTCCTCCGGCTTTTCCAGCATGTAAATGCAGCCGTTCTGGTCCTTATCGGACTTGCTCATCTTGCTGTTGGGGCTGGTAAGGCTCATGATCCGGGCGCCCACCTGGGGAATGTAGGGATCCGGCAACTTGAAGGTTTCGCCGTAGATGCCGTTGAAGCGGGTGGCAATGTCCCGGCATATCTCCACATGCTGCTTCTGGTCGCCGCCAACGGGAACCAGATCCGCCTGATAGAGCAGGATGTCCGCCGCCATCAGGGCCGGATAGGTGAAGAGGCCCGCGTTGATGTTGTCCGCGTTCTTGGCGGACTTATCCTTGAACTGGGTCATGCGGCTCAGCTCACCGAACATGGTGTAGCAGTCCAGCACCCAGCCCAGCTGGGCGTGGGCAGGCACATGGGACTGGACAAACAGCACGTTTTTCTCCGGGTCCAGGCCGCTGGCGATAGAGGCCGCCAGCTGGACCAGGGTGTGCCGCCGCAGCTCAGCAGGCACCTGCCGCACGGTGATGGTGTGCATGTCGGCCATCATATAATAGCAGTCATATTCATCGGCCAGAGCCGCCCAGTTGCGGATGGCGCCCAGGTAGGAACCCAGGGTCAGGTCACCGGAGGGCTGGATGCCGCTTAAAATTCTCTTTTTCTGAACTTCGTTTTCCATGATCGATACCTCATTTTTTCTGTATTGCAGCCGGAAACCGGCGGGTGTGCGTGAAAAGATATAGTTTAACTGATACAGTATAGCACCTCCTCCCAAAAATTGCAATCCGAACTCTTGACTTTCCCCGTTAAAATAGGGATAATGTATTTTGTAAAATTACGTACATTTTGACATGGAGGTATCATTCATGGCGTTGGATATGAAGTTTTTTGAGGATATGGAGGCCCGCATCCCCAAGGGGAAGGTCCGCACCCGGTTCGCCCCCTCCCCCACCGGCTATATGCACGTGGGCAACCTGCGCACCGCCCTGTACACCTGGCTCATTGCCCGGCACGCCGGGGGCACCTTTATCCTCCGGATCGAGGATACGGACCAGGGCCGTCTGGTGGAGGGCGCTACGGACGTCATCTACCGCACCATGAAGGAGTGCGGCCTGGACCACGACGAAGGCCCCGATGTGGGCGGCCCCACCGGCCCCTACATCCAGTCTGAGCGCCGGGAGTTGTACCTGCCCTATGCCCAGCTGCTGGTGGAAAAAGGCGCGGCCTACTACTGCTTCTGCGAAAAAGAGGAGTCCGAGGAGGATTCCGGTGAATTTGACCGGGCGGACGATCCCTGCCGGAGCCTGAGCGCTGAGGAGGTAGCCGCCAACCTGGCCGCCGGAAAGCCCTATGTCATCCGCCAGCGGATTCCCCATGAGGGCACCACCACCTTCCACGACGTTTCCTTCGGTGACATCACCGTGGAAAACAAGACCCTGGACGACCAGGTGCTGCTGAAGCGGGACGGCCTGCCCACCTACAACTTCGCCAACGTGGTGGACGACCACCTCATGGGCATTACCCACGTGGTCCGGGGCAGCGAGTACCTCTCCTCCGCGCCTAAGTACAATCTGCTGTACGAGGCCTTCGGCTGGGAGGTCCCCACCTACGTCCACTGCTCCCCCGTTATGCGGGACCAGCACAACAAGATGAGCAAGCGCCACGGCGACCCCTCCTACGAGGACCTGAAGGCCCAGGGCTACCTGACGGACGCCATTTTGAACTATGTGGCCCTGCTGGGCTGGGCCCCCAAGGGCGAGTTTGCCGAGCAGGAGATCTTCTCCCTGGACGAGCTGGTGAAGGTGTTCGATATCGCCGGCATCTCCAAGTCCCCCGCTATTTTCGACATTGAAAAGCTCACCTATTTCAACGCCACCTACCTCCGGGCCATGGAGCCCGCCGCCTTTGCCAAGGCGGCAGAGCCCTACATCCGGCAGGCCGTGAAGAATCCGGATATCGATGCCGCCGGGATCGCCGCCCTGCTCCAGGCCCGGTGTGAAAAGCTGACGGAAATCCCCGAAAAGGTGGACTTCTTCGACGCGCTGCCGGACTACGGCGTAGAGTTCTTCACCAATAAGAAGTCCAAGACCAATCCCGAAGTGTCCAAGGCCATGCTGGAAGCCGCCATCCCTGCCCTGGAAGCTATTTCCGACTGGACCGCGGACGCCATCCACGACACCCTCATCGACCTGGCCGCCAAGCTGGAGGTCAAGAACGCCACGCTGATGTGGCCCGTCCGCATTGCCGCTGCCGGCAAGCTGGTGACCCCCGGCGGCGCCGTGGAGATCTGCCACCTGCTGGGCCGGGAGGAGACATTGCGCCGTCTCCGTCTGGGACTGGACAAGCTGAACTAACCGAGAAAGAAGGAGCCTTTTTATGAGCACTCTTGTGATCCCCCAGGGCTACAAGGCCCCCCTGCCCAACTATGAATTGCAGCGGGCCATTGCCTTTATCAAAGAATCCTTTCAGACCAACCTTTCCAACGCCCTGAACCTGCGCCGGGTGTCCGCCCCCCTGTTCGTGGCCTCCGACTCCGGTCTGAACGACAACCTCAACGGCGTGGAGCGCCCCGTCAGCTTCGATATCCCCGGCGTGGGCAAGGACGCCGAGGTGGTCCACTCCCTGGCCAAGTGGAAGCGCCTGGCCCTGAAGCGCTACGGCTTCCACGTGGGCAAGGGCCTTTACACCGATATGAACGCCATCCGCCGGGACGAGGAGGATCTGGACAACATCCACTCCGTCTATGTGGACCAGTGGGACTGGGAGAAGATCATCTCCCGGGAGGACCGGAACGAGGCCTATCTGAAGGCCACCGTCCGGGCCATCGTCTCCGCCGTGTGTGAGACCAGCGAAGCATTGAACGTGGCCTTCCCCAGCCTGCGGGTAAAGCTGGACCGGGAGGTGTACTTCGTCACCACCCAGGAGCTGGAGGACCGCTGGCCGGACAAGACCCCCAAGGAGCGGGAGCACGCCATCTGCGCCGAGCACCACACCGTGTTCCTCATGCAGATCGGCGGCAAGCTGAGATCCGGCGAAAAGCATGACGGCCGTGCCCCCGACTATGACGACTGGGCCCTCAACGGCGACATTCTCATGTGGAACCCCATTCTGGAGCGGTCCTTTGAGATCTCCTCCATGGGCATCCGGGTGGATGAGGAATCCATGGCCCGCCAGCTGAAGCTGGCCGGGTGCGAGGAGCGGGCGGAGCTGCCCTTCCACAAAATGCTGCTGAACGGCGAACTGCCCCTGACCATCGGCGGCGGCATCGGACAAAGCCGCCTGTGCATGCTGATGATCGGCACCTGCCACATCGGTGAGGTCCAGGCCAGTATCTGGGACGCCGACACCATGAAACAGTGCGAGGAAGCGGGCATTATCCTGCTGTAAACGCAAAACACAGCCGCCCTCGGAATCTTCCGGGGGCGGCTTTCTGCTGTTCTTATTCCTCGGCGGCAATGTCCGCGGCGATGGCGTCCGCCAACTCCTCCAACTGCCGGTACTGCTCCTCCTTCACGGAAGACCGGATGGTGATGGGCGGGGCGATCTGGGTCATGCCTTTCATCTCCTCCAGATGCTTGGCCATGAGCCGGGCGGCGGTGGGGCCCCAGCTGCCATTCTCGATGAGGGCCACGGTGCGGTTCTGGAGGGCGTGGGCCTTCAGCTCCAGCAGCAGCGTCTCCATGGGCGTGTAGATGCCGCCGTTATAGGTGGCGCTGGCAAACACCAGATGGCTGCACTGGAAGGCGGCGCTGACCTGCTCGGACACATCGGTGTGGGACACATCGAAGATTTTCACATGCTGGACGCCCTTTTCCGCCAGGCGGGATGCCAGGATCTCACAGGCATTCTCCGTGTGGCCGTAGATAGAGCCGCAGAAAATGGCGGCGGTCCAGGCCTCCGGGGTGTAGGTGCTCCAGCGCTTGTACTTCTCCAGGAACCAGCCGATGTTTTTCCGCCAGACGGGGCCGTGGAGGGGGCAGAGATACTGGATATCCAGCCCGGCCGCCTTTTTCAGCACGTTCTGCACCGGGGTGCCGTACTTGCCCACAATGTTGGTGTAGTATCGGCGGGCATCGTCCAGCCATTCCCGCTCAAAGTTCACCTCATCGGCAAAAATGTTGCCGTCCATGGTGCCGAAGGTACCGAAGGCATCGGCGCAGAACAGAGCCTTTTCCGTGGTGTCATAGGTCATCATGACCTCCGGCCAGTGGACCAGAGGGGCCATGACAAAGGTCAGCTCATGGCGGCCCAGGGACAGGGTGTCCCCCTCCTTCACCGCTTGGAAACGGCCCTCCACCTCCATTGGGAAGAACTGGCGGATCATGGGCAGGGTCTTGGCGTTGCCGATGACGGTGGCCTCCGGGTGGCGGCTCAGCACCTCGCCCAGGGTGGCGGCATGGTCCGGCTCCATGTGGTTGACCACAACGTAGTTCAGTTCCCGGCCCTGGAGGGCATATTCCAGGTTTTCAAAGAACCGCTCCGCAATGGCCTGGTCCACCGTGTCCAGCAGGGCCGTTTTTTCGTCCCGGATCAGATAGGCGTTATAGGAAACGCCCCGGGGAATGGGGTACACATTTTCAAACAGGGCCAGGCGGCGGTCGGAGCCTCCCAGCCAGATAAGGTCGGATGTGATCTTCTTTGTGCAGTGCATATCAGTTCCTCCTGTGTGCAAATGAGAATATTTTCAGCGCCCATATTTTACCTGATTTTTCCGAAAATGTCCAGTACCCCCAGACGGCAAAATTCTGCCTTCCGGGGGTACATCGTTTATACGCCGGGCAGCAGAGGGCCGCCCATTCCTTTTTCTCAGCAGTTCCCTGCCCGCAGCAGTTCCTGCTTGATATCCCAGAGCTTCTGGCTCAGGTCCACATAGTAGTTGTGGGGATTTTCAAACCGCTTCACCGTATCCCACAGGGTGTCCACCTGCTCCTGGCAGTACCGCTGGATCTCCTCCAGGCTGGGCCGGCGGTACACTGGCTTACCGCCGGCAAAGATCTGCTCCTGCAGAGGCTTGATGGTGTAGTCCTCGTACACCCGCCGCTTCCAGGTGGCGGCCGGGTCAAACAGCTCCATGGGCTTGGACTCGTCCATCACCTCGTCCCACAGGGCGATGTAATCGGCCTCCGCCTTGCCGGTAGCCTTGTCGAAAATACGGTAGACCTTCTTGAAGTGGGGGTTGGTGATCTTGCCCACATTTTCGCTGATCTTGATTTTGGGCACGATGGTGCCGTCATCCTTCTCCACGGCTGCCAGCTTGTAAACACCGCCGAACACGGGATCGCTCTTGCTGGTGATCATCCGTTCACCCACGCCGAAAAGGTCCACCTTGGCTCCCTGACGCAGAATGTCCTGAATGATGTATTCATCCAGGGAGTTGGACGCGGAGATCTTGCAGCTTTCCCAGCCCGCCTCGTCCAGCATCCGCCGTGCCTCCTTGGTGAGATAGGCAATGTCGCCGGAATCCAGCCGGATGCCGCACTTGGTAATGCCCCGGGGCCTCAGGACCTCGTTGAAGGCCTTGATGGCATTGGGCACACCAGACTTGAGGGTGTTGTAGGTATCCACCAGCAGCGTGGCGTTGGTGGGGAAAATTTCGCAGTAGGCCTTGAAGGCCTCATATTCCGAGTCGAACATCTGGACCCAGGCGTGGGCCATAGTGCCGCCGGCAGGCACGCCGAACAGCTGGTCGGAAATGGTGCAGGCCGTGCCCTTGCAGCCGCCGATAAAGGCCGCCCGTGCGCCGGAGATGGCAGCGTCGGTACCCTGGGCCCGGCGGGAGCCGAATTCCAGCACCACCCGGCCCTCCGCGGCCCGGACGATGCGGTTGGCCTTGGTGGCGATGAGGCTCTGGTGATTGAAGATCAGCAGCAGGAAGGTCTCCACCAGCTGGGCCTGAATGGCCGGGGCCCGGACGGTGATTACCGGCTCCCGGGGGAAGATGGGCGTACCCTCCGGAATGGCCCAGATATCGCCGGTAAACCGGAAATTCCGCAGATAATCCAGGAACTTTTCAGAAAAGAGGTTCTTGCCCCGGAGATAGTCAATATCCTCTTCGCTGAAATGCAGGTCTTCAATATAGGAAATGATCCGGTCCAGGCCCGCACAGATGGCGTAGCCGCCGTGATCCGGGACCTCCCGGAAAAAGACGTCAAAGTAGGTAATCCGGTCCTGAAGGCCCGCCTCAAAATAGCCGTTGCCCATGGTCAGCTCATAAAAGTCGCAGAGCATGGTCATATTGAGCTTATCCGTCACATCCATTGTCGTTCTCCTTTTTCTTCCCAATGCGGAAAAATACCGCAAGATACCTAGTATTATAGCCTTCCCCTGCCGCGAAAGCAATTCTTTTATCCGAATTTACGGAAATAAACATTGACAAGCCGCCCCCGCTCCCCTATCATACAAAAAGAGTATCCGGTATCTGGAAATCGGCAGATACAGCCGGATCAGCGAAAGGAAATCAGCCATGGATGTGATCTTAGGCATTGATATCGGCGGCTCCACTACCAAGATCGTGGGCCTACGGACAGACGGCAGCGTGGTCTCCATGCTCCGGGTCCGGGCAGAGGATCAGGTGACCAGCCTGTACGGAGCCTTCGGCAATTATCTCAAAAGCAACAACCTGTCCCTGAGCGATGTGCGCCGGGTGGTGCTCACCGGCGTGGGCTCCAGCTATTTGGAAGGTAACGTATTCGGCCTGCCCACCTGCCGGGTGGATGAGTTTCAGGCCAGCGGCACTGGCGCCCTGGCCCTGTCAGGGCAGAAGCAGGGTGTGGTGGTGACCATGGGCACCGGCACGGCTCTTTTGTGGGCGGAGAGCGGAAAAGAGGTCCGGCATCTGTGCGGCTCCGGCATCGGCGGCGGCACCCTGGGGGGACTGTGCCACAAGCTGGTGGGCATGGAGCGGTTCGGCCAGATCAAGAAGCTGGCGGACCAGGGAGATCTGAACCGCGTGGACCTGACCATCAAGGACATTACCCCGGACCCGGCCTCCACCCTGAATCCGGACATGACCGCCGCCAACTTCGGCAGTCTTTCCGAGGATGCCACCCCTGCCGACCTGGCTGCCGGCGCGGTGAATCTGGTGCTTCAGGCCATCGGCACCATGACGGTGCTGGCCTGCCAAAGCTGCCATGCGGATACCGTGATCGTCACCGGCTCCATGACCACTCTGGACCAGGCTGGTCCCAATTTTGAGAACTTTGAAAAGCTCTACGGACTTCACTACATCATCCCGGAAAACGCCACCTTTGCCACCGCCATCGGTGCGGGGCTGTGCAGTCTGCGGCAGAAGTCCGTCAAGTAATTCCACTTTTCAGCAATTGCTGTTTCAGCCATTTTCGCATATAAAAGCACACCCCGGCACCTGTGGTGCCGGGGTGTACTGCATTTTATTGCTTACTCCTGATCGTCGCCGTTGTCCTCGGGCTCCTCGTCCAGAGAAGAGAGGTCAAACTCCAGCTTTTCGCCGCAGTTGGGGCAGATCACCTGACCGTCATCCAGAACGGACTCATCGAAATAGATGGTCTCCTCGCAGGTGGGGCAGGTGGTGGCATAGCAGTCCTCATCCTCGTCGGCGTCGTCCTCGTAATACTCGTCGTCGAAGGACTCGTCATCCTCGTCCTCGCCGTACACGGTATCCTCAACATCCTCCAGGTCGTCGCTGACAACGTCCAGGCCGTCCTCCAGCTCGCCCTGTGCGTTCCACAGGTCTTCCAGCTCCAGGCCGATGTCCTCCAGGATGTCGGCCATAGCGGCCAGGACCTTGCCCTCGTTGGACTCAGTGTCGATCTTCATGCCTTCCATCAGGCCCTTCAGATATGCAACCTTCTCAGTGATCTCCATGGTAATAGCTCCTTTCAAAAATCAGTTTGGGAAATAAAGGGGGGACGGCAGTCCCCCCTTTCATGCATTTTATTCCTTCACGCGGCCCAGGTACTCGCCGGTGCGGGTATCCACCTGGATCTTCTCGCCCTCGTTGATGAACAGAGGCACCTTGATGACGGCGCCGGTCTCCAGCGTGGCGGGCTTGGTGACGTTGGTGGCGGTGTCGCCCTTCACGCCGGGCTCAGTGGCGGTGACTTCCAGCTCCATGAAGTTGGGAGCCTCCACGGCGAACACGGTGCCCTTATAGCTCACCAGGGTGCAGGGAGTGTTCTCCTTGACGAACTGGAAGCTGTCGCCCAGAACGTCCTTGTTCAGCGGGGTCATGTCGAAGGTCTCCGGGTCCATGAAGTAGTACAGATCGCCGTCGTTGTAGCTGTACTCGGCGTTCTTGCGCTCCACGGTGCCGTTTTCAAACTTGGCACTGGGGTTGAAGGACTCCTCACGGATGGCGCCGGTCATTACGTTCTTGTACTTGGTACGCACGAAAGCGGCACCTTTGCCGGGTTTGACGTGCTGGAAGTCCACAACCAGCATGGGCTTGCCGTCCATCTCGAACACAACACCCTTACGGAAATCGCCTGCAGAAATAGGCATAGTTAAATCCTCCTCACAAATCTTTACGAGAAAACGACCGTGAAGTGGACATTTTCTCACTCTTCTAAAAATTGGCCGATGATATTTTACCCCATTCTATCCGTTATTGCAAGTATTTTTCCGCTTATTTTGCGTTTTTATCCGGATTTTTTTGGCATTTGCAGGGACACATCGCCTTAAAGGGCCGCTGAAGCAGATGTAGTACGTGGTTCCATACTCCCACCGGTCCCCCCAGAGGCTCCACCATCAGGGCCGTGACCCCGGCTCTGCGGGCCGCCAGCATGTCAGTCAGCAGCTTATCCCCCAGCATGGCGGTGTGGGCAGGTGCGGTCCCGGTCCGGTCCATGGCAGCCTGTAAGCCCTTGGGGCTGGGCTTTCCGGCATGGCCTTGGTAACCGATGCCCAGGTCTTGGCAGAACTCCGTCACCCGTGCGCCGGAGCGGTTGTTGGAGACGATCATCACCGTGATCCCCGCCGCTTTCAGTTCCGCTATCCAGGCCTCAGGGCACCGTCCGGACGGCGGACCGCCTTGGGGGCCAGGGTATAGTCCAGATCCGTCAGCAGCAGGGTGATCCCCTGCTTTTGCAGAAAGTCCGGCGTGATATCCCGGTAGCTGTCAAAGAGAAAATCCGGTATCATAGGCCGTCCCTCCCTTTCATAGAATGAAACCAGTATAGCAGAGTTCGCTCCGCGGCACAAGGGGGAATGGATATGCGGATCTATCTGGCGGTCAGCCCCGGCAGCCTGCGGGAGGCCGCCGCTTTTCAGACGGGGCTGGCCCACGCCGCCTACCGGATCGGCGAAGGCTCCTCCCTGCTGAGCCGGAACCTGCTGGTGCAGACCCGGGGCGGGCTCCTGGTCCTCACCGACCAGGACGCTCCGGCTGTCCGACAGCCGGAAACCCTGGCCGGGGCCATTCTCCGGGAGTGCGGCCGCCGGAGCTACAGCGGCGTGGTCCTGGATTTTGAAAATCCCCCTACAGAGCCGCTCCGGCACCTTGCTGCCAGTCTGGGACGGCAGTGCACCGCCGGCCGGAAAGCCCTCTATCTGCCGGAAGCCTACGCCTCCTCGACAGAACAGCGGACCGTCATCGTCAACACTGCCGTCTCCGGCGGCAGCTTTGAAGAACACCTCCGGGAGGTCTGCAATCGTTATGGCGGGGGCCGGAATGTGGCTTTGGATATCCAGCGGCTGGCCATGTCTTTCTCCCTCCCCGCCCGAACCGGCCAGGGAGAGACCCTGACCCTGGAGGCCCTGTCCGCCTTGCTGCGGGAGCGCCAGCCTGCCGTATTCTTCTCCCGAGACCTCTGCGCGAAATATTTTACCTATTCGGAAAAGGGCGCGGCCCGCTTCGTCCTCTTCGACGACGCCGGGACCCTCCGCCAAAAGCTGAAGCTGGGACAGCAGCTGGGGGTGTCCGCCGCCTTTTTCCAGTGGCCGGAGGTCCGGGACATCGCGCCGGAGCTGCTGCGCCGGATATAAAGAAAACGTGCTGTGTCGGTGACACAGCACGTTTGTTTCTTAGTAGAAACGCTTCTTGTTCTTGCGAGCGGCCTCAGACTTCTTGCGGCGCTTCACGCTGGGGCTCTCATAATGCTCTCTCTTGCGAACCTCGGCGATCACGCCTGCCTTAGCACAGCTGCGCTTAAAACGCTTCAGGGCGCTCTCCAAAGACTCGTTTTCTCTTACACGGACTTCCGACATTTATATTTCCCTCCCTCCGAGACATCCGGTTCAATCCAGGATGCTTAGGGGCTACGTATAGCCTTAACGCACATTATTATAGGAAATATTCCATCAAAAGTCAAGGATTTTTTGCAAAAAGTGAAAAAATGTTTGTCGCCCGGCGGGACCGAAAGGTCCCGCCGGGTGCAGTCTGTCATTTTCTTTGGTCCCTGCCAGCAGACAGGCTCCGGTCTCCCCTGTTACTGGGGCTTTACGATCAGGTTGATGAGCCGGTTCTTCACCAGGATGGTCTTGACGATCTGCATCCCCTCGGTGGCCTTCTGTACCTTGTCCACCGTGAGGGCGGCGGCCTTCACGGCCTCCTCGTCGCTGTCCACGGGCATGGTGACGGTACCCTTCATCTTGCCGTTGACCTGAATGGCCATCTCCACGGAGGAAGCCACGGTCTTGCTGGCATCATACACGGGCCACTCCGCCTGGCAGCACATCTTCCCGGCCTGGGCAGCAAACCCCAGCTGCTCCCACAGCTCCTCGGTGATGTGGGGGGCAAAGGGATTCAGCAGCCGCAGGAAGATGCCCATGTCGCCCTTTGTCACGCCGTTGGCGGTCATTTCATTGACAGCGGTCATCATGGCGGCGATGGCGGTGTTCATCTTCAGGGTGTCAATATCGTCAGTGACCTTCTTGATGGTCTTGTGGAGGATGGCCTCGTTGGCCGGGGTCAGCTCCTGGCTGTCAGCGGCGGATTCCGCCAGATTCCACACCTTGTCCAGGAAGCGCTTGGAGCCCTTCACGGCGTCGGTGGACCAGGTGGCAGCCTGCTCGAAGTCGCCCACGAACATGATATACAGGCGCATGGTGTCCGCGCCGTACTGAGCCACGATGTCGTTGGGGTTCACCACGTTGCCCCGGGACTTGGACATCTTCTCGCCGCCCTCGCCCAGGATCATGCCGTGGCTGGTGCGCTTGGCGTAGGGCTCCTTGGTGGGCACGGCGCCGATGTCATAGAGGAACTTGTGCCAGAACCGGGAGTACAGCAGATGCAGGGTGGTGTGCTCCATGCCGCCGTTGTACCAGTCCAC
>URTS01000036.1 GCA_900550685.1 uncultured Oscillibacter sp. | reverse complement strand
CCACATGAAGGTATTGCGTTTTCTTGATGAAAACATTGAAAAAATCTTGTGCGTCGTCCTCCTGGCGGCAATGAGTATCCTCATCGTCGTTCAGGTGTTCTTCCGCTACGCACTCAACAACTCTTTGTCCTGGACAGAAGAATTGTCCAGATATATGTTCATTTGGCTGATCTATATTGGTATCAGCTATGGCGTCAAAATGGATAAGCACATCTGTGTGGATGCCGTTTACGCCATCATGCCTAAGAAAGCACAGCCTATTTATGCCCTGTTCGGCATCATCGGCTTTTTGATTTTTGCTTGTTTTGCCGTGTATTTCGGTCTTCAGGTAGTTTCGAGCATCGCTGCTACCGGCCAGATCTCCACCGGCGCGCATATTCCCATGCAGTTCATCTACATGGCTCCCGTTGTGGGCATGACTTTGACTGCAATCCGTTTGATTCAGCATATCGTATCTGCGGTCAAGGACATCAAGTCCGGGGCAGCACATCAGGAAGGAGTGTAACAGAAAATGGCAATAGCTGTACTCTTTGGCGTTTTGGTTCTGTGTCTGGTTCTGCGGGTGCCTATCGGCATTTCTCTGGGCCTGTCCAGCCTCGCAACGATTTTCTGCAGCGGTGTTGTGCAGCCGACCTACATGGCACAGACCCTGGTCACAGGTTGTGACTCCTTCCCCCTGATGGCCGTTCCTTTCTTTATTCTGGCCGGCGAGCTGATGGCTACCGGCGGTATTTCCCGCCGTCTGCTGAACATTGCTGACGCATTCCTGGGCCGGAAATACGGCGGCCTGGCCCACGTGACCATCGTGGCCTGCATGTTCTTTGCTGCCATCTCCGGTTCCGGCCCGGCTACCGTGGCTGCTATCGGCGGCCTGACCATCCCCACCATGATCAAGCAGGGCTATGATACCGGCTACTCCGGCGCTATCGCCGCCGCTGCAGGTTCTATCGGCGTTGTGATCCCGCCCTCTATCCCCATGGTTATGTACTCCGTGGCTACCGGCGCATCTGTGGGTGCTCTGTTCCTGGGCGGTATTGTTCCCGGCCTCATCATTGGCCTGTCTCTGATGCTCTATACCAAGTGGTATTGCACCAAGCGGCAGTACATCAATAAGGAATCTCAGCCCTTCTCCTGGAGAACCGTTGGTCACTCCCTGGCGGACGGCATCTGGGCTCTGCTGGTGCCTGTCATCATTCTGGGCGGCATCTATGGCGGTATCTTCACTCCTACCGAGGCTGCCGCTGTGGCCGTGGCTTACGGCCTGATTATCGGTGCTTTTGTGTATAAGGAGCTGAAGTTCAAGGATCTGGTCGGCATCTTCGCCAACGCTTCCCTGACTACCGCTACCATCATGATCATCCTGGGCACTGCCAACACCTTCGGCCGTATTCTGACCATGCAGAAGGTGCCCGGCCATATCGCTGCCTTCTTCCAGTCCATCACTGACAGCCGCATCGTCATCCTGCTGCTGATCAACCTGCTGCTGCTGTTCGTGGGCTGCTTCATGGAGACAAACGCCGCCATCATCATTCTGGCGCCGATCTTCCTGCCTGTGGTGCAGGCCATGGGTGTCGATCCTGTGCATTTCGGCATTGTCATGGTTATCAACCTGGCCATCGGCTTCATTACGCCTCCTCTGGGCGTCAACCTGTTTGTTGCTGCAAACGTGGCTCAGACGACTTTGGGCAAGATCTGCAGGGGCATTGTGCCGATCATCGGCGTTATGATCTTGGACCTGATGCTCTTTACCTATCTGGAGCCCATCGTTATGTTCCTGCCGCGTCTCGTTTACGGTTGATTTTATTCCGGAAAGAAAGTGTATTGACATGAAAAAAATGGTAGAGGGCAAGATCGCCATGGTGACCGGCGCCGGTGCTGGCATGGGCGCCTGCGACTGCTGGAAATTCGCTGAGGAAGGTGCCGCCGGCATCGTCATGGTGGATTTGAAGGTAGAGGCCGCAGAAAAAGTCGCCAATGAAATTATGGCCAAGTATCCTTCCTGCAAATGCGTCGCCGTGAAGGCCAATGTGGCTGACGAGGCAGACGTGGATCATTGCTTCTCTGTTCTGGAGAAGGAATTCGGCACGCTGGATATTCTGGTCAATAACGCTGGCGTCACCAACAACATCCCGCTGGATGATATAACTCTTAAACAGTGGGAGTTCACCTATGGAATCAATGCCAGAGGTCCCTTCCTCTTCGCCCAGCGGGCTATGCGGATCATGAAAGCCAAGGGTTATGGCCGGATTGTCAACATGGCTTCTATTGCCGGCGAGGTCGGCGGCTTGACTTCCGGCGTGGATTACGCCACTACCAAGGGCGCCGTTCTGACGCTGACGAAATCGTTGGCAAAGGCTGGCGCTGCCCATGGCGTTACCTGCAACAGCATTGCGCCGGGTCAGATCAAGACGGATATGCAGAAGGTCTTCGGAGCCGATTGGGACCTGAACAAGATCCCCATGGGGCGTTTCGGCGAACCGGAGGATGTATCCGATGTTGTACTGTTTCTGGCATCTGATATGTCCCGTTATATGACCGGATGCTGCCTGGATGTCAACGGCGGTATGCGGATGTAAATTTCAAAAAAAGGAGGAGACAGATGCAGAATCTGTCTCCTCCTTTGCTCTTTCAGGATTTACCGAACAGCGTTGAATATCCTGTATCTGCTGAACACGGTGCCCTCTGCAGACAGCGTGCAGAGCAGTTCTTCAGCGGGTACTTAATTTTAGTAAAGGGGTCGAGCAACATGGAAATGATGAAGGCAATGGTAAAGACCACAAAGGGCGTAGGCTTTGTAGAAGTCAAAGATGTGCCAAAGCCAGAGATCAAAACAGAGAATGATATCTTGATCCGTGTAAAGCAGGCTGGTGTCTGCGGAACAGACATTCACATTTACAATGATATGTTCCCCTATAACGTTCCGGTGATTTTGGGGCATGAGTTCGTCGGTGAGATCGAGGCTGTCGGCAGCGCGGTCAAAAATCTGAAGCCCGGTGACCGGGTGATCGCAGAGCCGCACACTTTGGCCTGCGGAACGTGTGAGATGTGCCGTAGCGGACACCCGCATATGTGCAGCACCAAGCGGTCTCCTGGCTACGGTATCGACGGCTGTGCCGCGGAGTATATCTGCTACTCTCAGCCGGAACTGGTGCATAAGGTCCCCGACAATGTTCCCGACTCTGTGGCAGTCTTAACGGAGCCTATGGCCGTGGCTATGAACGGCGTAATCGACCGCACCAAGGTAGAACTGGGTGATGTGGTCGTGATTTCCGGCGCCGGTCCCATTGGTCAGCTGTCCGCCGTGTGCGCCTTAGAGGCCGGTGCCTATCAGGTGATCATGCTGGGTACCGACGCAGATGAGGAACTGCGTTTCCCCATTGCACGGGAACTGGGTGTTACCCGCACCATCAATGTCATGAAGGAAAACGCCGTGGACATTATCAACGAAATGACGGGCGGACGTGGTGCGGATGTCACGATGGAATGCAGCGGAGCGGCTTCCGCTGTGAATACCGCCATTGATGTGACGCGGGTATTCGGCCGGATCGGTGTCATCGCCATTCCCGGTCCCGAGACGATCCCGGTGAAGTGGGCTACCTCCATCCATAAGTGTCACAGATTGGAAATGTGCTATAGCTCCAGCCCCATCTCCTGGGTCCGGGTGCTGCATCTGATGGCTACGACCAACCGGGATCTCTCCCGTTTGGCTACCATGCGTGTTCCGCTGGCGGATTGGGCAGAAGTATTTGACGCCATCAAGGCGGGCAAATGTATCAAGGGCGTCCTTATTCCCTGATTTTCTGAGGATCATAGCCGCCTGTCCGGCATGTTATTTCGAAGGATGGGCAGTACGGGGGAAAGCATTGTGTTGCGAAAGCATTCGCTATGGATTTTCTCTAACAGCAAATGCACAGCTCCCGTATGAAACCGTATTCTGTTTGGAGCAGTCACCACCGTGTCGATGGCCCTGCCTATCCGGTAAATCACTTTTGAAAAGAGCCTGCCTCCTGAGTTGGGAGGCAGGCTTTTCCATATATTTTTCGCAGTTCTTGCATGCGCTGTACGGTCCTGAGGTGCCGTCAGATGCCGTCAAAATTCATGTGTAAAAGGTGAAATCAGCTGGCTATGAAGGTGTCTTCCAGAGCCGCCCCCAAAGGCTTCCTATTCATGAATTTCCTGCTGTCCAACTGATTGTCCGCCGCATGGCGAAGCCTGGCGCAGACCAGCATCAGGGCTGAGTTCCCATCCGGGAACGTTCCAATCATCCGGGTCCTGCGGCGGATCTCACGATTCAGCCGCTTAATATCTTGCTCCGACTCTGCGCATCAGCGTGCGAGAAACTGCCTGGCGAGCCGTCCGGCATCTGTATTTTGAAGAAAGACCACATTCAGGTCATGCATGCTCGTCAGCGGCGGACAGAAGAAGCGGCCAAAGCTTGGGTCATTTTTCACCACCGCCTCGTAGAGGAAGCTGATGCCGTAGCCGCTGCGCACCAGTTCCTTGATAAGCTTGAAGGAGCTTACGCAGGCGCGGTGCGGGAACGATGTAATGCGGTAGCCCTGCTGTGCCAACTCATATTCGAGAATGCGCCGCGTGCCGGAGCCCTCCTCCCGCAGAATCAGGCGCTGATCGAACAACTCCTCGATAGAAGCACGCCGTCCTGCCAGCGGGTGCCTGGCGCTGCAAATGCCGATGTACGGCTCAGGACGCAGAAGGAAGCTGTCGTAGCGCTCCTTGTTGAAAACGCCCTCAAGCACGACGAAGTCCAGTTCTCCCGCTTCCAGCTGGGCCAGCAGGTGCGCGGTGTTGTCCACCAGAAAGAGCAGTTCGTTCTCTGGGCGGGACAGATAACGGTAAATTTCCGGGAGAAGAATGTAATCGCCGATGGACTTCGTCGCCCCAATGCGCAGCAGCAGTTCCGGCTTTTTGTGCAGCGCTGCCCGCAGCGTCTCCTCATTGTAGCGCAGGGAAATGGCATACCGCTCCAGAAGCTCCCCCTGGGGCGTTTTGCTTAGCCTGCGGTTGGCATAGGAAAAGAGCGGCGCACCGTATTCCGTCTCCAGCGCCTGAATATGCTTGCTCACTGCCGGTTGGGAGAGGTTCAGCGCCTCCGCCGCACGCCCATAGTGCATGGTGCGGCAGAGGGTGAGAAAGGTTTCCAGCTTTTGTTCCATCTCGGCCTCCTTCATAACGAAATAGAATTGAATAATTCCAAATCATGCCTTCATTTTATCGATGATTCCGACTAAAGTAAAGACGCAAATCAAAAGGCACTCCCGCATAAGGACATCAACAGAATACCGTTCATGAGCAAAGCGCGAGGCCACCAGAAAATCTGGTGACCTCGCTTTGCATTATACAGGCTGATGCCCCTTACTTGCCCTGATAAGTGCGGAACAGGAAGGTGACGATCTGAGCGCGGGTGCAGCCTGCGTTGGGGCTGAAGGTGGAAGCGGACGTGCCGTTGGTCACGCCGTTCTCCACGGCCCAAGCCACAGCCTCGGCGTAGAAGTCGCCGGCCGCCACGTCGGTGAAGCCGTTCACCGTGGTGGGAGCGGTGCCCATGGCACGGTACAGGAACGTCACGCTCTGGCCGCGGGTGCAGGTGTTGTTGACGCCGAAGGTGCCGTCAGCCAAACCGTTGGTGATGCCGTTTTCCAGTGCCCATGCCACTGCGTCATAGCAATAGCTGCCGGGGAGCACGTCGGCGGGAACCTTAGCCGTGCCCTTGGGGGCGGGAGAACCGGCGGCACGCCACAGGAAGGTGACGATCTGGCCACGGGTGCAGGGATCGTTGGAGCCGAACAGACCGTTGGTCTTGCCGTTGGTGATGCCCTTCTTCACAGCCCATTCCACAGCCTTGGCATAATAAGCGTCGGCGGGAACGTCCGCAAAGATGGAAGCAGCCTGCTCCTCGACAAACTCAGCGGAAACAGTAACCTTGCTGCCGGGCATGGTGAAGGTGTACTTGCCGTTGCCCTTATCGGTCAGCTTGAGTTTATTGCCGCTGGCGTCCTTGACGGTAAGCTTGTCCAACTCGTAGCCCTTATCGGGAGTTACGGTGATGGTCACGCGGTCGCCCTTGGAGGCGTTCTTGGGGCTGACAGTCACATCGCCGTTCTTGGTGCTGGGTGCGGTCACAGCATAACTACCAGAAGAGCCGCTGGAGGAACTGCTACCTCCAGAGGATTTTCGTGTCACAGAGACGGTGCAGGAAGTGCTTGCGGCCGTGTAAGTATCACTCTGCTCAATGCTCGCAGTAAAGGTGTAGGTCTTCGTGATGTTGGGCAGGGAAACCGTATAGGTTCCACCTCCGTTGTCCTTCACCGCAACAGTACTGTCATCGCAGGTCACGCTCACAACGGCGTCAGTGGGTGCTTTGGTGATAGTCAACGTTACCGTACTGCTGCCAACCATGCTCTCTTTGTCGGGCATAATGCTGACGCTGGAAATGGTTCTGCAAACCTGCGTATCAAGCATAGCATCGTAAGCATCGAGCACGCCGGAAACATTGTTTGCACTGTCAATAGCATCGACGGCAACACCATAGTTTTCTTTGCTGACTGTATAGCTGTTGCCATTCAGCTCGGTAGGAGCACCGTTGTTGTAGACTGTATCAGCAAGATACTTTACGTATTCCTTAACGGTCTTCAACAGATTTTCCTTGGATGCTTCCAGTGCTGCATTCGCTGCCTCAGCCGTCTTTGCGGCCCAGATATCGGAGTAGCCTTTTGCCAGAGCCGCCTGAATAGCCGGGACCTCGCTGTACTTCATGTCAGAGCCGGGAACGGTGGTGGAGCCGAGCTTGGTGGACTCAATGTGGGCGGTCCACTGCGCCGCAGCATCGCTCGGGGTATAGATCGTTGCAGTGGCTTCGGAATAGCCATAACGCAGCGTGATCGCGGCAGTGTTGCCGGAAACGCTGGCAGCGGTGACCTTTGCACCGGTCTTTTCAGCCAGCACTTCAGCAGCCTTAGCCTTGATTGCAGCTTCGTTCCATTCCGTGTTCGTAAAGTCGGCAGACTCCACCAGCGCCTTGAGATTCTCAATGGGATCCTTGGCATACTCCGTAAGCTTTGTGATCTCCGTCGGCTTCTCGATAGCTGCCTTGGCGGAGGCCTTTACAATTTCAACGATCTCAGGCGTGAATTCACCGGGCCAATCCTGACGAACGTTGGAATCCTTGCTATTGGGGTTGTAGGAGAGCACGCTGTAGAAATCAGCGCCTTCTTTAAAGGTAATTTCCTTGCTGAAAATATCCGTGAAGAGCTTAGCTGCCACAGACGTACCGGCGAGATAACGACCGGTTTCATAGCTCATATGGGTATTGTCGCGCCAGAGCTGTGGGACCTGTGTCGTACCAGCATTATGCAGAGGTATGGTATCCTCCAAGTTTTTGCTCTGGCCAAGATAGCTGGTCATCGCATTTCCGATGAAGGTTGCACCGGCAATGATAAAGTCAGGATTCCCCTCCGTCTTGTTAGACGCCGCGGTATAATTCGACAGAGAATTCTCTGTATAGCGGCTGAAATATTTACTATAGTCATAGGTGTCCATCCAGTCCATAAACCACGCAACTTGTGCCGTAGGCTGGAGCAAACGGAGGTTCTCGATCGCGCCGCGCAGATGATTGATGAAAACATAATCCTGACCGTTGTTATTGCTTGCGTTATCTGCTGCACTCACACAGGATTCGCGGTAGTCCTGAATGATGATCAGGTCCCAAGTATTGCTTGCAGGGTTCAGATTCTTGAAATAATCGCCATCAACATCGTTGCTGCTCACGGCAGAAGAATCCTTGACCTTGTTAACGACGTCCTGAATACAGCTCTCATGAGAATAGTTCGTTGCCTTGCCATCGCTGTAGGTCTGCGTGATACCGATCTTGCGAGAACCATGCTGGATGAAGCTGAGCTGAACCTTGGTTCCTTCCAGATTGGCATTGACATCGTTCAGGATACTCTGCATATAGGTGGTGTAGTCATAGGTATGGCTGTTGCCGATGCAGAGGATGTTCAGTTCCTTGAGCTGGAACTTGATGTTATGCGCCTTTGCATAGCTCTCCAAGGAAGTATTCTGTGCATCAGCGTAGCCGCGGATCACAATGTCCGCATTGGGGAACACGTTCTTACCGCCAACAACCTCGACGCCGCGGACTGCATCCACCGTCTTAAGGGCGCTCATATTGTTGAGTGCGCCGTTGTTGATCGTGATTGCGCTTTCGATCACCAGATTTTCGACACTGCCGACCTTTGCTTCGGTCCAGGCATCATTTGCCATGTCAGCACTCAGGGTGCCTTTGCCGGTGACCGTCAGGGTCTTGCCATCGCTGGAGATCGTATACTGAATGGTACCGATATCGCCCGCCAGGCCGATCTCCTTGGCCAGCGCCATCAGCTTGCCGGCATAAGTATCATTATCGGTGTTGCACGTATCTTTCTTCAGCTGTTCCTTCGCTTTGTCGCTCAAAGCCCTGTAGGCGTCCATGGCGCTCTTGATGATGGATGCATTTTCTGCGGTGTTCGCATCTGCCGCATTCATCGTCCACAGATTCTTGAACGCCTCAGTCTGCTCAAAGGCAAGCGCATCGGTATAGATCAGATTGAAATCAGCCGTGGTGTGGTTCTGGCCAGCATTCGCGCCCTTGTTCAAATCGTCCGCCCAGTTGGCCGCCAGTGTAGAATTGCTGTGGAGATAAATCTTCGGCGTAAACGTGGGGAAGCAGCTGTAGTAGTCGAATGCGTAGCCCGCCAGATCCACGCCGTCCGGATTTTCAAAATGGAAATCCGTGCAATTGCTGAGATGGATCAGGCCGTATCTGCCGACACCGGTGATACCTTCGCCCAGATAGGTCTTCGTGACCTTGTTTTTGAAGTAAGAACTAAAGCAGTTGCTGTACCAGGGCTGATTGCGGAAATCCGTTGCAGTCGTGTTGGTCGTGTTATTGCCGAAATCAGGCAGCGCAGCCTTCACGCCCGTATCCGTATCAAAACGCAGGGTCCAGGTATCCGTGCTTTCGTCGTTTTTGGTCAGCGTCCAGTGGATGCCGTCCATATAGGTGAAGCAGCCCGTCTCGTCCACTCCGTTGGGAATACCGCCGGAGATCACCGTCATGTTGTCGAGATCATTTGCGCCGGTGACCTTGAGCAGCTGCTCATAATAAGTCGGACCGCCGTCGATCTTCAGTTCTTTCAGCTGAGCCTTGACGTTGCTGTTCAGATTCTTGTAGGCCTTTACAGCGTTTTCCACCGCTGTGGGCACGTCAGCGTTCAGGAATACGCCATTTTCTTTAATGCCATAACTGGGAACCACGCCGGTCAGCGTCCAGACCTTTGCATAGGTGTCGATAAAGGCCTGCGTCTCAGAATAGATCAGCGTGACGGTCGAGCCCGCCGCATAGTTTTCAGCCAGCTTGGTATTCACAGAGGCATAGACCGTGATATCACCGTGGTTTGCCAGCGCATAAGCGCCAACATTGGCGATCTTGCTGTCGATCACAACGTTCTTGATTGGCACAGTGCCCAGCGGTGCTGAGATCGGATTATAGTCGGGGATCGTCCCGGTATCGCTGCCGGTATAAGTCAGCGTCAGGGTCTCTGTTGCCTTATCATAGCTGTAGTAGATGTCGGTTGTATCCGGGAACTTAGCCACAGTCCCGCCTGTGGTCAGACTGTACAGTTCCAGCAGCTTCGCGCCATAGGTCTGGCCGCCGGAAAGCGTATCCACGTTCATCAGCTGGTTCTGGAACAGCGCATCCATGCCCTGATACTCGTTGTATGCAGCTTTGACCGTTTCCTTCTGATCATTCGTCAGAGAAGCGGAATAATTCCAAATATCTGCATACGTGCTCTCGAAAGCCTCCACTTCCAGGAAGGAATAGCTGAGCGTCGGGTCAAGATATCGGCCGCTCGGAGCATCGGTAAGGCTGTTCGTCATATACCAGCCGGAAGGCAGTTTGTCATACGCGCGCTTATAGAGATGCAGCGTCAGCTTGCCGTTTGCATCGCCGGTATAGCCGCAGACCGCGCCGTCTACCAGTTCGATCTGCGGATTGCGCAGATAGATATCATCACAGTTGTAAAGATTCGTCAGGTTCAGATAATCCAGCTTGGTGATGCCCTCAGCCACATCGACGGATGTGATGGAAGCTCTGTCGTCATACCAGGATGCATGACTAAACCCGAGGTTGCCATCTTTGGCCGAGCTGGAATCATAACCGGTAAGCGGGAACGCGCCGTTGCCGCCCAGCTTCAGCGTGCTACCGTCCAGCAGATACCAGAAGGTATCGCTGGTACCGATCTTATCCATATTGCTGCCGTTGAAGCCTTTCAGCGCAATGTTGATGCCCTTCGCACCGGCGGGCCAGCCGCGCTTGTTGACAGCCGCATCGTACAATGCCTTGAGAGGCTCACCAACATCTGTATTGAGGACCGTTTTCACAGACTCCGGCAGGGCCGTGTACTCTTCGTACGCTGTTGTAATTTGAGAGATCGTCGCCTTGTCCCAGCTGGCTGCTTCATTTACATCAAGCTTCAGCACATCTGCGTAACCGTTCTTGATCTCATCCGTATTGCTGATCACAAATTCGATCGTCGGGTTGGGATTCTTGTTGGATTTCTCAAACCAACTGTTTTTATCCATACTGTTCTCATCCATGTTGTTCTGCTGATACACAGACAGGGGAACGGTAATGGTCAGTGTGCCACTGTTGCCATCATAATTGTTGACCGCGCCGCGTGCCAGCTCAACATCCGCTCCCTGGATCTCGATGGATTCAAGTTGCGTCATGTTGGCAATGGCCAGCGTACCAATGCCGGTAATGCCGTCCTCAATTACAACATGCTTGATATTCTTTCTCTGCTTAAACCAATCCGCCTGTGTGAAACGCAGCACATTGGTCTTATCCTTCGTGTTGGAATAATCGGAAATGGCGCCTGCACCGCCAATGGTGAGGGTATCGCCATCGATCTTATACCAAATCGTAGTGCTGGCCTTTACATTGGTTGTGTCCTCGTCGTAATTTGTTACGCTGTACTTCTCCGTCGCAACGGTAATTCCCGTTGCTCCTGCAGGCCAGCCATTACCTGACGAGGTGCTGCCCTCGTCATTCACCGCCCAGACTGCTGTTGGCAGCAAACTGAGCATCATGACAAGCGAAAGCAAGCTTGCCAATATTCGCCGTTTCATTTCATTTACCTCCTAAAAGTTTTCTTTATATTTTGCCCGTCTCCACGGGCTGGGTTTACATCGTTTTGCATTTCGTTCTGCCTGCGCAGATGGGGCAGCCACAGCGCTGCTTACCGGCTCTGGGATAAATGGCTGCTTTCCAGACATGGCCGTTGGCGCACTGCCACCAGACCTTACGATGGCTGCCTGCGGTCACCATCTGCGGGGTAAAGCTGCCATTCAAAGTGGGGTGCCACTGTGCGGCTACCGTTGGTTCCGCAGTGGCCAGGTCATTGAAGCCCGGCAGAACTCTCTTGTTGGCACAATAGGGGCAACCGCTGCCGCGCATTGTGCGGGTGGCAATGACCGCCTGATAGCTGTGGTTCTTTTCGCATCGCCACCATGCCTTCCGGTTGCTGTAAGCGGAGACGGAATCCGGGGTCAGGGAACCGTTTCTCTCCGTATCCCACTCCTTTGCCAGCTCTGGGTATTGAGAAGCCAAATCGTTGAACCCCGGCAGAATCTGCTTCCCGGCACAGACCGGGCAACCGGCACCGGAGACCGTCCGGGACGCGACGGCGGCCTGCCACCTGTGCCCCAAAGAGCACCGCCACCAAACCTTGCGGCTCGTTTTAGCCGTGACCTTTTCCGGCGTCAAAGCACCATTCTTCTCTATATCCCATTCCTTTACCAGCCGTGGGAACTGAGAGGCCAGATCGTTCTCGCCGGGCTGCACCAGCCTGCCAGCGCAGACCGGGCAGCCGCAGCCGCCGGAGACCCGGGAATTGATCTGGGCCCGCCAGGAGTGTCCCTTCTCACAAACCCACCACGCAAGGTGGTGGCTTCCTGCCGGGAATTCAGACGGCTTTCGCGGGGCATTTTTCCGCGTATCCCACTGAACAGCAAGATCCGGGTACAGCGATGCAAAGTCATTGCTCTGTCCCAATTTTTTACCGGCACAGTAAGGACAACCGCTTCCGGCGGTGCGGGTATAGACCAGCGCCTGCCAGGAATGGCCGCTTCCGCACCGCCACCAGACCATGGTGTGACTGCCGTGGGTCACCCCATCCGGTGTCAGAGGGAGATTTTTCTCACCGTCCCATTCCTCCAGTAAATACTGCCGGTCATACTTCCGGCAGAAATCATACAGGCTTTCGCTCATGTGTCCGCCTCCCATGTCCGGGACAGCATTTCCATTGCGGCCCATGTCAGCGGCTCCATCCCGGAAAAATCCTTCCCCAGCAGATAGGCGCGGAACGCTTCAGCAAAGTACTCCTCCACATTCTTTCGACAGTAATCCCTGTGCAGAAATGCGGCCATCAGAACCTGCTCTTTCTGGAACGCGTTCGTTATAGCGGCTTCTTCCTGTGCCGACGCATATTGCTCTTCAAAATGTCCCATCTCATGGAGAACTGTGGTGTTATCCCGCAGGAAAGCGCTGGCACTCACATCCACACAGATAATTTTCCCGGATGGGATCGTAACACCCAGCCCGCCAGCATAGGACGCGTTCAGCGTTTCCAAACCATAGGTCATAAAGCGCAGCTCCCAGTCTCGCTCCGCAAATTTCTCCAGAACGGCCTCCGGCATCGCCGCGAGGTAGACACGGGAACGGAAGGAACGGCGAACAGCGTCCTCATTTTCATATGTAAGGCGGAAACCGGACAGAGAAACTGGCCGCAGCGCGCTTTCGGTATCCTCCGGCACATGGTGGAGGGAGAGGATCATGCTGACGGCCTCAGCCCTTGTCACAGACTGTTCCGGGTGGAACAAGCCTGTGCCGTCATCCGGGATCAGACCCAGCGCGGCGGCACATTCGATCTGATTCCGCTCTTCCGAAGGCAGACTGCCCAGATCGTGAAAGCGTTCCTCTTTCTGCGGCCACGGCGTCGCGGCTGTGGCGGCAAACACAAGACAGACGGCATCTCTTCTTGTCAGGCAGTCTCCCGCAGCATGACCGTTATTGGCGTCCAAATAGGCGTTGATCATCAGCAAAGGGCTTTCCAGCCAGTAAGCATCCAGTCCCTCAAAGCGATTCAGATAACGTCCCAGCATCGTGGCAAATCCCAGCATGGTCACAGGGCGGTCCGGTGCGAACTGCCCGTTTCCAATCCCGGACACAATGCCCTCTTCCGTGGCCTCCATGATATCCTCATACCAGATATTTCCCGGGTTCACATCTGTATAACCCTGCGTCTCAATGGCCACGGCGGGTACAGACACAGCTGCTGCAAAAAAGCATACAGAGACAATCGCCGCAGCTAACCGCTGAAAAGCCGGCTTATACAGGATACTTAACTTCCAACAGGGCAAAACACTTCGCTTCATGGAACTCCCTCTTTATACAACGGAATCTATATTCCGTATGTGAACCATGAACAGCCTGACCAGGCTTTCGGCAGGCTGAAATAAAAAACAAGCGCCCATTTCTCCTTTGTAAAAAGGGAAATGGGCGCTTCTTCCAGGAGCCATGCAGATACCTTCTTCATGGCTCATTTCTTTGTGCTTATTTTACCTGTTTTTTTCGACAAAATCCTTGCACATTGGATTTTGGGGGAGTAGAATGCGGAATGTAGGAATGGGTTTTCCATATCTATTTCAAAATTGCACAACGGAATATAGATTCCGTTTCAGAGCACCAGCTGTAGCCGTTCCAACTGATGCCGGTGTTCCTGTCCTGTGGTCATCAGGTAGATACGAGTGGTTTCAATGCTGGAATGGCCCAAGATGTCCGCCAGCTTTGCAATGTCCTTGTAGACCCGGTAATAAATCGTGGCAAACAGATGCCGGAGATTATGGGGAAATACCTTGGAGGGCTCCACATCGGCTTTTTGACAGAGCCGCTTCATCTCAGCCCAGATCTGGCATCGCCCCATGGGCTTTCCGCCTCTGGTGAGAAAAATCTCGCCAGAGGTGATTTTTTGCTTTTTCGCGTATTTCAGCAGCCTCCTGCACAGCTTTCCCGGCAGCAGGATGGTGCGGATCTTGCCCTTCAGAGAGATAGTGGTACGGCCTTCCTTTGCCGCCTCCACGGTGATATAGCGCACCTCGCTGACTCGGATGCCGGTGGCGCAGATCGTCTCCATGACCAGCGCAATCCGCTCCCGTCCTGACTCGTGGGCTGCCGTGATGAGACGCTCATAGTCCTCACGGCCCAATTCCTGTCCGGCGTCCCGGAACAGACGATGCTGAACCTTCAGATAATGGGCGCGGCAATCCGGCCAGCCGAGAAAAGTAAATAGATCATTGATGGCAGCCAGGGATGCGTTGACGGTGGAAGGGGAATAGCCACCCACGCTTTGCAGATGTTCTTTCCAAGCTACGACAGCGTCCTTGGTAACAGGCCGCCCATCCAGGTACAGGAAGAAAGCCCGTACGCTTCGGAGGTATTTTTCAATGGTCGCAGGGGTTCGTTCCGCCCGGACAAGGGAGGACGCAAAGGCTGAGATCTGTTCGTTGGCAAGATAGTGTTGTTCCATGGCGGTTCTCCTTGTGATAAAGCGTGATGGGTTTCATTTTACCGGTTGGAAGATATCCTGTGCAAGAGAAAGTACAACGCATCAATGTGGGCATTTCTCAGGTGGGTGTGATATTAACTCTGCTGGAGCAAAGATTCAAGTCTTTACGGATTCTTTCTGGCCTTTGGATACCGGCTTTGGTCAACAGCAAGGATTGGCGGGTATGAAGCCAACGCTGCCTGTGGCGGCGCTGGCGGAGACTGTCGATAAAGTGGTAAATTCTCCGCAACGGTAAGGAAGGGTGTGCGCGGGAAACCCAAGAAGGGTGTCCCGTGCCATTAAAATTCTTAGTTTTCAGAACTTTTATGAAGTTCTGAAAACTTACTCAGCAGGGCGAAAATACTTTTTTGACACGCTGAGCCAACGCCGCCGT
>URTS01000035.1 GCA_900550685.1 uncultured Oscillibacter sp. | reverse complement strand
CTCCTTTTATCTTAGTCGTTGGTATAATTGTCGAAATAGCCCTGGATATAGACGATGGGAGTGCCCTTGTCGCCGGAGCCGGAGGTCAGGTCGCACAGGGAGCCGATCAAATCCGTCAGGCGGCGGGGCGTGGTGCCCTCAGACACCATATTGCCCACCAGGGAGCTGCCGTCCTTGGCGGCGATGCGGCCCTTGATGGCCTCCCGCAACTCCTCGCCGTTCAGTCCGGCGAAGTCGTTGTCCGCCAGGTATTTCAGCTTCAGCTCGTTGGGGGTGCCCTCCAGGCCGGAGGTATAGGCGGGAGACACCACAGGGTCCGCCAGCTCCCAAATCTTACCCACGGGGTCCTTGAAGGCACCGTCGCCGTAGACCATGACCTCCACGTGCTTGCCGGTGGCGTCGTACAGCTTCTTCTGAATGGCTTCCACCAGGCCCTGGCAGTCCCGTGGGAACAGCTTCACAGTATCCTCAGTGGCCTTGTTGGTACCCAGCAGACCGTATTTTTCGTTATAGCCGCTGCCGCTGACGGGGGCCGTCAAGATCTCGTCCAGGGAGAACACCTTCTCCGCTCCGGCGGCCAGCAGGCGGCGCTTGGTGCGCTTGCGGGTGTGGATATCGCAATTGATGACATTTTTCGTGTAGGGCAGGATGGCCTTGGCGTCGTTGGCGAAAATCACTTCTGCCTCCGCCCCGCTCTCCCGGATCAGGTCCATGTAGTAGGCCACATAGTCCACCCCGGTGAAGGGATGCACGGTGTAGCCGAACAGCTCCCGGTATTTTTCCAGAGTCAGCACATCCCGGTAGGGGTCCACGCCCTTTTCGTCCATGACGTCGGGATCGATCAGGTGGTTGCCCACCTCGTCGGAGGGGTAGCTCAGCATCAGGACGATCTTCCTAGCCCCCTTGGCAATGCCCCGCAGGCACACGGCAAAGCGGTTGCGGCTGAGGATGGGGAAGATGACGCCCACGGTGCCACCGCCCAGCTTGGCCTTTACGTCGGAGGCGATGTCATCGGTGGATGCATAGTTGCCCTGGGCCCGGGCCACGATGGCCTCGGTCATGGCCACCACGTCCCGGTCACGGACGGTGAAGCCGTCCTCCGGCTGCGCGGCAGCTTCCAGGACGGACTTGGTGACAATCTCCACCAGATCGTCGCCGCTGCGGATGATGGGAGCCCGGACACCCCGGGAGACAGTACCGACCATACGGCTCATAAAAAACTCCATTCCGCCGCCGTTCTCCACGGCGGCCTGTTTGATTTTTTTGATCTGCTTTCAGGTGCTGGGCACAGTGCCGCAGCTTGTTCATTGTACCAGATAGGTCAACCTTTGTAAAATTAGAAAATCCGCTTCCTTGTATAAGTATTGCTTATTAATTTTCCGATTCAATTCGTTGGTTTTATGGCAGATCCAGGAAAACGGTCCGGCCGTCGATCTTTCCGCCCTCCGCCGTCAGCACGGCGTAGGTGGGCCGCACCCCCTTGCCGATGGTGCCGGGATTCAGGAACAGGGTTTTGCCCCGCCGGTCCACCAGGGGCTTGTGGGTATGGCCGAAGAGAAAGGCGTCCAGATTGTCCTGCTCCGCCTTGTACCCCGCCGCCAGCAGAGAGGTCTTAACGCCGTAGGTGTGGCCGTGGCAGATAAGGACCCGGCAGTCCCCCAGAAACAGCAGCTTTTCCGCCGGTTCCTCCGGGCGGCAGTCGCAGTTGCCGGGCACATGCTCCATGGGGATCTCCGGATACCGCTCCGCCAGACGCTCCGCGTCCCGCCAGCAGTCCCCCAGGTGGAGGATCATCCGGGGTTGTTCCCGCTCCACCGCCGCCTCCATATTGGAAATGTTCCCGTGGGAATCCGAAAGCACCAGAATTTTCATGACTGTCTCCTATCGTCTTTTTCAAACAGTATACCCCCTTTTCCCCTCTGCCGCAAGGCGCCGTTGCGAAAAGCAGCGGAATGTGGTATGCTGTCAAATGAAAATAAGTTCGCCGCAAGGCGGGAAAACGAGGCAAACCATGGGACATTTTGACCATCTGAACGTGGCCTTCTTCACCAAGGCCGCCATTTACCCCGGCAGCATCGGCACCTTCCGCTACCGCTTCCAGCGGGAGGGCTGGACCGACGGCAAGGGCACCCTCACCGTCTGGGTCTACGAGAACACCAGCTTTGAGCTGGCCAAGGATGTGGAATCCCAGACCTTCCCCTGGACGGAGGAAGGCGTGGAGCAGGTAAAGGCCTGGCTGGAGCAAAAGCTGGAGGAACGGGGCACCCAGCCCTACTTCATCCCCTACCCCGCCCCCAAAGCGGAATGAGATGTACTGGAACGACCTGAACTCCCGGCTAAAGGCCCAATACGGCTGCAAGGTCTACAAGCTGGCCCTGTCCTCCGGGTGCTCCTGTCCCAATCGGGACGGCACCCGGGGGACCCGGGGCTGCATCTTCTGCGACGGGGCCGGAGCCTTTGCCGAGGCGGGGGACATCCCCTCCCAGCTGGCCGCCGCCCGGGCGCGGGTGGCCGCCAAGGCGGGACTAAACGCCAAATATATCGCCTACTTCCAGTCCTTCACCAACACCTATGGGAATGTTGACCGCCTGCGGCGACTGTTCCAGGCGGCCATAGAGCCGGAGGACGTGGTGATCCTCTCCATCGCCACCCGGCCGGACTGCCTGGGGCCGGAGGTGCTGGAACTGCTGGCGGAACTGAACCGGAAAAAGCCGGTATGGGTGGAGCTGGGATTGCAGACCATCTACCCGGAAAGCGCCGCCTACATCCGCCGTGGCTATGACCTGCCGGTGTTCGACGCGGCGGTGAAAAATCTGAAAGCCATGGGCGTCACCGTCATTGTACACCAGATCCTGGGACTTCCCGGCGAAACCCCGGAGATGATGGCCGCCGCCAGCCGCTATATCGGCGACTCCGGGGCGGACGGCATCAAGCTCCATCTGCTCCACGTCCTCCGGAACACGGACCTGGCGGCGGAGTGGCAGGCAGGCCGGGTGCGGACACTGGAACTGGAGGAGTACATCTCCCTTCTGGAATTGTGCCTGCAAAACCTGCCGCCGGAAATGGTCGTCCACCGCCTCACCGGAGACGGCGCCAAGCGGGACCTGCTGGCCCCCCTTTGGAGCGGGGATAAAAAGCGGGTGCTCAATGCCATTCATCAGGCCTTCCGGCGGGATGACCTGACTCAGGGCAGCGCCTGGAACGCGGTCTTTCCTTGATTGACCAGCCGGGGGAGATATGCTATAATCATTCTGTTTTTTTGAAAGGAGGCGGCTTATGCCTGCCATTTCTGTGATCGTACCGGTCTATCAGGCGGAAAAGCTGCTGCCCCAGTGCGTGGACAGCGTGCTGGCCCAGACCTTTTCTGACTGGGAGCTGCTGCTGATCGACGACGGCAGCCGGGACGGCTCTCCCGCCCTGTGCGACGGCTATGCCGCCCGGGACCCCCGCGTCCGTGTATTCCACAAGCCCAACGGCGGCGTGTCCACCGCCCGGAACCTGGGGCTGGAGCATGCGGCGGGGCAGTGCATCGCCTTTCTGGACGCGGACGACGCCTTCGAGCCTGCGGCCCTGGAAACCCTTTGGTATCTCCGGGAAAAGGCGGGGGCGGACAGCGCCGGATGCGCCCATTTCAACCTGTCCCCCTCCGGCGAACAGCATGTGGAGCTGCTGCTCCCCGCCGGCATTTATGAAGCTGCCGGCATCCGGGAGAAGATCCTCTGGCCCCTGACCGGCGACCGGCTTCGTCCCCCCCTGTTCAACGGCTTCATCTGGCGGTTTCTCTTCGATGCCGCCATTCTCCGGGACAACGCCATCACCTTTGAGGGGGCGTACTTAGAGGACGAGCTGTTTTTGATGGAATATTTCTCCAATGCCCAGCGCCTGGCCGTGACGGACAAGCCCCTCTACCGCTATCTGGAAAACCCCGCCTCCGCCACCCACCGCTACATGCCGGACTATCTCCGGGTGTTCGCCCGGTTTTTAGAACGGAAGGCGGAGATCGTGGAAAAATACGGTCTTTCCGCTGCCCGGCCCCAGTGGCGGGCCAACACGGTATGGGCCGGACTGCTGATCGCCGTGGGCAATGAGTATGCCAAAAGCAATCCCAAATCCCCCCGGGAAAAGCAGAAAACGGTGGAGGCCATCTGCGCCCAGCCGGAATTTGCCAAGGCCATCCGGGAGCTTTGTCCCAAGGGTCTGGGCCGCAACAAGCAGGTGGTGGCGGACCTCATCGGCAGCGGCCGCTTCGGAACGCTGACGGCCCTGTACCGCCTGAAAAATCGTATGTAAGGAGTAAATATGACACTTTGGCAAACCAGCCTGACCTATCAGATATGGGTCTGGCTCTGTGACGTTTACAGCACCAGCACCCTCCGCCGCTTCCTGGCGGCGGCAGGCCGCTGGTGCAATGGGCAGATCGAAACCAGCCGGATTCTCCGGCCCCTGTGCCGGGAGGGCGCCGCGGCCCGAGTCTGGAAGGACAGCCTTCTGTGCCGGATCATCAGCTTCCTGGCAAATCTGCCGGGGACCCTGCTTCACGCCTGGTATAAGGCCTGGAATCTGACCTTTGAGGACAGCTTCTTCGCCCGCCTGGTCTTTGACATGGGCGACAACACCTCCGCCGCCCAGTTCTGGTGCATCGCGGCCCTGTGGTGCATCCCCTACGAGCTGTGGAACAACGCCTACAGCTTCATGACCGGCATCCTGCTTCTGCTGCTGTTCTATGCCGGGTCCATGCGGACAGGCCGCCGCCTGGATGTGGAGCGCATCGGCTTCTACCCGGCGGTGATGCTGCTGTCCGTGGTGCTGGCGGTGGTGTTCTCCTACGCGCCGGGGCTTTCCGCCCGGTTCCTGGTCTACCACGTGTCTGCGGCCCTGCTGGTGGTCATCACCGTCAGCGCCGTGCGGAACGCGGCGGACCTGAAGCGTCTGTGCGCCGGGGCCACCGTCTGCGTGGCCGGCACGGGGGCCTACGGCATCGTCCAGCGGATCCAGGGCGTGAAGGTGAACCCCTCCTACGTGGACCTGAAGGTCAACGCCGGTATGCCCGGCCGGGTCTACTCCATTTTCGACAATCCCAACACTTTTGCCCAGGTGCTGCTGCTGCTCCTGCCCCTGGTGCTGGCTCTGATGCTGACCGCCAAGCACTGGCAGTGGAAGGTCATCTGCGCCGGGATCTTCTGCGTGGGCGGCATGGCCATGGCCATGACCTATTCCCGGGCCAGCTGGGTGGGCCTGGCCTGCGCTATGGCGGTGTTCGTGTTCCTCTGGAAGCCGAAGCTGATCCCCGCCTTCCTGGTGCTGTGCGTGCTGGCGGTCCCCCTTCTGCCCACCACGGTGCTGAACCGCATCCTCACCATCGCCAACACTTCCGACTCCTCCACCTCCAGCCGGGTGCCCCTTTACCAGGCGGCTCTGGCGGTCATCCGCCGCTCTCCCGTCACCGGCGCGGGCCTGGGCACTGCCGCCACCCAGGCGTACATCCAAAACCTGAACCTCTACCACGGCAAAGCCCCCTTTGTCCACTCCCACGACTTCTATCTGGAGGTCTGGATCCAGATGGGAATTCTGGGCGTTGTAGGCTTCGTGGGCTCCATGCTGTGGAACATCAAAAACGCCGCCCGTGCCGCCCGGCACAGCGGTCCCTCTGTAGGCCGGACGGTGGCTGCCGCCGCAGCCTCCGCCATGTGCGGCGCCATGGTCTGCGGCATTGCGGACTTCCTCTGGAACTATCCCCGGGTCATGTGCATCTTCTGGTTCACCTTTGCCATGGCCATTGCCGGCGTAAAGGTCTGCACCCAGGAGGCCAACTGAAAATCGACCGCCGCAGAGCTGAACTCTGCGGCGGTTTTCTGTCTGCCCTGTACGGACACGTTCATCATACGCAAACGAAAAAGCAGGAAGGCGGTGCCTTCCTGCTTTTCTGATTCAGTTCAGGGCAGCCTTCAGGGCGTCCACCCGATCGGTCTTTTCCCAGGACACGCCCAGGTCCTCCCGGCCCATGTGGCCGTAGGCCGCCAACTGGCGGTAGATGGGCTTGCGCAGGTCCAGATCCCGGATGATGGCGGTGGGCCGCAGGTCAAAGACCTTCTCCACGGCCGCTTCCAGCTTTTCGTCCGCCACCGTGCCGGTACCGAAGGTGTCCACCAGCACGCTGACCGGCTTGGCCACGCCGATGGCATAGGCCAGCTGCACCTGGCACTTCCGGGCCAGGCCCGCGGCCACGATGTTCTTGGCCACCCAGCGGGCCGCATAGGCGGCGGAACGGTCCACCTTGGTGGGGTCCTTGCCGGAGAAGGCGCCGCCGCCGTGGGGGGCGCTGCCGCCGTAGGTGTCCACGATGATCTTCCGGCCGGTAAGGCCGCTGTCGCCCTGGGGACCGCCGATGACAAAGCGGCCGGTGGGGTTCACGTAGAACTTGGTGTTCTCGTCCATCAGCGCGGCGGGAACGGTGGGCTTGATGACCATGTCGATCATATCCTGGCGGATCTGCTCCAGGGTCACCTCAGGGCTGTGCTGGGTGGAAACCACCACCGTGTCCACCCGGACGGGCTTCTCGCCGTCGTACTCCACGGTGACCTGGGTCTTGCCGTCGGGACGGAGGTAGTTCACCAGGCCGGTCTTGCGGACCTCGGTGAGCTTCTGGGCCATCTTGTGGGCCAGGGAAATGGGCATGGGCATCAGTTCCGGGGTCTCGTCGCAGGCGTAGCCGAACATCATTCCCTGGTCGCCGGCACCGTTGTCCAGGCCGTCGTCCGCCCCGCCTTCCTTGACCTCCAGGCACTTGTCAACGCCCATGGCGATGTCGCCGGACTGCTCGTCGATGTTGGTGATGATGCCGCAGGTGTCGCAGTCAAAGCCATACTTGGCCCGGTCATAGCCGATGTCCCGGATGACCTCCCGGGCAATCTTGGCGATGTCCACGTAGCAGCTGGTGGTGATCTCGCCCATGATGTGCACCAGGCCGGTGGAGGCCGTGGTCTCACAGGCCACGCGGCCATAGGGGTCCTGGGCCAGGATGGCGTCCAGCACCGCGTCGGAGATCTGGTCGCAGATCTTGTCGGGGTGGCCCTCAGTTACGGATTCAGAGGTGAATAAATAGTGTCTTGCCATGTTTTTCTCCTTTTTGTCCCTCGCCGGGTAAAACGCAAAAAATACGCGCTCCGACAACGAAGCGCGCGAACATTTCCCGCTCCTCATCTGTCGTTTCCGCCGGATTTGGCACCTTGATTCAACAGGTTGCCGTGGTTTCATCGGGCCGTTCCCTCCGCCACTCTTGATAAGGGACTATTCAATTCTATGTATAGTACTATTTTAGCAAGGTTTCCGGACTTGTCAAGGGTGTTCGCCGGATTTCCCAAAATTTCCATGGTCCGGCCCCGGATCTTACTCCACTTCCAGGTGCACCGCCTGGTGGAATTGGGGCTCCGCCAGACCGGGAATGTCCACCGCGTCGGTGAAATACAGGTTTTCCACATATTCCTTCAGTAAAGACACGATGTAGGGGTGGGGCCGCTCGTCCGGCCGCCGGGCCGCCACCGTCACCACCGCCGTCTTGGGCCGCAGATGCTCCAGCAGCTTCCGGGAGGTGGAGGCCAGGGAGCCGTGGTGGGGCACCTTCAGAATGTCGCAGGGCGTCAGGTTCACCGTCTCCCACACGTGGGCGTAGGCGTCGCCCCCCAACACAATTTCCTTGCCGTGGTAATGCAGCCGCTGGCGGAGGGAGCACACGTTCATGGACTTGGCCCAGCGCACCAGGTCGTAGCCGTTCCGCTCCCCGGCATAGGCGGCGTCGTAGACCTCCTTCTGCCGCCGGTACAGGGCCGGTTCGCCGCAGAGGATATCCATGCTCAGTTCCGGGGTCAGCCGGAGGGAAACGGTCTCTGTGCCCGGGATCAGGGTGAATTTTCCGATGCGGCCGGGATGGCTCTGCAATGCCTGCGTATACAGCTGAACGCAGAACAGAGCGTTTTTCGCCGCCTTGGGCAGATCCGTGTCCGGCCGGAAGGGGTCCAGGTCCGGGGCGTTTTCCGGGGGCAGGTAGGTGGTGACAAACTCCCCCACCGTCACCGCGTCCAGCACCCGGCCAAGGCCGCCGATGTGGTCCCGGTGAAAATGGGTAGCCAGGGCCAGATCCAGATGGGTCACTCCCAGCCGGCGCAGAAAGTCCCCGGCGTAGATCCGCTGGGAGCGGGGGTCCAGCTCATCGGGGTGGTCGTCCCGGATCAGGCAGTCGTGGCCGAAGTCCACCATCATGGCGAAGGTCTGCCGTCCGCCGTCCAACTGTCGGACAAGAATGGAATCGCCGTTGCCCACGTTGATAAAGTCCAAAGCCAGCATACACAGTCCTCCCGCCGTTTGATTGCCCTAACCATACCACACCTGGTAGACGTTTACAACGGAAAGCTGTTCCTCGGTCAGCCAAAATTTCCCTGCGAATTTTGACAGGAATGACAAGAACCGCCCCTAGGGAAAACCGGAGTTCGTTTCCCTAGGGGCTTTTGCAAATATCTACTCAGTTACCAGCATTGTAAAACACATAGTCATTGGGGTCTGTCCACCCCAATTCGCCGCCAGCCAGCGATTTCATAGAATCATCTGACGCATTTTGTACCGCGCTTGTATCTGCGTCTGCAACTGGACTATCTCCCAAATCAGTTTCCTCTTCCGCCGCCGGTTCCTCCGGCGGGGCGGCCACGGCTCGGTTCTCCACAGCGATCTGCCGGGCGGTGATCCACTGGGTGCCGCTGCGCCAGTAAACGGTGACGGTGTCCCCCACGTTCAGCAGCGGGGCCTCCGGCACCTGGGCAGCGCTGACGTACACGGAGAAGCTATCCTCCCCCTCAAAGCGGAGGTAATAGACGCTGGTGCCCTCGATGACGGCGCTGCGGATCTCCGCAATGGTGCCCTTTGTCTCCCAAAGCTCCTGGTTTTCCGCCGGGACCTCTGCGTCCGCACTGTCGATGATGCCGTTGTTCACCAGCGTCCGGCGGTAATTCTCCTCGCATGCCGCCACGGTCTGGCCCGTCTCCACAATGTTGTACTGCTGGACGTTCACCATGGCGTACATCTTCACCAGGCCGTCCTCGCCCTTCAGAGCCATGAAGTAGGTAGGCTGGTCAGCGATGTTCAGCAGCAGGGGGAAGGTGGCGGAGTAGCGCATCTGCTGCACCTGGCTCTGGGCCGAACTCTGGGCGGAGGTCTCCGTGGCACCGGCGCAGGGATAGAACCGGGTCTCCTTGGTGCGCTGGTTGGTGAGGATGAAGCCGATGTTGGACTGGTCGGAAGTCACAGAGGTGACACCGGTGTACATATACACATCGTCGTTGATGGCGATATAGTTCCAGCCTGCGGTAGTCAGCGTCACGTCCCGCTGGCCGAAATAGGCGTTGAGGAAGCCGTTGTGGTACTGGCCGTAATAGTCGTACTGCTCCATGATGATATCAGAGGAATACAGCCGGTCCACCCAGGTGGGCACATCCTCATAGTACTGGCTCTCGCCGTTGATGGCGTTCACCAGCACGGCGCCCTTCACATCCGTACCGCCGAAGAGGCCGATGCGCTTGACGATCCGGGAGCAGACCCAGTAGGGCGTGCCCTCCTCGTCGATCTCAAAGACCGGCTCGTCGAACATCATGGTGGGGTACTGGAACCGCAGGTGGCGGTTCAGGTTCCGGCCGAAATGCTCCGCCGTGGTGTACTTCATGCCCTCATCCAGCCGGACCACCTCCGCCTCCTGGGTCACCATGTCAATGACGATATAGGCAGGCAGACCGTTGGAGCGGTTGGTAAACCACTTGATGAAGTCCCCGTAGGCCAGGCTGGTGACCCGGACGGGACGGCCCTTGTAGTTGATCTGAGTGTAGTTGGGCAGGATCTCAAACTGGGACACCATATCCGCCAATTCGCCCAGCTTCCGGCTGCCCAGGCGGGCGGCAGAGTCGCTGTCCAGCATGGGGATCTGGTCGTAGCGGATCTCCTCCACCTCCGAAGCAAAGTCGCCGGTGGTCAGGGGCAGCAGCTTGCTGTAGGTCCCGGCCCGCAGCACAACCCAGGAGGCGATGGAGCCTATGGCGATGGCGGCGATCATGGCGATGATGACGAAGAAGGGCACGGTGCACTGTTTTTTCACAAAGCCGAAGTAGCCCCTGGCCCCGGTGCCCTGAAAGCCGGAGGTCAGCACCGCGCAGCCGCAGTACACGGCGCACAGCAGGAACACGAAGAAATAGAACTCCTCCGCGTGGGGGTTCAGGGCCGGCAGCTCCACATAGAAGTACACCAGCCCCACCAGCGCCGTAACGGCGATGTTGATAAGGGTCCGGGTCAGGGGGGTGCCGATGGGCTTCCGGGGCTTGCGCTCCTTCTGGGGCCGCTGGGTGAAATCCGGCTGGCCCTCCCCGGTCTGATAGCCGCCGGGATTGAAACCGCCTGGGTTGAAGCCGCCGAAATTGCCGAAGTTGAAGGTAAATGGCATTGCCGTATTCCTTTCCGCAGTTAAACTGCCTCCCGCGCGGGAGTATAATCCGTAAAGCACTATGTTACACGCCAAATATGAACAAATCAAGGCCCACCGGGCAGTGTCACCGGGCCATAGGTCTCAGAGAATTCGCCGTCCACCAGGAAGCGCACTTCCTCCACCGCTTCCAGGGACATGAGGGACGCTTCCAGGGAGCCGATGGCCTGGGACAGCGCCGCCGGGTCCGGCTGGCCCTCCAGCAGGGCGGAGGAGAGGCTTACATAACAGGTGCCCTCCTCCAGCCAGGATTTCCGGACCTTGAAGCCCTCCGGCCACACCGTTTGCAGCTCCTTGGCCTCCGGACCGTTTTCCAGGGCCCGGATCACGGCGGACACCTGGGTGTCGCCCTCGTACAGGCTCAGCGTCCGTTCCTCCGGTACCAGCTCCCCGGCCTCATTGAGGAAATACAGCTGGGCCGTCACCGTGCCCACCACGTCCTCCTTGGGCACAAAGAGGATGTCCCGGGCCAGGAACACCTGGCGGCTGCGGTAATCCAGATCGCTGCCCGCCACAGTAATCCGCACCCGGGCCACGTCCGGCAGCTGGGTCAGGGTCATGGTGACGGCATAATCCGCCAGGGACAGCTCCACACCGGAAAGACTGCTGTACGCCCCGGAGAGGTCCACGTGGATCTCCGTCCCCTTCCGCTCCACCAGGTTCACCCCGGTGCCCTTGGGAAAGGGGCTTTCCAGGGTGGGGTCCACCGGCCCTTTCATCAGCTCCTCCATCAGCGTTCCCGCCAGTTCCTCCGTGGAAAGAGCGCCGTCGTTCACCGTCCGTTCCTCTGCCCGGAGGGCGTCGCCGCCGCCTGCGGCCCGGAGGTCCTCCTCCACAAAATACAGGCTGTAGCTGTGGACATTTTCCTGGCGGATGCTCACCGTGCCGATGGTGCCGCCAATGACCATCAGCAGCGCCGTCAGCACCGCAATGGCCAGCCAGCGCTTTTTCATCATGCCGCGCCGCCTCCTTCCGCCTGGGGCCAGCGGACGGTAAACACCGCGCCGCCCTCCGGCCGGTTGGCGGCAGAGACCGTGCCGCCCCGCTTCATCACCGTGTCCTGCACGATGGACAACCCCAAGCCGGTGCCGCCTGCGGCCCGGGACCGGGCCTTATCCACCCGGTAGAACCGCTCAAACACCCGGGGCAGATCCTCCTCCGGAATGCCGGGGCCGTTGTCCGCCACCGTCAGCACCACTGTGTGCGCTTCCCGCCGCAGCTCCACGTGGACCTTTCCATGGCTGCCGCTGTATTTCACGGCGTTGTCCACCAGGTTGTAGATCACCTGATGGACCTCGCCCCTGGTGGCCAGCACCCGGCAGTCCTCCGCCGCCTGGCAGGTCAGCTCCGTGTCCTTTTCCTGGGCCAGCAGGCTCATCATCCGCATCACCTGTTCCAGCACCGGGACTACCTCCACCACCTCCGGCTGATCCATCTGGTTGCTGTCCAGCCTGGTCAGGCGCAGCAGGTCCTCGGTGATCCGGCTGAGGCGCTCCGACTCGCTGCCGATGTCCGTCACGAAGTCCCGGACCGTTTCCATGTCCATGTTGTCTGTCTGCAAAATGGAGTCCGTCAGCAGCCGGATGGCCGCCAGGGGCGTTTTCAGCTCATGGCTGGCATCGGACACAAACCGGCGGCGCAGGGTCTCCGTGGTCTGAAGCCGGTCCGTCAGGCTGTTGAACTCTTCGCCGATCTGGGCGATCTCGTCCCGGCCGGGAATGTGGGTCCGGTGCTCATAGGCGCCCTCCCGCACTTTGCGGATGCCGGTCAGCAGCAGGCCAATCTTCCGCGTCAGCATCCGGGAAAGAATGAAGCTCAGCACCACCACGCTCAGCGCAATGATGCCGGAGAGCTTCAGCAGGTTGCTCTGCAGGCCCTCCAGCAGGGCCGCCTGCTCCGTGTCGTATTCATAGGCATAGACCGAGCCGATGATCCGGTTCTGATACAGCACCGGGGAGGCCGCCCGGCTGCGGAAGGCTCCGTCCCGGTAAGCGCAGGAAAAGGCGTCGTAGCCCTCCAGCGCCTGAACGATCTCGGAGTAGAAGGTGTACTTTCCCACGGCCCCCAAGGTCTCCCGGGTGTCGTAGAGCACCAGTCCGGAGCTGTCCGTCACCAGCACCCGGCTGAGGCCCGTTTCCTCCACCACCGCCATGGCGGCAGACACGTTTTCCGGATTCAGCTTGTCCAATCCAGACAGGGAGTATACCATCACGGACACGCTGCCCTGCATAGTGGTCTCCTTGGACCGGAACACCAGGTCCTCGCTGACCAGCAGGGGGTATGTGTTCAGCAAAAGCAGCACCGCCGCGATGACGGCGATGTAGCTCAGGCCGAATTTCAGCTGCAAACTGCCCCAGAAGACCCTGCGTTTATCCCTTGAAATAGTAGCCCACTCCCCACTTGGTCATGATATGGTCCGGCTCCGCCGGATTTTCTTCCAGCTTTTCCCGCAGGCGGCGGATATGCACGTCCACGGTGCGGTAGTCCCCGGCGTAGGTGTAGCCCCATACCACGTTCATCAGGTTTTCCCGGCTGTAGACCCGCCGGGGATTGCGCATCAGCAGCTCGATAAGGTCGTATTCCTTGGCGGTGAGATCTACCGTCTCCCCGTCCCGGATAGCTACCCGCTCCTCGGTGTTCAGGGTGATCTTCCCCACGGTCAGCAGGCTCCCCTGGCTCCGCTGGACCCCCGCGGCCCGCCGCAGCAGGGCCCGGACCCGGGCCTTCAGCTCCAGAATGTTGAAAGGTTTGGTCAGATAATCGTCTGCCCCGGACTCAAAGCCCATCAGCTTGTCGGCGTCCTCGCTCTTGGCCGTCAGCATGATGATGGGCACGTTGGAAAACTCCCGGATCTTCATGCAGGCCTCGATGCCGTCCATCTCCGGCATCATCACATCCAGAATGAGCAGATCGAACCGGCCCTCCCGGGCCAGTTCCAGGGCCGCCGCACCGTCATAGGCACACTCCACCTCATAGCCCTCGTTTTCCAGATTGAACTTCATCCCCTTTACCAGGGTCTTTTCGTCATCCACCACTAAAATTCTCAAGACTGCGCTCCTTCGCTTTCACCTGCCACGGTCACATAGTCCCGCAGCTCCTCCAATTTTTTCTCTCCGATGCCGGAGACCTCCATCAGCGCCTCCGGACTTTCAAAGGGGCCGTGCTCGGTCCGGTAGTCAACGATCCGTTTGGCCAAACTCTCGCCGATGCCCGGCAGGGTGGTCAGCTCATCGACTCCGGCGGTGTTCAGGTCCACCAGGACCACCTGGATCTCCTCCGGCGGCAGGTCCTTTTCCGTGGACACCGCCACCGGCTCCGGCATGACCCGGTCCCGGACGGAAACGCCCCACAGCGCCCCCAGGAACACCGCCGCCAGCCCCAGCAGGATGAGTTCCGTTTTGACAGCTTTTAACTTTGCTCTCATGGTTGAACTCCTCCGAATTATCTGATATACTGATGCTACTAGTCGATCCATGTCGAATCATGGTAGTTTCTGTCTCTGCCGTTCTATTTTATCAGTATACCATAATCTTCAGGAGAAAGATATGAAAATCAAACGCTTTGTCTCTGTTTTTTTACTCTGCGCCTGCATCACCGCCCTGTTCCTCACCCCTGCCGCCTCCGCCCAGGAGGCACCGGAGCTCCACTCCAAGGCCGCGCTGCTGATAGACGCCAACACCGGCGCCGTGGTCTACGCCAAAAACGAGCATGACGAATTATACCCAGCCAGCCTTACCAAGATCATGACAGCCCTGCTGACTCTGGATGCCATCAAGGCCGGGAAGCTGTCTATGGACCAGGAGCTGACCGCCACCGCCACCGCGCTGGAGGGCCTGTCTGCGGACGGCAGCTCCGCCGGTATCAAGGTGGGAGAGAACATGACCGTCCGGAACCTGATGTACTGCATGCTGGTGGTGTCCGCCAATGAGGCCTGCGACATCCTGGGCGAGGCCGTGGCCGGTTCCGTGTCCGCCTTTGTGGACGCCATGAACGCCAAGGCCCAGGAGCTGGGCTGCGAGAACACCCACTTTGCCAATCCCAACGGCCTGCACGATCCCCAGCACTACACCTCCGCCTGGGACATGTACCTCATCACCAAGGCGGCCCTGGAATACCCGGATTTCCTCACCATCTGCGACACCGGCACCTACACCGTCCCGGCCACCAACCTCTCCCCCGCCCGGACCCTGCACACCACCAACTTCCTCATTGACACCTGGCGCTCCCGGGGCTACCGGAACAAGGATGCTCACGGCATCAAGACCGGCTCCACCGACGCCGCCGGACACTGCCTGGTGTCCTCCGCCACCCGGGGCAGTCTGCACTTCATCAGCGTGGTGCTGGGGGGCGACCGGGTAACGCTGGAGGACGGCGAGATCCGGACCTACAGCTTTTACGACACCAATCTGCTTTTCAACTGGGCTTTCGACAACTTTGCCTACCGCACCATTCTGGAGGGCAAGGAGATCATTCAGGAGGTGCCGGTGAGCCTTTCCAAAACGGATTATGTCACCGTCCACCCCGCCGATGATGTGGAGGTCCTTTTCCCCAAAGACCTGAACCCGGAGGATCTGGAACGGGTCATCACCCTGCCGGAGGACCAGGAGGCCCCCATCACCGCCGGGCAGAAGCTGGGCACCATGGAGCTGAAGGACGGCGACACCTCCTATGCCACCGTGGACCTGCTGGCCAGCAACGACGTAGAGGCCGACAAGCTGATGGTTTTCCGCCATGACGTGACGCTGTTCTTCCAGAAGCCCGCCGTCCGGACCGGCATCGTGGTAGTGCTGGTGCTGATCGTGCTGCTGTTGGTGCTGTACTTCACCCGGGGCAGCCGCCGGCGGCGCTACGGCCGCAGCTACCGCAGCTACAGCAGCGGCTACCGGGGCCGCCACCGCCGCTGAGTCCCTGGCTGGAAAAACTGATAGGGTGAAACTATGAACAAAGCAGAAGTTTACCGGTATCTTGCCGAACAAAATATTCCCCATGAGATCACGGAGCATAAGGCCGTTTTCAACATGGAGGAACTGGATTCTGTTGCCCTGCCTTACCCGGAATGGGATGCAAAAAACCTGTTTGTCCGGGATGATAAAAAGCGGAATTACTA
>URTS01000034.1 GCA_900550685.1 uncultured Oscillibacter sp. | reverse complement strand
AACCACCCGGATTACCCGCCCACGGGAGAACTGAAAGCGTTCCGTGTGGATGAACTCATCCTTATGTGATTTGCTTGCGATAGGCTGCACCTCTTTCTTCTTTATTAGAGGGGGACCGGCGGTGTTTCCCGCCCCACACGGGCGTTCTTACACATCGGTGGGAAGGAGGGATGCCAGTGATGACGGAAGAAGACCGCACAGGGCGGCACAGGGCCAACGGCGGGTCTTTGCAATTCATATCCAAAAGATTCTGTACGCAGAAGATTTGATCCAGCATACGTTCCCGTAGGAACTGAATCTGCTTGACCGCGTCCTTGTCCAATTTCACGGCTGCGGGATTCCGCAGGATCTGCTGAAGGTTGGAGCAAATCATGTTGGTTTCCGCATAGAGACGCCGATTGACCGGGGGCGGCTTTTCCCGGCTGCTGTTTTCCGCAATGAGCTTGCGGAAGTAGGTGGTGACCGGCAGGTGGGTCAGCTCCAGATAACGCGTCAACCTTTGAAATTGTTCTTCCGTCATGCGGACAGAGATGCTTTTACTGTTGTCCCGTATTTTCCCTCTGGGACGTATCTTTTTGTGTTTACGGCGCATGGGTAAGGCCCTCCTTTCTGATTTCGTATGCCGCTTGATAGAGTTCCGTCAGGCAGCGGAGTACTTGCCGCAGCCCGTCTGCCGTGCCGCAGCCGCTATTAAAATCCCGATCAACAGCGTTGATCTCTCTGCCGCGCCGGTTGACCAGGCGGAGGAAGCTCGGCAGGACGCCCTCCCGGTAGACAATGGGCCGATTTTCTGTCAGCTGTCTCATGAGCCATGCGTTAGCGGACAGTCCGGCCTCCTTGCTCCGTTCCATAAGAAGTTGGTACTTTCTGACAGCCCTGTCAAAAAAATGATATCGAGTCCGGTGAATTCGACAGACTCGTTTTTCCTATAGACCACTTTTGACAAGATTGTCAGAAGTGGTATTGAGATTGACGAGGAAGGGTTGACAACGTTGTCAAAGGTTTCTCGCTCCATTCTGCTTTCACGCTAAAAGTGGACTTTCGGTTGCATTGCCGGAAGTCCACTTTTCTGAATCGCCTATCGTGACCGGGTTCGGTAATGTTGTCAGCCCCGGTCTTTTGTCCATCTACCATGCAGATTGGGGCTAACAGTGTTGCCAGATTCTCTTTTGCACACTTACATCCCGGCAATTCTGCCGAAAAGTTTCCGCCTGCAGGCGGCATTGGGGACTGGGGCTTACCCCAGCAAGCTGTATTTTGACATCAAAATGCGATGCTTGCGTCAATGCCGCCAAGGGCGGCATGAACCTTGCCGTAACATAAACCGGCCAAACAAGGGGGCTCAGAAGCTTACAACTTAACCCGCCTTGTTCAGACATAACAGAAATTCGTGTTGACAGCACCCCCCATCCATTGTATACTAACCCTGTTATGGAGTTAGAGCACACTAACCGTAGGGGGATTTTGAAAGTTACCGGTTCTTTGAAAAAATGGTTTTTTTATCCCTTTCAGTTAGATGGCTCTAACTTATAAACAGACTTTTAGAGGAGGAAATCTATGCGAAAAACAATATTCCAGCGCATCGGCAGCGGGCTGTTGTCCCTGTTGATGCTGTCAACACTTGCGGTTTCGCCGGCATTGGCGGCAGACAGCAAGTCCGAACCGGCAGCGGTGCACACGCAAGCGGCTGCCGGGGAAAAGACACGGGCGGAGATCATTGCCAACACTTCTGCGGTGCTGCTGCAAAACGGGAAAACCCGCACCGAACCATTTAAGCAGAATGCAAATTCCGTAGATGTTCAGGTGAGGCTGGACGACTCTGTGGAAAGCTGCTATATGACGGTGTACGCCTACATCGGCACGGCGGGGTTTGACCCGGATAACAGCACTTCCAGCTTTGTCTTGTGGAAGGGACAGGTCACCACCGGAACAGTGACATGCCCTTTTAACACCAATGTTGCGCTGAAGGTGGGCTACAAGATTATTGCCTGCGTCAACACCCCGGCGGGCAAGGACGCCGAGGGCAGCACCAACTATGCCTATGTAAAGTCTCAGGCGTTGGAAGTGGTGGATGAGAACGGCAAGGGCTTCCAGCCCTACACCTACCCGGACATTACCATTGACGAAGAGACTTTGGAGCCGGGAGCCACCACGCTGCACATCTCCATGACCGGCGACCAGCGGATTTTTGACGCGGCGGCGGCTGGAAAGATCGACATCAACTACACCATCGGCATGTACCCGGCGGGAGACGAATTCCAGATTGAGGACGGCAGCACCATCACTCTGGTTCAGCTGGGGAAAACCACCGAATCCATCACACACAAGGAAGTCACGCTGTCTCAGCCCCTGAAGGCGGGCTGGCGTGTCCGCGCCGTGGCCTACTGGGACAGCCGCACGGATCTGTTCATTGCCCGGGGCAACGACTATCAGCTGGGGCAGACGGACGACTCTGTTCCGGTTTCCGGCACCGCGGAGGAGGCCATCCCCACGGCAGCCATTCAGGGAACGCCCAAGGCGGGGGATACCAGCGTGACCGTGCAGTTGAGCGGCAAGATTCCGTCCGGCGCGGTGCTGATCCTCCGCAGCTATGATGCTGACGCAACGAAATTTGAAACGTCCGACGGCACATGGGTGGCAACCCATACCGGCGCCGAGGCAAAGACCTATGTTCTGTCTCCGGCAAAAGCTGCCATGGTGGCGGGCCGGAAGCTGGTGGCGCTGGTGCTGAGCAGCGGCACTGTGATTGCCCAGTCTGATCCGGTGATCATTGGTGCGGCCCAGACGCCCGGAGAGGAGACAACCGTTACCCTGTTGGAGAGCAGCTACACTACAACCTCCACCCAGGCCACGGTAAAGGTAACGGGCGCGGAGAAATTTGTGGGCGGCAGCTTGTTCGTAACCACCGGCTTGCCCATTACGGAGAACGATGACAGCCGCACCAAGCTGGGGCGGGTGGACTTCACCGGTGCGGGTGAATATACGGTGCCCTTCACCTTGAACACCGGCGATCTGAAGGAGGGGCAAACCATACAGGCGTACCTCTTCAAATATGATAGTGACACAGAGAAGCTGATTTACCAGTACAGCGACGCCGTGACGGTCACGGCGTCCTCCGGCGAAAAAACGCCGGAGGAGATCCTCAAGAACACCACTGCTATCCTGATGAAAAACGGCGCGGTGCGGACGGAGAACTTCAAACAGAGCGAAAAGTCTGTGGATGTAAAGGTCACGCTGGATTCTTCTCTGAAGCAGTGCTACATGACAATCTTTGCCTATTCGTCCAACACCACCTTTGACCCGGACAGTTCCTACAACAAGCGTCTGTGGACAGGATATGTACAGAACGGTCAAACAGTGACCTGCACGTTCAATCAGGAACTGCCCTTGTATTGTAATGTGATTGCCTGCCTGAATGTGCCGGTAGGGGAGGATTTTTACAAACCCTCTAACTCCCAGGCGCTGGAGGTGACGGATGACAGCGGATCGGGCTTCCGGGACTATACCTATCCCGATGCCTCCATCGTGGAAACTACGCTGGACCCGGGGGCTACCAAGCTGCACATCAATCTGACCGGCGATGAGCGGCTGTTTCAGGCGGCAAAAGAAGGGAAGACCTCTATTACCGTTGCAGTGGGCCAATATCCCAATGACGGAACTACCTTTGACTTCGAAGGAGAAAAGCAGATTTCCCTGGCCTCCAACCTGATCTTCACGGAGCCCCAGAAGAACTATGAGGTGACGCTGTCTCAGCCTCTGAAGGCGGGGTGGCGTGTCCGCGCCGTGGTCTACTGGCAGCAGAATGAGAGCATCTTCCTGCCCAAGGGCAATGACTACGAAGCCATGTTCCAGCGCCCGGATGACTCGGTGCTGGTTTCCGGCACACCGGAGGAAGATATCCCCGCAGTGTCCATTCAGGGAACGCCCAAGGCGGGGGACACCAGCGTGACCGTACAGCTGGGCGGCAAGATTCCAGAGAGCACCTACATTGTGCTGAAAAGATATGATGCAGGTACGGCGGATGCGGACTGTATGCTGAGCGGTGGCACATTCCTGGCCAACAGGAGCGCTTCCGTCGCGGGCGAGCAGACTCTGACATTCTCTGATGCGCTGACCGCCGGAGAAAAACTGGCGGCATTCCTGACCAACAACGGCCAGCTGGCAAAGTCCCAGCCGGTAACGGTGGCCGCAGCCCAGACGACCCCGCTGTTTACCATCACGCCCAAGGGGGCTTTGACGGCGGACAGCACCCAGATCACCTTTACCGTGATCAGCAGCGATCCCAGCATCACCTCCGTGGGCGCCTTCCTGTGCCCGGTGAAAAACGGCAGCGTGGACAGTGACCACTGGATTGCTCGTCAGTTAGGACAAAAGCTGGGCGACATTACGCTGGACATTCCGGAAGGAAAGCTGAAAGACGGCGATGTGGTCCGGCTGATCCTGAACTATGAAAAGAACGATGACTTCCCCTACTATTTTGGAACGGAAGCCAACAACATCACCGTGGGCACTCAGGTTCCTGCGGAAGATTCCGTGGTGCTGAACGAAAGTACGTTTACCACGGATGCCACTCAAGCCACCGTGACCGTGACGGGCTGCGGCAGTTTCCAGGGCGGTTATCTGATCCTGACCACGGGCAGAGCCAGTAGCAATGATGATGCAGACAGCCGTAACCGTCTGGGAAGTGTGACCTTTACCGGCCCCGGAACCTATACGGTACCCTTCGGCAACAACCACGTCAAACTGATTTCCGGTAATACAATTCAGGCCCATCTTTATAAGCTTGATGATAAGGACAGAACCTATTACAAGTACAGCAACGCAGTTGGGATTACCTCCGGCTCTCAGCCGGCGGTGAAACCGGAAGTGTCCATTGCCACGGACAGTATCACGGCCGACCGCACCAACGTTTGGGTGCAGACCAGCTTTGACGGTGCCCTGACCGGCACACTGAAGCTGTATACCTACACCGGCGAAACCTTCGCGGAGGATGCGGCGAAGGAAATCTATTCCGGCAAAATCGCTTCCAGTTCCAGCAGCCAGAAGATCACCTTCGGCAGCGGAAAGCTGACGGCGGGGCAGAAACTGATTGCCGTCCTCACCCTGTCTGATGGCACCAGCGTCAAATCTACTGCTAAGACCGTGCAGGCCGCCCCGGAGAAAATCAAGCCGGCGGTGCAGTTCGTCACGAAAAAGGTCACGGCGGGCATGACGAAACTCTATGCTGCCATGACCATTGACAGCAGCGTCAACAACGCCAGCTATACGATCTACCAGTTTACCGGGGACACTCTGGATATTTCCACCGCCACGGCCCTTAGCAGCGGGACGTTGTACCGCAGCCAGAGCAAGGAAACGGTACCTCTGGGCAGAGGTAAGCTGATTCCCGGCGCCAAGCTGCAGATCGTACTGACGGCGGATGGCGTGGAAGCCCGGTCGAATGTTCTGACTGTTGAGCCGTCTCCCGATTGGGGAACGCCCTATGCCGCATTCAATGTGTCGGCGGTGAAAATCGATGCCAAGAGCGTCAGCGTACAGATCGACTACGCGGATGAATACGTTGCCATGGGAAAGGATTTCTACTGCGATGTGACCATCTACCAGTTCCCTGGCAGCTACAGCGATGCGGAGTTTGAAAGCAATGAACTGTGGGAGAATCTGACCCTGACCAAGCGGGTGGGACAGATCAACTCTAACTTCGGCGATACTACCCGGGGTGCGGAACTGACCGTTCCCATTAAGGACAGCGCGAAACTGAACGCCGGTGACCGGCTGATTATCAAGCTGCGCCTGCCCCACACGGAATGGGAAGGCGAGGAAGTGGATTATTTGTCCGCGTCGGTTCCCGTTGTAGGCGAAAACGAGACGGTGCCCGACGCGAAGGTGGTGCTCTACAACCTGGGGGAGGACACCTCTCGCGGTGCCCGGGTGCGGGCGATTCTGGCGAAATTGAATATCCCGGCGGAAACCGTCACTGCGGAGCAGCTGAATGAGACAGTGGGCCATTTGGCCGGTCTGGATGGCTATGAAGCTGCCGGAGAAAAGTACACCGGCACGGCGCCGGACACGGAGTTCATGCTGCTGTGCAATCTTCCGGAGGCTCTGCTGGATAAATTCCTGGACGCCATGCAGATGGACGGTCTGCGGATCGACCACAAGGCTGTGGTCACGGCCTACAACCGGGATATGGAACTCCATGAACTGATGGGCGACATTTCGGAGGAACATGATGTGTTCCAAGCCCTGCTGGAACTGGACCGGCTGATCGCGCAGGCCGAGAATCTGGAAGAAAGTACCTATGGTTCCGCCCCCAACTGGGAGAAATTCCAGGCGGCTCTGAGCAACGCCAAGCAGATCCTCTCTTCCCAGGAACCCACGCTGGAGCAGCTGCAGACGGCCCGGGACAACCTGAAAAATGAGTACCTGACGCTGACGGGAATGAAGGAAATGCAGGGCGATCTCGTCATTGTGCTGACCCAGGCAGCAGACGGCACCTATACCCTGCGGGCTGAATTGAAGAATGGGCTTGCGGATGTGGCGTATCAGTATGCGTGGAGCAACGGTGCCCAGAACGCGGAGATTACCGGCGTGACGGCGGAACAGCTGCATACGCTCCAAGTTACGGTATCTGCGGACAATCTGCTGGGCAGCCGCACGACGCAGCTGCAGGCACCCAATTCTCCAGCTGTAACCACTGCAGCTACTTCCAGCGCGATTACCCTGCGCTGGAACGCACCTGCAGATGAAGACAATCGCCCGGCGGCAAAAGCCATGACGGTGAGCCTCTATGAGGGCAACCGGCTGATCAAGGAGCAGACGGCTGACGCAGCGGCTGGCAGCATGACGCTGACAAGCTTGAGTGCCAATACCGCGTACACGCTGCGGATTGCGGCTGTTAGTCCGGTTGGACGCAGCGACACGCAGGTATTGAGCGTATCGACTGCGAAGACGTCTTCCGGCGGCGGTTCCTCCTCCGGCTCTTCCGGCAGCAGTTACGCCGTGTCCGTCCCCAGCGCGAAGAACGGCGATGTGACCGTTTCTCCCAAGAATGCCTCCAAGGGCGACCGCGTGACCGTCACCGTCACCCCTGACAAAGGCTACGAGCTGGACACCATTACCGTGAAGGACGCCAGCGGCAATACTGTGAAGCTGATCGACAAGGGCAATGGCAAGTACACCTTCACCATGCCTGCATCCAAAGTCACTGTTTCCGCTGAGTTCATGGAAGCCCAGATGGCCATCTTTGCGGATGTTCCTTCCGATGCCTACTATGCCGAGGCTGTGGAATGGGCTGTGAAGAATGGCATTACTAACGGCAAGGATAACGGTCTGTTCGGTTCCAACGATTCTTGCACCCGTGGGCAGATTGTCACGTTCCTGTGGCGTGCCGCCGGTTCTCCCGCGCCCAAGGGCGCGGCTGCGGTTCCCACAGATGTGATTCCCGGTAGCTACTGCTATAACGCTGTGGCATGGGCGCTGGAGAACGGCATTACCAACGGCATGGCGGATGGTACCTTCGGAGTCAACAATACCTGCACCCGTGGGCAGAGTGTAACATTCCTGCACCGTGCGTTGGGGACGGCTCCCAGCGCGGTCAACGGCTTTACCGATGTGGCGGCTGATTCCTTCTGCGCTGACGCTGTGGCATGGGCAGTGGAGAATGGCGTGACCAACGGCACGTCCGCTACCACGTTCAGCCCCAATAACGGCTGCACCCGTGCTCAGATTGTCACGTTCCTGTATCGCTGCTTGAAGTAAGCGATATGTAGTTTGCCTGAACTATTGAGCACGAAAAATCCGGAGCACATACTGAACTGGTATGCGCTCCGGATTTGCTTTGCCCTGAACGATGCTTATGTTGTCCTTATGCGTGGGTAACTTTTGTCCACGCTTTTTTATCTGCGGATATAGTTTACAAACCGGTAGGTAAGGCCGTTTTCCGTGATGGGCTCCCCGGTGTGTTCCACTGCCCACGCCGGCAGGGCGTCCAGATTCGGGAAGAAAACGTCGGCCTCCGGGGCGGCGGTGTCCACCTGGGTAACGCAGGCCCGGAGGCACCGGTCCAGCAAGGCGGCGTAAATGCTGCCGCCGCCGATGAGCCATACATCATCGCCGTCCCCCGCCAGTGCCAGAGCTTCCTCCGGATGATGCACGATTTCACAGCCCTCCCGGCAAAAGTCCGGGTCCCGGGTGATGACAATGTTCCGCCGTTTGGGCAGGGGCCTGCCGCCGGGGAAGGAGTCCAGGGTCCGGCGGCCCATGATGACCGTACCGCCGGAAGTCAGCGTTCGGAAATGCTTCATGTCCCCCGGCAGGGAGAACAGCAGGCCGTTGTTCCGGCCAATGGCCCAGTTCCGGTCTGCGACAACGATGGCGTTCATGGCTCCTCCTTAAATGGCAATGGGGATCTTGTCCTCGAAGGGTGCGGGGGTGTAGCCCTCCATGGTAAAGCTGTTCCGGGTGAAATCATAAAAATCCGTCACGGAGGGGTCCATGATGAATTTCGGGGCGGGGGCAGGGGCCTGGGTCAGCATTTTCTCCACGATAGGCACGTGCCGGTCATAGATATGGGCGTCGGCGATCACGTGGACCAGCTCACCGGGGACCAGGCCGCTGACCTGGGCAAACATGTGCACCAGAACGGCATACTGTACCACGTTCCAGTTGTTGGCGGCCAGCATGTCCTGGCTCCGCTGGTTCAAAATGGCGTTGAGCACATTGCCGGAGACGTTGAAGGTCATGGAATAGGCGCAGGGGTAGAGGTGCATCTCGGAGAGGTCCGCGAAGTTGTAGATATTGGTCAGGATTCGGCGGCTGGCGGGGTTATGCTTCAGGTCGTAGAGCACCCGGTCCACCTGGTCCATATCCCCTTCGGGATAGTGGTGCTTCACGCCCAGCTGGTAGCCGTAGGCCTTGCCGATGGAGCCGGTCTCATCCGCCCACTGGTCCCAGATCTTGGCGTTGAGGTCGTGGACATTGTTGGATTTCTTCTGCCAGATCCACAGCAGCTCGTCCACCGCCGTTTTCCAGTAGGTGCGGCGAATGGTGAGGATAGGAAACTCCTTCTGGAGGTCATACCGGTTGACGATGCCGAACTTCTTGATGGTGTGGGCGGGGGAGCCGTCCTCCCAGCGGGGGCGGACGTTCTGGTCGGTGTCCCAGACGCCGTGGTCCAGGATCTCCCGGATATTCTGCATAAAGACCTGATCGGCATAGCTCATGATAGATTCCTCCCGCATTGCGTATAATTAAAATTATTATACCAGAGCACGGGGGCGGATTCAAGGTAGGAAGTTTTGATGAATTGCATAGAGAACCGGGGAAAATCCATCACAGCTTTTACATGGAAAGCCCATCTTTTTATTGAAAGACGGCAAATGGTGCGGTAAAATAAGCCCAACAAAAGGAAAGGGGTGGCAGCGATGCTGGACCGCAGCGAAATTGGAAAACGGGGATACCTGGAACAGGATTTCCGCTTAGTACATCTGAAGGATTCCCTGGCCCAGCGGATCGACTACCACTACCATGAGTTTGACAAGCTGGTGTTTTTCCTGGGGGGAAAGGTGGCCTATGTGGTGGAGGGCGTCACCTATTTCTTGCAGCCCTGGGACATTGTGCTGGTGCAGCACAATATGATCCACCGGCCCATCATCGACGCCTCGGAGCCCTATGAGCGGGCGGTGCTGTGGCTGGGCCGGGATTGGCTGGAGGCCCGGTCCGACCCCGGCGAACCCCTGGACGCCTGCTTTGACCGCAGCCGGGAGGGGGGCTTTCATCTGCTGCGGACGGCGGAGGAGGGGCGGCTGGGCTATGCCCGGGCCATCCAGCAACTGGAGGAGGCCCTCCGGTCCCAGGAGTTCGGCGCCCGCCGTATGGCGGACACCCTGTGCCAGCAGCTGCTGATCCACGTGAACCGGGACTTCCTCCGGGCCAACACCGCCCCGGAGGAAAAGGATAGCTACCGCCTGGACCCCAAAATGGAGGAGATCCTCCGCTACATTGCCGGACATCTGGACGGGGATCTCTCGGTAGACGCCCTGGCGGGCCGGTTCTTCATCAGCCGGTACTACCTGATGCACCGGTTCAAGGAGGTCACAGGCTACACCGTTCACCAGTACACGGTACAGAAGCGGCTCTTGCGGGCAGGGGAGCTGATCCGGGAGGGCGTTCCGGTGATGAAGGCGGCGGAGCAGGCGGGCTTTCCAGAGTACTCCACCTTCCTCCGGGCCTTCCAGAGCACCTTCCACACCAGCCCCAAGAATTTCAAGTGATGCGGCGGACCCGTTGGAAATGAGTGAGGAGGCGTTTTTTGTGCTGCGCTATAGAAAAATAGAAGTTGCCGACGATGGGCGGATCGCAGAAATCATCCGCGCCAATCTGAAGCGGCTTCATCTGAATATTCCCGGCACGGCATATTTTGACCCGGAGCTGGACCATCTGAGTGCGTTTTATAGCCGCAGACCGGAACGGAGAGCATATTTTGTGGGGCTGGAAGAGGATGGGCAGATCGTCGGCGGCACCGGTATTGCGGAGTTTGACGGAATCCGGGACTGCGCGGAACTGCAAAAGCTGTATCTGGATGATTCCGCCAAGGGGAAGGGCTATGGAAAAGAACTGGCGGCGGCTGCGGAGAACTGGGCCCGTTCGGCCGGGTACCGGCATCTGTACCTGGAGACCCACACCAATTTTGCAATTGCCATGAAGCTGTATGAGAAGATGGGGTTCCGCAGGATCGAAAAGCCCGGCGGAGTCGTTCATGGGACCATGGATCATTTTTACATGAAGGATCTGTAAAAAACAAGCGGACAGCAACGCTGTCCGCTTGTTCTGCTGTTTGGGAAAATCAGGCCAGGAAGCCTTTCAGGATGCATTCCTCGGCTTCCTCCGGGGTGAGCCCCAGGGTTTCCAGCTTCAAAAGCTGATCCCCGGCGATCTTGCCGATGGCGGCCTCATGGATCAGCTGGGCCTCCGTGCAGTTGGCCACGATGGCGGGGATGGACTGGATATGGGCTTCGTCCATGATGATGGAGTCGCACTGGACATGGCCGAAGCAGGCGGCGTTGCCCACCATCTTGGGATAGAAGGTCTGATGGGAGGTGTTCTTGGCCACGGACCGGGAGATGACCCGGCCCCGGGAGCCCTCGCCGTCCAGAACGATCTCCATGTCGCTCTCGGCCACCTGGTCACCGTGGGTCATGAGCCGCTCGGTGACCACCGCCTCGGCGTCCTTGCCGCAGACGATCTTGGTTTCCCGCTTGGTGGAGTCGATGCCCCGGATCTGGACGGTCTCCATCTGAATGGAGGCCCCCTCCTCCAGATATACGATGGTCTGGGGGTTCATGATCTTCCCGCCGGTGCCGTCCCCCTCGCCGTAGTGCTTCTCGGTGTACTTCACGTGGGAGTGCTTGCCCACATAGAAGGTATGAACGCCGTCGTGGCGGCTGGCCTCGGCACCGCAGTTGTGGATGCCGCAGCCGGCCACGATGTTCACATTGCAGTTCTCGCCGATATAGAAGTCGTTGTACACCAGTTCCTGGATGCCAGGCTTGGTGATGATGACGGGAATGTGGCAGGTTTCGCCCACCGTGCCGTCCTTCACCCGGATGTCGATGCCGGATTTGCCGTCGGTCTTGCCGGTGATCTCAATGTGCTCCGTGGACTGCCGCCCATCGCAGCCGGTGTCCTTCCGGATGTTGAAAGCCCCCACGGGCTTGCCCACCAGGTCTGCAATCTTTTCCAGCAGTTCCCGGTCTACCTGTGTGTCCATCATCAGGCGTGCACCTCCTTGCTCAGTACCGGGCAGCCGCCCAGCGTGTCAGACAGAATCTGGGGCAGGATCTCCGCCGCGGAGCCCCGGTGGCGGATGGAACCGTCGCCCACCACGATGACCTCGTCCGCCAGGGAGATGATCCGCTCCTGGTGGGAAATGATGATCATGGTGGCGGTGCCCTGGCGGTGAATCTGCTCAAAGGTCTCCGTCAGCCGGGCGAAGGACCACAGATCAATGCCCGCCTCCGGTTCGTCAAAGATCATCAGCTGGCTGTTCCGGGCCAGGATGGAGGCGATCTCAATGCGCTTGACCTCGCCGCCGGAGAGGGATACGTCTACCTCCCGGTCCAGATAGTCGTTGGCGCACAGGCCCACCCGGGTCAGGTACTGGCAGCACTTGTCCTTGGTGAGCTTTTCGTCGCCGGAGGCGATGGTCAGCAGGTCCCGGACGGTGAGGCCCTTGAACCGGGGGGGCTGCTGGAAGCCGTAGCTGATGCCAAGCTTGGCCCGCTCCGTGATGCTCATGTGGGTGACGTCCTGGCCGTTCCAGAGGATCTGACCCTCGGTGGGGGTCACCAGGCCCATGATGATCTTGGCCAGAGTGGTTTTGCCGCCGCCGTTGGGGCCGGTGAATACCACCAGCCTGTGGTCATCGATGGTGAGAGAGATATCCTTCAGGATGCCCAGGGTCTCGTTGGCCTCCTGAACGGAATAGCTGATATGCTTCAATTCCAGCATGAAATGTCCTCCTTTATGGGGAAAGGAAAAATTTCCTGTTTTTATTAGTAGTATACCGGATCACAAAGAAAATATCGGCTGCAAAAGCAACAGAAAACAGGCGAAACCGCTCAAAATCCGCCTGCCGTTTCACAATAGCATATTTGCGGGCGGTTGTCAAAGATTTTGTGGGTATTTCTGTTAAAACAGGAACTTTTTCCTACCTTTTGCATAGGCTGGATGGAAAAGGAGGGGATCCCATGGAACAAAATCTCCACGGCCCTGCAGTGTACGATTTCCGGCAGCACGATCAGCTCTGGCGGCGGGTGAATCCGGGCCTGGAACCGTATCCGGCGGCGCCTGCGGCCTTTGCGCAGCAGTCCGGCGGCCTGACCGCCGCCCAGGAGAGCCAGCTGCCCGGCGCGGAGCCGAATCCCTGCTGCATGGGTACCGAGGCGGCGGAGCTGCTGGCGGTGCTGGAGGGGTACATTGAAGAGGAACTGGAGGACCGGCGGCGGTATCTGGCATTGTCCCGGCAGGCTCCGGCCTGGGCGAGGCAGACTCTGCGGGACATAGCGGAGGAAGAGGGGGGCCACGCCCGGCGGTTGCTGGCGGCCCGGTATCTCATCACCGGCCAGTGCTACCGGCCAAATGTGGTCCGGGGGCAGCTGGACCTGGGGGACTGGTGCGAAGCGCTGCGGCAGTGCTACCACGAAGAGGCCTGCGGCGGGCTGAACTATGCCCGGACGGCGGACGGTACGGCGGATATCTGCCTGGCAAAGCTTATGAACGAGCTCAGCGCCGACGAGTACCGCCACGCGGAGCAGGTGATGGGCCTGCTGGAACGGAGCCTGGGTCGCCGGACCTTCTGCTGAACACGGCGGGGCGGTGCTATGCGCCGTCCCGCTTTTGAGCGGGAAAAGTCCTGCCGGAAATCTTGTTCCCAAGGGGATTTTGTGCTATACTGCGTGAGAAATCAAAGAAACCGGAATGGGGGAATCATCATGTACGATGAGCTGACGGAGGTCGATATCCGCAAAATGCAGGAGGAGATCGACTACCGGGTCCGGGAACTGCGTCCCCAGCTGATCGAGGAAGTGCAGACCGCCCGGGCCTTCGGGGATCTCAGCGAGAACTACGAATATAAATGTGCCAAGCAGGCCAAAAACCGGAACGACAGCCGCATCCGCTATCTGGAGCGGATGATCCGCACCGCCAAGGTCATTGAGGTGAAGGAGACGGCGGACACTGTGAGCCTGTTTGACACGGTGACGATTTACAATGAGATGGTGAAGAAGGAGATGACCGTCCGCATTGTCACTACCCTGCGGCAGGACGCCCTGAAGGGCCTCATCAGCAAGGAGTCCCCGGTGGGACGGGCCCTCATGGGCCATAAGGCGGGGGACCGGGTGCAGGTCACCGTCAGTCCGGACCTGAAATACACGGTGGAGATCCGGAAGATCGAAAAGGGCGCCGACGACGAAAGCCTGGACATCAGCAGCTATTGAACACCGGAAACGGCGGGAAATGCTGGCGGATTCCACAAAAAAACGGACCGGAGAGGGAGAAATCCTGCTCCGGTTTCCGGCTGATTTGCGGAAAAACTATTGAAATAAAGCACCTTTTGCCGTAAAATGAAAAGACGATTACGATAACTCTGTCGGTCAAGCCACCGGATGCCGGAACGGAAAACCCACTTGGGGCCGTCCCGGCGGCGTGCCGCGCCTGGGCGCGGCGGGACCTGACCGGCATGCTGAGGAGGATCTCGCCATGCGCGTCATCACCGGCTCCGCTCGGGGCCGCCGCCTGAAGGAATTAGAGGGGATGGAGACCCGCCCCACCACTGACCGGGTGAAGGAAGGGCTGTTCAATGTCCTGCAGTTTGATATTGAGGGCCGGAAGGTCCTGGACCTGTTTGCCGGCACCGGCCAGCTGGGCATCGAGTGCCTCAGCCGGGGAGCGGCATCCGCCGTGTTTGTGGACCGGCGGCCGGACGCCGTGTCTCTGGCCAAAGAGAACCTGAAGCTCTGCAATCTGACGGACCGGGCCCGGGTGGTGGCCGGGGATTCCATGGAGTTCCTGAAATCCGTCCGGGAGAAGTACGACCTGGTGTTTCTGGACCCGCCTTACCAGACGGACCTGCTGGAAACCGCCATTGCCCATATTGCCCGCCACGATCTTCTGAGCGTTCACGGCATGATGATCGCGGAGCACCCGGTGGACAAGGCCCTTCCCGCCCTGTCCACACCCTACCGTATGGGCCGCACCTACCGCTACGGGAAGATCGCCGTCACCATCTACCACCGGGACGGAGACGGGGAGGCGGAGGCATGAGGATCGCAGTCTGCTCCGGGAGCTTTGACCCCATTACCCTGGGGCACATGGATATCATCCGCCGGACGGCGGCCTGCTTTGACCAGGTGTATGTTTGTGTCAGCCCCAACGCGGAGAAGAAGGGCCAGATGTTCACCCCGGCCCAGAAGCTGAAGCTGGTGGAGGCGGCGGTTTTGGAGCTGTCCAATGTGACGGCGGAGCTGTATGACGGACTGCTGTCCGACTACGCGGCGGAGCGGAAGGCCACCGCCATTGTCCGGGGCATCCGAAGCGCCGGGGATTTTGACACGGAGTATCAGCAGGCCATGGTGAACCGGGGCCTGCATCCGGGATTGGAGACATTGCTGCTGCCGGCGGACCCGGCTTACGTGTATCTCAGCTCCACGGTGGCCCGGGAGATGATCCATTACCACCAGCCCCTGGAAAAATATTTGCCCAAGGCGATCCTGCCCCTGATCCGGGACTGGACCGAAAAACGATAAAGGAGTGTGCGCTATGGCCGAAAATGACGTCAACCGTTTGATCGATATGCTGTATGAGCGGGTAGAGGATGCCAAGTCCCCCGCCCTGAAACCCAACCTGAGCATGGTGGACCGGGACGAGATCCTGGATCTGCTGGACGAGCTGCGCAGCCAGTTGCCTGTGGAGCTGAAGCGGGCCCAGGAGCTGTTGGCCGCTCGGGAAAAATTCGTGGACGAGGCCAAGCGGGACGTGGAGCGCATGATGCGCCAGGCGGACCTGGAAGCCAAGAGCAAGGTCTCTGACAGCGAGGTGCTCTACGCCGCCAAGGAGAAGGCCCGGAAGATCATCGCCGATGCCGAGGACCGCTCCCGCCAGCTGTGCCAGGTGGCCAACGAATATGCCGAGGATGCCCTGGCCCGGACGGAGGAGGCCGTGCAGGCCGCGCAGGAGAGCGAATTTCTGCACCGCGTGCTGCCG
>URTS01000033.1 GCA_900550685.1 uncultured Oscillibacter sp. | reverse complement strand
ACTTCTTCTTGGCACCCTCCTGGGTGATGACCAGCTTGCCGTCTCTGCACTCGGTCTTCAGGCCCTTGGCGGTGAAGGTGCCGCAGTAGACGACCTTCTTGGCGTTCTGGGTGATGTCGATGAAGCCGCCGGCACCCGCCAGGCGGGTACCGAACTTGGAGACGTTCAGGTCGCCGTTGGGGGCGGTCTCAGTCAGGCCCAGGAAGGCCACATCCAGGCCGCCGCCCTGATAGAAGTCGAACTGGACGTTTTGGTCCAGAATGGCCATGGAGTTGGCAGCGCCGCCGAACTGGGTGCCGCCATAAGGCACACCGGCAACGGAACCGGCTTCCACGGTCAGGGTCATCTTGTCGGAGATGCCCTCCTCGGCACAGACGCTGGCGATCTTCTCCGGAGCGCCGGTGCCCAGGTTCACGATGGCGTCCTGGGGCAGTTCCATAGCGGCGCGGCGGGCGATGACCTTCTTGGCGTCCATGGGGATGGGGGGGATATCGTCCATGGGGATGCGGAACTCGCCGGAGAGAGCCCCGTCATAGGCCATGCCCAGGCACTGGTTGTTGTCCTCGGGAGCGCCCACAACGATGGCGTCCACATAGATGCCGGGGATCTTCACCAGGCGGGGGTCCAGGGTCCCGCCCTGGAGGAGCTTCTCCACCTGGACGATGACGATGCCGCCGGAATTCTTGGTGGCCTGGCATTGGGCGGTAACGTCCAGAGGGCCGATCTCACGGTGAACGGTGCAGTTCCCGTATTCATCGGCATAGGAGCCGCGGACCAGGCACACATCGATGGGGATGGGCTTGTACAGCAGGCGTTCCTCACCCTCAATGTTCACCAGCTTCACCAGGTCTTCCTTGGTGCGCTCGTTGAGCTTGCCGCCGCCGTGACGGGGGTCAACGAAGGTGTTCAGGCCCACGTGGGTGATGGTGCCGATGTTATGGGCGGCGATATCCCGGTACATATGGGTGATCACGCCCTGGGGCAGGTTATATGCCTCCACTTTGTTGGTCAGAGCCAGTTCACCCAGCTTGGCGGCGCGGTCCCAATGGCCGCCCACCACGCGCTTGCACATGCCCTCATGGCCGAAGCGGTCGCCGCCGGTGCCGTCCCGGTGGCCCTGACCGGCTGCAAAGAACAGCGTCAGGTCCCGGGGATGGCCAGTCTCCAAAAAGCGGTTTTCCAAAGCCTTGGTCAATGCCTCCGGACAGGCACAGCTGACGAAGCCGCCAGTTGTGACCGTGTCGCCGTCCTTGACCATCAAGGCTGCTTCCTCAGCAGTGATGACACGCACTTTTTTCATTCTGCACTTCCTCTTTTGTCAGAAATTAGAGAAGCTCTGCCCTTTGGGCTGCCTTACTTATTCTGGAAGTGCTTTTCCTTGCGCTTTTCAACGAAGGCGCTCATGCCCTCTTTCTGGTCGGCGGTGGCAAAGCACATGGCGAACAGTTCGTTCTCCAGAGCGATGCCGTCGTCAATATCCATCTGCATGCCGCGGTCGATGCAGGCCTTGGAATACTTCACGGCGATGGGGGCGTTGACGGTGAAGGACTTGGCCATAGCGATGGCGCCGGGGATCAGTTCCTCGGGAGCGTACACGGCGTTGACCAGGCCGATCTTCTCAGCCTCGGCAGCGCCGATGATCTTACCGGAGAAGATCAGCTCCTTGGCCTTGGCGATGCCCACGCGGCGGGGCAGACGCTGGGTGCCGGAGAAGCCGGGGGTGATGCCCAGGCCCACCTCGGGCTGGCCGAACTTTGCGCCGCCCTTGCCCTCAGCGTTGGGACCGGCAGCCAGAATAATGTCGCAGCTCATGGCCAGCTCGCAGCCGCCGCCCAGAGCAAAGCCGTTGACAGCGGCGATGGTGGGGATCTCCAGCTTTTCGATGCGGCGGAACAGCGCGCTGCCCCGCTGGCCCCACTTGCGGCCGCTGGCCACATCCATGGGAAGCTGCTCGCCGATGTCGGCGCCGGCCACAAAGGAACGGCCCTCGCCGGTGATGATGAGAGCGCCCAGTCCGGCGTCCTTCTCCACCTCGGTGATGGCCTGCTCCAGGTCGCCGATGACGGCGGAATTCAGCGCGTTCAGCGCTTCGGGACGGTTGATGGTCAGAATACCAATGTTCTCCTGCTTTTCGTAACGAATGGTCTGATACATAAATGGTTTCCTCCTCATTAAATGCATTGCCCATGCGAATTCGGTATCACACTGCGGATGCAGGACGATATCCGTCGTGTATACGCAGCGATACGTTCAATATTATAGCAAACTGCATGCCAATTTTCATGCAGCAGTTTTCATAAAAGAAAAGTCGAATATCTGCGTATTTTGACCGTTTTCCCCAACACATTTTCCGGGATTTTCCGCTGATCCCGGCCGCTCTTCCCCGGCCTATTCAAAATTGAATAGGCATCCGCTGAGCTTTGCACGGCCTTCGGTCCCGGGTTTTTGTAGAACATCAAAAAGAGCGTTCGTTTTCTGTGAAAATCAACCGGGAAAATTCGTCTAATTTCCCTTTCTATTCGTTTTTGAATATGCTATAATCAGAAATGAATAGATTTTCTTTCGGAGGTGTCCCATGCCCAACTCCTCTCCCCTGCCCCAAATCTTTGATGACGACATCAACCTCAAAGGCCTGCTGGACATCATCAATCCCAAAAACAACCTGGTCCTGGCGGACGATATGATGCTCTCGGACGCCGACGGCACCATTCTCCGGGTCAGTGAAACCTATGAGCAGAACTTCGGCTTTGCCCATGACTCCATTGTAGGCAAATCCGCCTTTGACCTGGAGACCGCCGGTGTGTTCACCCCCTGCGTCACAGCGGAGGTCATCCGGCAGAAAAAGAAGATCACCACCACCCAGACCATCAACTACACCCACAAAAATGTGATGACCGTGGGCATCCCCCTGTTCGACAACAACGGCGTGCTGAAATACGCCGTCTGCTTCAACACGGTGTCCATGGAGCAGATCAACGCCATCCACCAGAACTACCGCCACCTGCAGGACTCCCTGCAGCAGTACTCCCAGGAGATCGCGGAGCTGCGCCTCCGGGCCACCGCCACGAACCTGGTAGTCAAGAGCAATGCCATGCAGCGGCTGTGGACCCTGATCCAGAACACCGCCAACACCAAGGCCAACATTCTCATTACCGGGGAGACCGGCGTGGGCAAAAGCGCCGTGGCCAAGGCCATTCACGCCATAAGCAACCGGGCCAACGGCCCCTTTATCGAGGTCAACTGCGCTGTGCTCCATGAAAACCTGATCGAATCCGAATTGTTCGGCTATGAAAAGGGCGCGTTCACCGGCGCGGCCTCCGGCGGCAAGATCGGCAAGATCGAACTGGCCAACCACGGCACGCTGTTTCTGGACGAGATCGGCGAACTGCCCCACCATATCCAATCCAAGCTATTGCAGCTGATCCAGGAAAAGACCATCGAGCGCCTGTCCAGCAACCGGCGCATCGAGCTGGACTTCCGGCTCATCGTGGCCACCAACCGCAATCTGGAGGAGGAGGTGCAGCGGGGACTGTTCCGCTCCGACCTTTTCTACCGGCTGAACGTCATCCGGGTCCACATCCCGCCCCTACGGCAGCGTCCGGAGGACATTCTCCCCCTGGCCTACCAGTTTTTGGAGCGCTTCTGCCGGGAATACGGCAAGCAGCTGACCCTCAGTCCCCGGTTCGTGTCCTTTCTGGAGCAGTTCAGCTGGCCTGGCAACGTCCGCCAGCTGGAAAACCTGATGGAGCGGCTGGTCATCACCTCCCAGGACCCCATTCTGGACACCACGGCCCTTCCTCCGGACTACGGCGCGCACGCTGCGGAAGCCTCACCCTCCATCGCCGGGACCCTGGAAGAGCGGATGAACGCCTACGAGGGGCAGATCATCCGGGAATCCTACCGCCGCTGCCGCACCACCGTGGCGGTGGCCAAGGATCTGGGCATCTCCCAGGCCACCGCCGCCCGGAAGATCGCCAAGTACGTGGGAGGCAGAAAGGAGTGAGGTCCCCGTGAGCCTGGTTTCTTTAAAAACAGAACTGCGGCAGGAGCTGAAGCTGACGCCCCAGCTGCTGCAATCCATGGAAGTTCTGCAGATGAACTCCCAGGAGCTTCTGGACTACCTGGGAAAGCTGTCTGAGGAAAACCCCACCCTGGAACTCAGCGACGCCCCGGACCTCCGGGCCTCCTACGCGGAACTGCGGCAGAAGGCCAGCTGGCTGGATGCCGGGAACTTCGGCTCCTCCTTCACCCATGAGGAGGGCTCCGCCATGGAACCGGGGGCCCTGGACAAGGAACTGGACAGCCTGTCCGCATTTCTGGCCGACCAGCTGGAGCGGAAGCGGCTGTCCAAGCCGCTGCTGGCCCTGACAAAATACATGGCGGAGATGGTGGACGAGGACGGCTACCTGGCCCAGGAGGACCTGGACGGCCTGACGGAGATGAAAATTCCCCAGGCCATGGTGGATCAGGCTCTGGACATTGTCCAATCCCTGGAGCCTGCCGGCGTAGGCGCCCGGAACCTGGCGGAATGTCTGGTATTACAGCTGAGCCGCCAGAAGAAAACCGTTCCCTACGCCATGGACATCGCCGCCCGGTTCCTGACGGAGCTGAGCCGGAAGCACTACGGCCCCATCTCCAAGGCCCTGGGCATCACCACGGCGGAGATCCAAGCGGCGGAAAAAGCCATTGCCGCCCTGGACCCCCATCCCGGCCAGGCCTTTCAGCCTGCGGAGCCCACCATTTACGCCCGGCCCGACGTGTTCGTTGTGGAGCTGGACGGAGAACTGCGGGTCATGCTGAACGAATACTACATGCCCAGGATCACCGTCAACCCCTACTACAGCGACATGGCCAAGGCCAGCGACGACCCGGAGACCCGCACCTACTTAAAGGAAAAGCTGCGGCAGACCAAGTGGCTGCTGGAAAGCCTGGAACGCCGGGGCGGCACCCTGCGCCGCTGCGCCCAGGCCATTCTGGATGCCCAGCATTCCTTTTTTGAAGGGGCTACTACGGAGCTGACCCCCATGAACCTGTCCTCCCTGGCGGAGGCACTAGAGCTGCACCCTTCCACCGTCTCCCGGGCGGTGCGGGACAAGTATCTTCAGTGCCGCCAGGGCACCTACCCCCTGCGGTACTTTTTCAGCCGGGCGGTAGGCCGCCAGGGCATGTCCCGCCAGGCGGTGAAGCAGCGGCTGCTGCTGCACCTGAAGGACGAGGACCCCGCCCATCCCCTCAGCGACCAGATCCTCTGCCAGCTGCTGGAACAGGAGGGCATCCCCCTGGCCCGGCGGACCGTGGCCAAGTACCGGATGGAGCTGGGAATCGGCTCCTCCACCGCCCGGCGGCACCGGAAATAGAAAAAGAAGTGGAAGGCTATGCCTTCCGCTTCTTTATTATAATAGTGTATTACTGGACGGTGACAGGCTTCAGGTACACGCTCCGGAAATCGAACCAACCCCGCGGGTCCCGGAAACCGCCCTGGTAGGTGTCCCGCAGCTGCCAGGCGGTGCCGGTGGTGTAGAGGGGTGCCAGCGCGCAGTCGATCTCCAGGATCAGGTCCTCCGCGTCGTGGAGACAGCCCATCCGGGCGGTACCGTCCTTGGCGCTGGCGATGATGGACATGAGGGTGTCGTAGGCGCTGTTTTCATAGTGGAGGTAGTTGTCCGCGTTGCCGGTGGTCCAGTCCATGAGGAAGCACTCCGCGTCATTGCACACGGCGTCCAGCCCCAGACCGGCCAGGGTGTAGCTGCCGCTGCGGAGGGCCGTCATCAGCTCCGTTTTTTCCACGGCCCTGGGGGTCACATTCAGTCCCAGGCACTGGTTCCACATGCCGCACAGGGCCGATGCCACGGCGGCATTGGTCCCCTCGTCCACATACAGGTATTCCAGGGTGCCCAGTTCCGCGCTCAGGTCGCTGCCCCGGTCATAGCCGGCCTCCTGCATCAGCTCCACCGCCTCCTGGCAGCGGATCTCATAGGTGCCGCCGTCGTTATCCAGCAGGTCGCCGCCGGTGGTGCGGAAATCCGCCTCCCCCTCCGGTACGCCGGGGGGCACCAGTCCCGTGGCCGCCTGGGCGGTGACGCCTACCAGCTCCGTCAGGGCATCCCGGTCAATGGCCAGGCTCAGCGCCTTGCGGATCTGCTCATCCTCCAGCTTGCCGCAGTTGAAGAGCACCGAATAGGTCTCCAGCACCGGGTCTGCCTGCCAGTCCTCATTCTCCGCCTTCTGTTCCGCCATCTGCTCCTCGGTCAGGGGCCAGACCACGTCCACCACGCCCTGGTCGTAGAGGATCTGGGCGGCGGCGTTGTCACCAAAGCGGAAGGTCAGCTCCGTGGGGCCGGTGAGTTTCTTGCCGTAAGCGGTGTTTTCCGTCAGGGTCAGGGAGGTCTCCTCCCCGGCGCTGGCCACATAGGGGCCGTTGGTCACCAGCTGGGTGGGGTCGGACCACCAGCGGTTCACAACCTCCCCTTCCGGCAGGGCCGCGTTGGCCTCGTCCGCCTTCTGCTTCAGCCGCTGGACCACATCCTGCCGCAGGGGCATGGTGGCGATGGAGGTGCACACCTCCCGCAAGAACCAGTCGTACTGGCCGTTCAGCGTCACCACCAGGGTGGTGCTGTTCTTGGCCGTCACCGCCAGCTGGCTCATGTCGCCGCTGGAGCGGGCCGCGTCGTAGCCGCTGACGATGGACAGCAGCGGCGCGTAGGCAGAACCGGTGGCGGGGTCCGCCAGCCGCTGCCAGGCGTATACGAAATCGCCGGCCTTCACTTCCACGCCGTCGGACCACTTTCCGCCCCGGAGGCGGAAGGTGTAGGTCACGGTGCCGTCGGCATTTTCCTTCACGTCCACGCTCCGGGCCGCGCCGTTCACGGCAACGGTTTGGCCGTTTTCGTCCTGCTCCAGCCGCATCAGGTTTTCATACAGGTGGTTCAGGATGGACTGCTCTCCGGGCTCCTCCGCATAAATGGGGTCGTAGGTGGCAGGGGTCTCCCCGATGCAGACCGCCAGGGCCAGCTGGTCCCCCACCGGCTCCGCCTGGCCGCAGGCGGCCAGCAGGGTGAAGCAGGCCGACACCGCCAGCACCAGAGCCAGCCCTCGTTTCCAAAGCTTCATACAGGCTCCTTCACGGCTCATGCCATGGTCAGCTTGCCGTTTTCGTCAAATTTCACCGGCAGGATCTCGTTGCGGGTATTCTTGGCGATGTCGTCCATCCGGATCTTGGAGGGGAAATCCGCCACAAAGCTGACGGCCACGCCCTGCCGTCTGGCCCGGCCGGTACGGCCGATCCGGTGAACATAGTCCTGGTTCTCGTCGGGGATATCGCAGTTGAATACGATGTCCACATCGTCCACGTCGATGCCCCGGGCCGCCACATCGGTGGAGACAAACACCCGCAGCTTGCCCTTGCGGAACAGGTCCATCACCTGCTCCCGCTTCTTCTGGGGAATGTCGCCGTGGATGCACTGGGCATCGATGCCCCGCATCTGCAAAAACTTGGTGATCCGCTCCGTGTTGCCCTTGGTGTTGCAGAACACCATGCTGCGGTCAAAGCCGGTCTCGTTCAGGATTCTGGCAATGGCCTCCGCCTTGCCGTCGTAGCTGACATCCATGCGGAACTGCTTGATGTCCGGCTTGTTCTGCTCGTCCTCCCGGACGGTGACCTCCTCCGCGTCCCGCTGGTACACCCAGGCGATGTCCATGACCTCCCGGGAGATGGTGGCGGAGAAAAGGCCCAGGTTCTTCCGCTTGTCCATGCGGTCCAGCAGCCGGGTCACATCGTGGATAAAGCCCATATCCAGCATCCGGTCCGCCTCGTCCAGCACCACGGTTTTCGCCGTATCCACCCGGACGGTGCGGCGCTTCATGTGGTCGGAGAGCCGCCCCGGCGTGGCCACCACGATCTGGGGGTGCTTTTTCAGGGCGTCGATCTGGCGGCCGATGGGGGCGCCGCCGTACAGGCACACCGCCCGGATGCCGGGCTTATAGGTGTAGAGCAGCCGCAGCTCGTCGGTGATCTGGATGGCCAGTTCCCGGGTGGGGGCCAGAATCACTGCCTGGACACTTTCGTCCTCCGGGTCGATATGCTCCACAATGGGGATACCGTAGGCAAAGGTCTTGCCGGTGCCGGTGGGGGCCTTGGCGATCACGTCCCGCCATGCCAGCATGGGGGGGATGCAGCCCGCCTGCACCGGGGTGGATTGTACAATATTGCGCTCCATCAGGGCGCGCAGGATCTCCGGCGACAGCTCCAACGTGTCAAACCGGACGCCTTGTGTCAGTTCCATGGTCATTTTCCTCGCATTTGCACATAATTAAGTGTATTATACACATTTTTTCGCCGTTTGTAAAGGCTGGCCGCCACGGCGGCGCAAAAAAGTGGGCCGTTCCGTGCACGGTTTCGTGCAATTCCGCACCCGGAACGGCATATACTGTGTAAGTTGATATTCTGCAAGGAGGGGACGCATATGGAACCGCAAAAGCCCATGGGCGATGTGGACGATCTGATTTTTCAGGACACCTGGGAGATCAGCGAACGATAAAAAGGACTGCCGCTGCGCGGCAGTCCTTTTTATTTACATATGCTCACACAATGAAGCCGCCGTCGGCGGTGAGGACCTGACCGGTGATAAAGCCTGCCCGCTCCGAGGCGAAGAATGCCACGGCATAGGCGATATCCTCGGGTGTTCCCAAGCGGCCCAGAGGCGTCTCGCGGATCAGCTCCTCCACGGTCTCCTGTCCCAGTACCTGCACCATGTCGGTGTTGATGACGCCGGGAGCCACGCAGTTCACCCGGATGCCGGAGGGGGCCAATTCCATAGCCAATGACCGGGTCAGGGCGATGATGCCCGCCTTGGTGCAGGCGTAGGCCACCTCGCAGCTGGCGCCCCGCTGGCCCCAGATGGAGGAAATATTGACGATGCAGCCCCGCTTCTCAGAGATCATGTGGGGCAGGGCCGCCTTGATGGTGTTCCGGGCGCCGCTCAGATTCACCGCCAGATACCGGTCCCACATCTCGTCAGTGGTATCCTGAAACAACCCCTGGCCCGACACACCGGCGTTGTTCACCACCAACTCTACCGGGCTGAAGGTCTCGCCCAGCTTCCGGACCATCTCGGCCACGGCGGCGCTGTCCGCGACATCGGCCTGGAACATGGCGGCATGACAGCCCGCTGCTGTCAGTTCTTCTACCAGTTCCCGGGCCTTATCCGCCCGGTTCAGATAGTTGATGCCGACCGCCCAGCCCTGATGGGCCAGTTCCCGGGCCACAGCCCGGCCAATGCCCCGGGAGGCCCCGGTGACCAATGCAGTTTTCATGGAGAACCCTCCTAAAAAATCAAAAAATCCCTGGAAAGCCCGGGCAGAAAGCGGCGGCGTTCCGCCCCCCCATCGGGGCGGGCAGGTCCTGTCCCTCGCGGAAACGCGCCGTGCTTCCCGGCAGGGCGCGCCACGCATTTGGCGCACCTGCCGCGTAAAAATATACCACAGCGCCGCCCCTTTGTAAACAGTTTGCCGGAGCCGCCGGTTTCGCTCCGCACAGGCTTCAGAACCAGCGGCCCAGGACCCGGGCAACGCCGTCCTCCTGGTTCGTAGGGGCCGTCAGGTCCGCCGCCGCCAGCACCGCCGCGTCGCCGTTGGCCATGGCAACGCCGGTCCCCGCTGTCCGGATCATGGACAGGTCGTTGGTGCCGTCACCGAAGGCGGCAGTCTCCTCCACCGGGATGTCCAGCATCCGGCAAAGCTCCGTCAGGGCGTCCCCCTTGGTGGCCCCGGGGGCGTTGATCTCCAGGTTGGCGGGCAGGGAGCAGGACAGGTTCAGGTGGGGAAACTGCTCCTCCAGCTTCTGCATGACCCCAGGCCGCAGTTCCAGATGGGGGAAAAAGCACTGGATCTTCTGAATGGTGCCCCCCTGCCGGACCGCTTCCCGGAAATGCTCCTGGGGGGTCCGGCTGTTTTTCACAATGGTCCGGGACGCCAGATCCGTAACGTAATAGTCCAGCCGCTGGTAATATTTCTGGTCGATCAGTCCCATATCGTTTTGGTAGCAGTCCACCATGGCGTCCATGGGCTGGATCAGGTCGAAGATCTTCTCCCCCTCCTCCAGGCTGATCTCCGCCCGGTAGACCGTCCGGTCCTCCTGGCGGTCATAGATCTTTGCGCCGTTCATCAGGATGAAATACCGCAGAAAGGGGAGGTCCCGCAGTTCCTGGGGAATGCCCGCGAAAAAGCGGCCCGTGGCCAGCACCGCCTCCGCCCCGGCCTCGCTGGCCCGGCGCAGCGCCGCCATGGCGGCCGGGGATACGCTTTTGTCATCCCGGAGCAGCGTGCCGTCCAGGTCCGTCAGAATCATACGTGGTTTCATGGTGATCTCTCCCAATTCAGATTTCCGTCATGACCCTGCCAAAAATGACGGAGGACTGTCTTGCGGCAGTCCTCCGTGACTTTTATTCCGCGCCGGGTGGACCGGCAGGGCTTTAGCCTCTGGTCTTGCCGCCGGCCACATTGATGGTCACGCCATGGATGTAGCTTGCCCGGTCGCTCAGCAGGAAGGCCACAGTGTTGGCCACCTCGGTGAGCTTGCCGGAGCGGCCCAGGGGGGTGGTGCTGGTCTTGGCATAGCCCTCCCGCAGCTGCTCAATGGTGATGCCGCGGGTGTAGGCCAGCGCGGTCTCATAGGCCAGGGTCCGCAGGCCGGTGGCCTCCAGGATGCCGGGGGCGACGCCCACCACCCGGACGCCCTTCTTGCCCAGCTCCTTGGCCCAGGAACGGGTCAGGGAGTTGACGGCGTTCTTGCTGGCGGCGTAAACGCTCTGGCCCTCGCTGCCCTCCAGGCCGGATTCGGAAGACATGTTCAGAATGACGCCGGAGCCCTGGCGGACCATCTCCCGGGCCGCAGCCTGGGCGCACAGGAACACGCCCTTCAGGTTCACATTCATCACCTTGTCCCACACGGCCTCGTCCAGCTCATACTGGTGGCCTTCGTCCACCAGCAGGCGGGGGATGTTGATACCGGCGTTGTTGACGATGCCGTCATGGCATTTCAGATCAAATCTTTTATCGGCCGCCGGGCCGGGATCAAAGCTGCGCTTTCAGCTTAGCTTCCAACCGGGCCTTCTGGTCCTCATAGCCAGGCTTGCCCAGCAGGGCAAACATATTCTTTTTATAGGCCTCCACGCCGGGCTGGTCAAAGGGGTTCACCCCCAGCAGGTAGCCGGACAGGCCGCAGGAATATTCAAAGAAGTAGATCAGGCGGCCCAGGTCTCTGGCCGTTTTGCCCCCGGCCTCCACGATGATGTTGGGCACGCCGCCCTCCGTGTGGGCCAGGAGCGTCCCCTCCATGGCCCGGTCCCGGATGTAGTCCATATCCGCGCCGGCCAGGAAATTCAGTCCGTCGCCGTCCAGCGCATCCTTGGGGACCGTCAGCCGGGCGCGGGAACTGCCCAGCCGGACCACCGTTTCAAACATGATGCGCCGCCCCTGCTGGATGTACTGGCCCATGGAGTGCAGGTCCGCGGTAAAGTCGACGCTGGCGGGGAAAATGCCCTTGCCGTCCTTGCCCTCGCTCTCGCCGTAAAGCTGCTTCCACCACTCGCTCATAAAGCGGAAGGCGGGATCGTAGCAGGCCAGCACCTCGATGGCCCGTCCGGCCTCGTAAAGCTCATACCGGGCGGCGGCATACCGCCAGGCCGGGCAGTCAAAGGAGGGGTTGGCGCAGACCTCCATCATGTCCGCGGCGCCCTGCATCAGTTCTTCAATGGAGATCCCCGCCACCGCGATGGGCAGCAGGCCCACGGCGGAGAGCACGGAGTACCGGCCGCCCACGGCGTCAGGCACCACAAAGGTCTCCCAGCCCTCTGCGTCGGCCAGGGTCTTCAGCGCCCCCCGGGCCTTGTCCGTGGTGGCATAGATGCGCTTTCCGGCTTCCTCCCTGCCGTACTTCTTTTCCAGCACCTCCCGGAAGAACCGGAAGGCCACGGCAGGCTCCGTGGTGGTGCCGGACTTGGAGATCACATTGATGGAAAAGTCAACGCCGTCCAGGAATTCCAGCACCTCCTCCATAGCGTCGGCGGACAGTCCGTTGCCCATGAAGTAGATGTTGGGGGTGTCCTTCTTTTTCTGGTTGTAGTTGGGGGAGCAGAGGCACTCGATCACGCCCCGGGCTCCCAGATAGGAACCGCCGATGCCGATGACCACCAGGGCCTGGGAATCCTTCCGGATCTTGGCCGCGGCGGCCTGGATGCGCCGGAACTCCTCCTTGTCATAGTCCCGGGGCAGGTGGACCCAGCCCGTAAACGAACCTCCGGCGCCGGTGCCGTTTTGCAGCTGCTCATGGGCCAGCTGCATGCGGGGCGCTAGTTTTTCCTCATAGGACGCCGGAAGAAATGACTCCATTTGGAACAGCTTGACATTCAGCATGATGATCGTTCCTTTCTTGAAAGCTCAATGGCCCGGATGGCTGGCCGGGATTTCTTTCATTGTACCACATCTGCTGCGTAAGCGGTGCAGAATTCTGGAAAAAAGCTGATTGCGCCGCCATTTATTTTTCCACATGGGCCAGGCAGTCGTGATACCGCTTCCAGCGCCGGTAGATGGCCTCATACGCCTCCCGGTGTGCCTCGTCGGGCCGCACCGGCTCCAGGCCGCTTCCGGCCATGCGGGCCGCCGTCTCCTCCGGTGAAATCCCCGTTGCCATGGCCCCCAGCATCGCCGCGCTGCGGGCTGCCAGCTGGCTGCGGTCGGAAATCAGGATCTCAAGGGCTACACCACCATCCGGGAGAGCATCAGCGACCCCGCCATCGGCAATATCGTCTATCACGCCATCTGCGAGAGCGGCGAGGGCCTGATCCGCCAGTTCTCCTTTGATCCCGCCGCCCACCACGCCTATATCGACCGAACCTTCCGCCGCTACCAGAACCCCTATCTGGAGGACGAGAACGTCCGGGTGGGCCGGGAGCCCATCCGCAAGCTGGACCCCGCAGACCGGCTTATCAAGCCGCTGCTGACGGCCTATTCCTACGGCCTCCCGGTGGACCATCTCCTCTTCGGTGCCGCTGCCGCCCTCCGCTTTGACTGCCCGAAGGACGCTCAGAGCGTGGAACTGCAAACAAAGATCCGCACCGACGGCGCGGAAAGCGCCCTGGCCCTGTACACCGGCCTGACCCCGGACCACCCGCTTTTCGGACGCATCCTGGACATCTACCGCGCCCTGGCCGTGGCGGCCAAGGCCTGAATTGACCTAAAAACAACAGCCCCGCACCGAAGCGGGGCTTTTGTTGGCGGAATATGGAGAACTTTGGTAAAATGCGATCAGGCGCTGCACGAACGGCAGGCGGTTGGTCCCATCTCCGAGAGGAGGTGGTTGATATGCCTATTACGATCACACTACATATCTTCGGATATACGGTCACGATTCGTATGAAAGGTGAAAACCGCCACCCTGGCCGGTGACGGTTTTCTAAGAATTTCTTAGCAAAATCCACTATGCCGGACTAACCGCTTGTCGCAGCGCCCTTTTTTATTTTGATTATAGCGAAGCAGAGAAAACTGTCAAGAGCAAAAGACCCGCTCCGAAAGGAGCGGGTCTTCTGTTATCTCAACTCAGATGAGCTTTGATGGGTAATTCTCAGAGAGAATTAGCCGCCAATGATGGTGTTGGAAACGATGGTCTGGCCACCGATCTTGACCGTAGCCGTATAGGTCACGGAGTTCAGAGAAGAAGTGGCAATATCCTCGGTGTATACCCACTTACCAGAGGAGAGTGCAGTGTTGCCACCAACCAGGTTGCTGGTCAGGTTCACAGAGCCAGTGGTAGTCACGGTGCCGGTGACAGCCTCAGCGGCAGAGCCGTTAACGCTGGTCACAGTCAGGGTGATCTTGCCATTGATCTTGGTCAGAACAGCAGTGTAGTTGGCATTGGTAGAGGCACCGGGATCGGTAGCGGTATCATCAACGTTCTGGACGAAGATGTAGGTCAGCTCGCCGTCATCAACAACATAGTGAGCAATGTCGTTCGTGTCGGTGCCGATGCTGGAAACGGAACCAGTGGTGATCTCGCCATCGTTATCGATGAAGAACACCTTGCAGTCGCTGGCAACGCTGAAGTAGGTCTTGGTGGTGGTGCCGAAGCCGATGGTGTTCTCACCGGACAGCTTCACAGTACCAGTTGCAGAAGCGCTGTAGACATCCTTGGAGGTGTCGGTGGTGTAAGCAGTCAGACCCTCGATAATGCCATCATTGATGTTGGCATTGCTGAACAGCGCATTCGTAACACCGCTGACCAGAGTGCCCTGGTTCATAACAGAGGCAACATTGGTATTAGCATCCACCTTGACAGTGGTGATGGTGCCGTTGACAACAGCGTTGTAGGTGTAGAAGGTGTTATCATCGGAGTCGGTGATCTTGCCGGAGACAGACTTGCCAGCCAGGAAGGTCACGTCCTTAGAAGAGGTGCTCACATCAGCGTGGCCCGCATTGATGTACATCAGAGTGACCATGGAGTCGGTACCCTTCTTGTAGTACTGAGCAGAAACAGTGTTCGTGCCGTCAGCGGTAACAGAGGGCACATTGGCAATGCCGGTGTAGGCCTTATAGGTTGCGTCATTGTGGTTGTCGAGGGTCTTCACCAGGAAGATGGTCTTGCTGTTGGCATACACGACATCGGAGTTATTCAGCTTAATCTTGGCAGTGCCTCTATCCAGATCGAAGTTCGCGTTAGCGGCAACGGGCATGGTGGAGGTAACAGCCTTCAGCTCATACTCGCCGTCCTTCACCTTATAGGTGACGAAGTTGCCAATCAGATCGGTGCCGGTAGAAGAATAATCCTTCTTGGTATCGACCTTCTTGGTCGTACCGTCAGTGAACAGCAGCTCTGCGCGGTTGTTGTTCACCAGAGCAGTCTCACCAACAGCGTTCAGAACGAAGGCATAGTCGCTGGAGATGAACTCCTGCTCATCCACATAGATGGCATAACCATAAGCGTCCAGATAGACATCATAGTCGCTCTTGGTGCTGTAGGAGGCAGGAACAACCTTGTTCTTGGAGTAATCATACTTGGTGCCAGCCACGGTCAGGTTCTTGCCAACAGTGTAGGTGCTCAGATCACCAGAGACCTTCTCGGCAACGACAACGCTCTGAACCTCGCCAGCGGCGTAAGTGTACAGAACATAGGCATCGTCCTCGAACTTCTCGTCGGTCTCATAGTTCAGAGTACCGGCAGAAACGCCAGTGGGCTTCGCGGTCTGGGTAGAGATCACAATGTAAGCGTCCTTGGACTTGGTAGCGGCCACGGAGCGGTCAACCTGACCAACATAGGTATCGATCTCGACCAGGGTAACGGTCTCAGCATCGTCATCATAGTAGGCCTCGGTCAGAACGCCATTGCCGGTGCCGATCTTGGTGGAGTTGCCCTTGAACAGAACCAGAGAGGAGTTGTTCTGGTCAACGCCATTGGAGATGATGGTAGGAACACTGCGCTTGGACAGGCCCAGATCGGAGTAGATGTCGCCCAGCTCAACGTCCTTGGTGTAGGTAGCGTCGGCTGCGACAGCATAGGTGCCGATCTCCTCAGACTTGACCTTCCACTGGTTAGCGGGACGGCCAAAATCGTCAGAAGCGTTGCTGTTCAGCTTCAGGTCGGTGAAGTACTTCTCAGCGAACTGCATCTTGCCATCGTCCTTGATGGTCTCAGACTTAGCGGTGTTGGCCATCTCCTTAGCGGAGGAGGTGTCCTTGATGGTGATGTTGCCGACGGTGACGGTGGAGTTCTTGTCATACTCGACCATGGTGGCCTTCAGGGTGTTGAAGGCATACAGGCAGGCCTCTTCACGGTTGACAGCCTTGACACCGTTGAAGTCGCTCACCAGATCGTCGTCCAGGCCGATGTTCAGAGCACGCTTGGCAACCTGGATGGACCAGTTGGGGCCGGTGTAGCCCTCGGTGGCGGCATCATAGCCCAGAGCGCCCAGCAGCATCTTCATGAAAGCATAGCCGGTCAGGGTGTTGGCGGGCTTGAAG
>URTS01000032.1 GCA_900550685.1 uncultured Oscillibacter sp. | reverse complement strand
AATACCTCCGGCCGGCCCAGCTGCACCTGCGCGGCGGACTGCATGGAGGATATGGAGGGGAAGATCGACGCCGTGGTGGACGGCGGCCCCTGCCAGGTGGGAGTGGAGTCCACCATCGTGGACCTGACCTGTGACCCTCCCCGCCTGCTGAGACCCGGCGGACTGCCTCTGGAAGCCCTGGAGGAGATCGCCGGTCCTCTGACGGTGGACAAGGCCGTGACGGAGCCTCTGAAGGATGGGGAGAAGCCCAAGGCCCCCGGCATGAAGTACCGCCACTATGCCCCCAAGGCACCGGTGACGGTCGTCACCGGTCCGGCGGAGGCTTCCACCCGCACCATCCAGGAGATGGTCCAGCCGGGCGACGGCGTCATCTGCTTCGACGAGTTTGCCGAAGCATTCCCCCAGCAGCAGGTGGAGTGCCTGGGTCCCAGCAAGGATAAGCGCATCCAGGCCCAGCGGGTGTTTGATGCCCTCCGCGCCTTTGACAGCAAGGACGTCCAGCAGATCTACGCCCAGTGCCCCGACAGTCAGGGCCTGGGTCTGGCCGTCAGCAACCGGCTGAAAAAGGCGGCGGGCTTCAAGACCATCGCCGCAGGCCAGAAAAAAGTGGTGCTGGGCATCACCGGCGGTACCGGCTCCGGCAAGACCAGCGCCCTGGAGGCTATCCGGGACCTGGGCGGCGTGGTCATCGACTGCGACGCCGTGTACCACGAGATGCTGGACAAGGACGCAGACCTGCGCCACGCCATTGAGGTGAAGTTCCACGGCGTGTTCAATTCCGACGGCACGTTGAACCGCAAGAAGCTGGGAGAACTGGTGTTTGAAAACAAGGAGCGGATGGCCCAGCTTAACGAGGTCATCTACCAGTTCCTGGTGCCGGAGATCCAGAAGCGGGCCCGGGAGGGCTATCTGACGGCCATCGACGCCATCAACCTCATCGAAAGCGGCGTGGGAGAGCTGTGCGACCGCACCATTGCCATCACCGCCCCGGCAGAACTGCGGGTGCGGCGGATCATGGCCCGGGACGGCATCGACGAGCGCTACGCCCGGATGCGGATGTCCGCCCAGAAGTCCGATGAATTTTACCGCAGCAAGTGCGACTATGAACTGAGCAACACCGCCGAGACTCCGGAGGCCTTCCGGGAGACGGCCCGGGTGTTCTTCGGTCGCCTCATCGGCGAACTCCGGGAGGAGAAGAACGAAGCGGCACAGTGAAGCTGCGGCTGCGTCTTTTTGGCGGATATCTGAATACCGCTGACTCTGACGGCGGGCATCTGCGCCCAGAGGCACAGGGAAGAAATTCAGTAGATTCGGCGGCGGGAGCCGCATGGAATAAGTCCAATTAAGGAGGAATAAAACATGTCTGATTCCAACAAGGCATTGAAGGAAAAACTGCTGTGCAGCCGGAAAAACGGCTTTGACCGGGTGGACGCGGCGGAGCTTGTTGATATGGAGTCCTACTGCAAGGATTATATGGCCTTTTTGAACGTCAGCAGGACGGAGCGCCTTTGCGCGGCGGAGACCGTCCGCCTGGCGGAGCAGGCCGGATACAAGCCCCTGGTCCGGGGCCAGGCCCTGAAGGCAGGGGACAAGGTGTATGTCTGCAACCGGGGCAAGAGTGTGCTGCTGGCCCATATCGGCACCAGACCCATTGCTGAGGGCGCCCAGATCACCGCCGCCCACATCGATTCGCCCCGGCTGGACCTGAAGCCCAATCCGCTGTATGAGGACAGCGAACTGGCCTATTTCAAGACCCATTACTACGGCGGCATCCGCAAGTACCAGTGGGTGACCATTCCTATGGAGCTCCACGGCGTGGTGGCCCTGACGGACGGCACCACCGTTACCGTGAACATCGGCGGCGACGAGGGAGACCCCAAGCTGGTGATCACCGACCTGCTGCCCCACCTGGGCCAGGAGCAGAGCAAGAAGCCGCTGGCCGAGGGCATCGTGGGCGAACAGCTGAACCTGCTGCTGGGCAGTAAGCCCATCGGAGACGATGAGGGCTCCGACCGGGTGAAGCTGGCGGTGATGCAGCTGCTGAACGAGAAGTACGGCATCACCGAGGCGGACTTCACCTCCGCCGAACTGGAAGCTGTTCCGGCAGTGAAGGCCACGGAGATCGGCCTGGACCGCTCCATGATCGGCTCCTACGGTCACGACGACCGGGTCTGCGGCTACGCAGCTCTGAAGGCCCTGCTGGACCTGGACAAGACCCCGGCAAAGACCGCCATCTGCGTCCTGGCGGACAAGGAGGAGATCGGCTCCGACGGTGTGACAGGCATGCAGTCCGCTGCCTTTGACACCTTCATGGCGGATCTCTGCGAGGCCCAGGGGGCGGCTCTCCGGGTGTGTCTGGAGAACTCCTTCTGCCTCAGCGCCGACGTGACGGCGGCTTATGACCCCAACTTCGGAGAGGTTTACGAGAAGAAGAACGCCTCCTACCTGAACTACGGCATCGGTCTGTGCAAGTATACCGGCGCCCGGGGCAAGTCCGGTGCCAGCGATGCCAGCGCCGAGACCGTGGGCTATGTCCGGGGCATTTTCGACCGGGCCAACGTGATCTGGCAGATCGCGGAGCTGGGCAAGGTGGACGCCGGCGGCGGCGGCACCGTGGCTATGTATATGGCCAACCGCAACATCACCACCCTGGACGCTGGTGTGCCGGTGCTGGCCATGCACGCCCCCTTTGAGGTGGTGGCCAAGCTGGACTGCTATGAGACCTATAAAGGTATGAAAGCTGTTTACGAAGCAGAGTAACGTTTTTCCGCAGCGGGAAGGAAGGGTGTGTGCGGGAAACCCAGGAGGGGTTTCCTGCACCATTCTGATCACAGCTATGCAGAATTTATTCTGCATAGCCTGGCCGCCGCAGGCGGCATGAAGGCAGTTTACGAAGCGGAGTAAGAACACAGCACTTTATCAAACAGGAGGGGCGTTTTGCCCCTCCTGTTTTCCCGTCATTCCGTGCTATGTGGCAATTTGACCGTATTTCGCGGACACCGGCCTGGAATTTTCTCAATTCCGGCAAGGAAATCTTTGCGCTTTCCGGTTGCAACCTGCCGGAAAAGCTGATAAAATGAACAACGCAAAGACAAATGACCACAGGAGGTGGACGGCGTGGCGAGAAAAGTCAAATATTATCTGGTGGCGGCGGAGGCCCTGCCGGAGATCTTCATCCGGGTGGCGGAGGCCAAGCGGATGATGCAAACCGGTGAGGCGGAGACCGTAGGCGCGGCCACAAAGCTGGCGGGCATCAGCCGCAGCGCGTTTTATAAGTACAAGGATGCAGTGCAGCCCTTCAACGACATGAAATCGGAACACATCATCACCTTTTACACGCTGCTGAAGGACGTTTCCGGTACGCTGTCCCGGGTGCTGAACGTGTTTGCGGCCTCCGGAGCCAATATCCTGACCATCAACCAGAGCATCCCCACCAACGGCTGTGCCGCCGTGACCATTTCCGCGGAGACCTCCGGTATGGAGAAGTCCCTGGAACAGCTGATCGGCGATATATCCAGTCTGGAAAATGTAATCAAATTTGAGATCCTGGCCGGATAAGGCCGGAGAAAGGAACTGCCGCATGATCAAAATTGCGATTTTGGGCCTGGGCACCGTGGGCACCGGCGTTGTGAAGGTGGTGGAGGCCAACACGGTCCCCATCCAGCACAAGCTGGGGGAGCCTCTGGGGGTCAAGACGGCCCTGGTGCGGACAATGCGCGGCGGCCCGTATCACCACCTGATGACCGAGAACTTCCGTGAGATCGAAACGGACAGCGAGATCCGGGTGGTGGTGGAGACCATCGGCGGCGTGGGCGCGGCCTATGAGTACACCCGCCGCTGCCTGATGGCCGGCAAGCATGTGGTCACCGCCAATAAGCAGCTGGTGGCGGAGCATGGCTGTGAACTGCTGGAGCTGGCCCGGAAAAACCACGTCAATTACCTGTTTGAGGCCAGTGTGGGCGGCGGTATCCCCATTCTGCACCCTCTGACCCAGTGCATGGCCGCCAACCGGGTGGATGAGATCTACGGGATTCTGAACGGCACCACCAACTTCATCCTCACCAAGATGGTGAAGGAGGGAGCGTCTTTCGCGGATGTGCTGAAGCTGGCCCAGGAGAAGGGCTATGCCGAGGCAGACCCCACGGCGGACGTGGAGGGCATCGACGCAGGCCGCAAGATCTGTATTCTGGCGGACCTGGCCTTCGGCCACCAGGTGAACCCGGAGAAGGTGCCCATGGAGGGCATCACGAAGCTGGACCTGAAGGACGTGGAGATCGCCGGACGGCATGGGTTCCGCATCAAGCTGCTGGGCCGCTGCCTGCGGCTGGAGGGGAACCGCCGCACCGCCTATGTGGCCCCCCACCTGATCCCTATGGACAACCCCATCTCTGACGTGAACGACGTGTTCAACGCGGTGGTGGTCCGGGGCAACGCCACCGGTGAGGTCATGTTCTACGGCAAGGGCGCCGGAGAACTGCCCACCGCCTCCGCCTGCGTGGCGGACGTGATGGAGTGCGTACAGGAAAACCGTTTCCGGCCGGAGATCAGCTGGAGCGCCGACGAGGGCGGCTTCGTGTCTCCGCTTGAACTGAAGGGCCGCTGGTATTTCCGCATCGACGCCCCGGCGGAGCAGGTCCAGCCGTTGGCCGGCAAGGCCGCCATGCTGGAAGAGGGCCGGGATACCGTACTGATTACCGAACCCATCACCGGACAGGAGGCGGAGGCACTGGAGAAAAAGCTGCCGGTGCTGGCCCGTCTGCGGGTGCTGGACTGATTCCACATTCCCCCATTCCAGCGTATGATGGGATGGACCCCAATCTGAAGCAAAGAGGGAGCAACCATGAGTTTGATTGTACAGAAATTCGGCGGCAGCAGTGTCAAGGACGCCCAGCGCATCCGCAATGTTGCCGGCATCATCGCAGAGACCTATCTGCAGGGCAACGACGTGATCGTGGTCCTGTCAGCCCAGGGCGACACCACGGACGACCTCATCGCCAAGGCGGAGGAGATCAACAAAAAGCCCTCCAAACGGGAGATGGATATGCTGCTGTCCACCGGTGAGCAGATCTCCGTAGCCCTGTGCGCCATGGCGCTGGAAGCCATGGGCCTGCCCTGCGTGTCCCTGGCGGCATGGCAGGTAGGCATCCAGACTACCAAAGTACATTCCGACGCCCGGATCAAGAAGATCGATACGGAGCGGGTGCGTTCTGAACTGGACCAGCACCGCATCGTGCTGGTGACGGGCTTCCAGGGCGTGGACCGCCTGGGCGACGTCACCACCCTGGGTCGGGGCGGCAGCGACACCAGCGCCGTGGCGCTTGCGGCGGCCTTCCGGGCGGATCTGTGTCAGATCTACACAGATGTGGACGGTGTGTATACCACCGATCCCCGCATCGTCCCCAACGCCAAGAAGCTGGACGAGATCACATATGATGAAATGCTGGAGCTGGCGTCCCAGGGCGCAGGTGTGCTCCATAACCGTAGCGTGGAGCTGGCAAAGAAGTTCCGGGTGGACCTGGAGGTCCTCTCCAGTCTGGAAAGAAAGCCCGGCACCAAAGTCAAGGAGGTCACAAAAGTGGAAAAGACAACCATCGCCGGTGTAGCGAAGGATACCGGCATCGCCCGGATCGCTCTGATCGGCCTGCAGCATAACCCCGGCGTCGCATTCCAGGTCTTTGACCTGCTGAGCAAGCACAACATCAATGTGGACATCATCCTGCAGTCCATCGGCCGGGAGGACACCAAGGATATCTCCTTCACCGTCCACAAAAAGGACCTGGAGGAAGCCAAGGAGATTCTGGAAGAGAACAAGGCATCCCTGCGGTTTGACCATATCAAGACCGACAGCAACATCGGCAAGGTGTCCATCGTGGGCGCGGGCCTGATGACCAACTGCGGCATGGCCGCCCGGATGTTCGAGGCCCTTTATGAGGCGGGCATCAACATCCAGATGATCAACACTTCCGAGATCCGGGTTTCCGTCCTGCTGGACGAAAACGATGTGGACCGGGCGGTGAAGGCCATCCACGCCAAGTTCTTCGACGAGGTCTGATAAACGGATACGGATCAGGAGGCGTACCCTTGCGTGTGCCTCCTGATCAAACCTATTTAAAATTATGCAGCATCCGCCGTTTTGCGGCGGAGAGGAGGACAATATGAACGCGATCGTCACAGTCATCGGCCAGGACCGGGTGGGCATCATTGCCGCCGTCTGCGGCAAGCTGGCAGAGTTGAACGTCAATATTCTGGACATCACCCAGACCATTCTGAAGGGCAACTTCACCATGGTCATGACGGTGGATGCCGGACAGGCCAATGTGGGCTTTGAGCAGCTGGCCGCCGGTCTGGAAGCGCTGGGGGAGCAGATGGGCCTGGTCATCCGCATCCAGCGGGAAGAGATCTTTGACGCCATGCACCGGATCTGAGGGGGAGAGCCATGCTGAACCAGAAAGAAATTCTCTCCACCATTGAAATGATCGACCAGCAGCACCTGGACATCCGGACCATCACCATGGGCATTTCCCTGCTCAGCTGCTGCGACCCGGACGCGAAGAAGGCCTGCAATAAAATTTATGAAAAGATCACCCGGTATGCCGAAAAGCTGGTAAAGACCGGCGAGGACATCCAGCGGGAATTCGGCATCCCCATCGTCAACAAGCGGATCTCCGTGACCCCTATGGCCCTGGTGGCCGGGGCCAGCGAGACGGAGGACTACGTGCCCTTTGCCCTGGCCCTGGACCGGGCCGCCAAGACCTGCGGCGTCAACTTCATCGGCGGCTATTCCGCCCTGGTGCAGAAGGGGATGACCCAGGCGGACGAAAAGCTGATCCGCTCCATTCCGGAGGCCCTGGACCGCACGGAGCTGGTGTGCTCCAGCATCAATGTGGGCTCCACCCGGGCGGGCATCAACATGGACGCCGTGGCACTCATGGGCCGCATCGTCAAGGAGACCGCCGCCCGGACGGCGGACCGAGACGGCCTGGGCTGCGCCAAGCTGGTGATCTTCTGCAACGCCGTGGAGGACAACCCTTTCATGGCCGGCGCTTTCCACGGCGTGGGCGAGGCGGAGAAGGTCATCAACGTGGGCGTCTCCGGCCCCGGCGTGGTGTACCACGCCTTGCAGTCTGTAAAGGGAGAGCCCCTGGACGTGGTGGCGGAAACCGTGAAAAAGACGGCGTTCCAGGTGACTCGCATGGGCCAGCTGGTGGCCCGTGAAGCCAGCCGCCGCCTGGACACCCCCTTCGGCATCGTGGACCTGAGCTTGGCGCCCACCCCGGCGGTGGGCGACTCCGTGGCTCGGATTTTGGAGGAAATGGGCCTGGAGGTCTGCGGCACCCACGGCACCACGGCGGCCCTGGCCCTGCTGAACGACGCCGTGAAAAAGGGCGGCGTGATGGCGTCCTCCTCTGTGGGCGGCCTTTCCGGCGCCTTTATCCCCGTCAGCGAGGACGAGGGCATGATCGCCGCCGCCAAGGCGGGCGCGCTGTGCGTGGATAAGCTGGAAGCCATGACCTGCGTTTGCTCCGTGGGCCTGGACATGATCGCCGTTCCCGGTGACACTCCGGCGGAGACCATCTCCGCCATTATCGCGGATGAGGCGGCCATCGGCATGGTGAACAACAAGACCACCGCTGTCCGCCTGCTGCCCACCCCTGGCAAGGACGTGGGGGACACGGTGGAAATGGGCGGCCTGCTGGGCAGCGCCCCGGTGATGCCGGTGCACAGGGAGTCCAGCGTGGCCTTCATCCAACGGGGCGGCCGCATCCCGGCACCCCTCCACAGCCTGAAAAACTGAATGATGCAAAAATGCACCGGCGGTATGATGATTCATACGGCCGGTGCTTATGAATGTCAGAGATCACTTTTTCCAGTGCTTCAGCTGGGGCACGACGGCCTCCATGTGAGCCCGGACCTGTTCTGGGGGCCACTGCTCGCTGGCCATGTGGGCCACGCAGAAATCGATCAGCTGCTCCGGGCTGCTGTACTTGAATTCGCCGCCGGTGTAGCACCATTTGCAATAATCCTCATTGAAGGAACCGTCAGTCTCTCGGCTGAAGGTGGAGTCCTCCAGGGGCATCCCGCAGCATTGGCAGACCAGCTGCCTGGGGGCGCCCAGCAGCGTGTTGATGGAAACGTCAAAAAATTGGGACAGCAGCTTCAGCGTTTCCGTGTTCGGCGTAGTCTCACCGTTTTCCCAGCGGGACACCGCCTGCCTTGTGACAAAAATCTTTTCCGCCAGCTCGTCCTGGGACAGCCCCTTCTGGGTCCGCAGTTGAAACAGAATATCCTTGGTATCCATACAGCTCATCCCCTTACCGAGACTCTACCATGAAACCCGTAACCACGCAAGCAACTCCCTGTTGCCCTCAGGCGCGGAACGGTCAGTTTCCCTTTTTGAAAGACCACACAAGCCCCACAATGCCAACGACCAGGGCACAGACAGCAACCAGGTCGGTGGGAATATCCGAGATGATAGGGATCCAGGGGTCGATCATGGCATACAGCATCAGCACCGCGGCAAACAGAATGAGACTGATGCCCTGTAATTGCTTTTTCATAGCAATGCCCTCCTATGTATGCTTATTTTTTCGTTTTTGACAGGATGATACCCACCAGAATTACCATTTCAAAGGACAGGAAAACCCCGGTTTTAAAAACTAGGGCTTCAGTCCATGCGAGGAAGAAAAGAGGACCGCATGAAATCCATATCCAATACAGAAGAGAGACACCCAGGCCCATTAGAATATATTTTACAAGACTGTTCATTGCTCAATCGCTCCTTCTAATCTACCAATCCATTTTGGAAACCACGTCAGGCAGGTCGGTGATGGCGCTGATGACGGCGTCCGGAGCGGCGGCCGTTCCGAAGCCATAGCTTGCCCAGAGGAAGGGGATGCCCGCAAACCGGGAGGCCTTTTCGTCGCCCTCGGTGTCGCCCACGTACACGGCCCGACGGATGTTGTTCCGCTCCATCAGCAGGCGGATGTTATGGCCCTTGTCCATGCCGGTCCGGCCGGACATCTCAATGTCCTTGAAATAGGCTTCCATTTTGTGGGCGTGGAGAAAGGCGGGGACGTAGCCGTCCTGACAGTTGCTGACGATGTAGAGATCATAATGGGGGCTGAGGGCCTTCAGGGCCTCTTCAAGGCCGTCATAGATGGTCGCGCCGTGATCGTAGAGGTACTTGACCTCCTCGGTGCCGAAATCGTCCACGATCTTCCGGCGGCGCTCCACCGGCAGTTCAGGGAACAGAATGTCGCCGATGTCCTCCATGGTCTTGCCCATCAGGGTCCCGATCACTTCCTGGGTCATGCGGAGGTGTACATCCTCATACTTGTCAAAAACGCAGTTCCAGATATCGCATACACGGTCTGCGGAATTCCATAACGTACCGTCTAAGTCAAAAATAATGGCCTGATCCATAGAAATGTTCTCCTTTGCTATGAAATAGGTCTATCGTTTCCTGCCGGTTCCGGCAGGGGAACGCCGGTCTGGGGGAAAAGGGCCGTCAGGCCTGCTCCGCGAATTTCTTTTTATCCCGGTCGATCTGCTTCTGGTAGCGGTCCTGCTCGGAAAAGACACAGCCGCAGTATTTCTGCATGTAGAAGCCCAGCTCCCGGGCCCGCTGATTCCCTGCCCGGAAATTGGGCCGGAAATCCCGGTAGAGAAACTCCACACCGTACTGTTTGGCGTAGTTTTCCGCCGCGGCCTTGATGCCTTCGTGGTCCTGGTAAAGGCTGGCCAGCAGGGTGGAGGTAAAGGCGGCGTAGCCGTGCTCCGCCGCGTACCGGGCTGTCTCCTCCAGCCGGTGGTGGTAGCAGTAGGTGCAGCGGTGGGAGATGTCTCCCGCCACATGCTCCACGAACTCCCGCAGGCCGTAATCCTCGTCCACAATGACCTGCATACCGATGGTGGGCGCATAGGTCAGCAGACAGTCCCGCCGGGCTTCGTATTCCTTCCAGGGGTGGATATTGGGGTTGTACCAGAAGGCCACCGGCTCGATGCCCTCGGCGCGGAGGGGATCGATACAGCTGAGGGAGCAGGGGGCGCAGCAGGTGTGCATCAGGACAGACGGCATGACGAAAACTTCCCTTCTGAAAAGCATGTTTTACACAGTATAACATAGAATCGAAAAAGAGGAAAGACCTTTATCCTAACCGATTTCTTAACGGAAAATTCACGAAAATTCCATACTTTTTACATTGCGGAATCTGTCGAAAAAACGTAACATAATACTATTAACTTACACTGGGGCAGGAAAGCCCTAAAAGGAGGAACGCCTTTTTGCGCGTTGGATTGGATGTGGGCTCCACCACCATCAAATGCGTGGTGCTGGATGACCTGGACAACTTGATATACAGTACATACGAGAGGCATTACAGCCATATCGTGGAAAAATCCGCAGAGCTTCTGCGGCGGGTGGCAGAAAAGTGCGGCCGGGAGGCGGTGTTTGCCATTTCCGGCTCCGCCGGCATGGGCATGGCGGAAAGTGTGCAGGCCCCCTTCGTACAGGAGGTATTTGCCACCCGGGTGGCCGCCAACCGGCTGGCCCCGGGAACGGACGTCATCATTGAGCTGGGGGGCGAGGATGCCAAGATCCTGTTCCTGACCAACGGCCTGGAGGTCCGGATGAACGGCTCCTGCGCCGGCGGCACCGGCGCTTTCATCGACCAGATGGCCACGCTGCTGAAAATGGGCGCCGATGAAATGGACCAGGCAGCCCAGACGGCGGAAAAGACCTATACCATCGCCTCCCGCTGCGGCGTATTCGCCAAGAGCGACATTCAGCCCCTGATCAACCAGGGGGCCAAGCCTGCCGACATTGCCAAGAGCATTTACCAGGCGGTGGTGAACCAGACCATCGCCGGCCTGGCCCAGGGGCGGCCCATCAAGGGACACGTCCTGTATCTGGGCGGCCCCCTGACCTTCTCCAAGTGCCTGCGGCAGAGCTTTGACGAGACGCTGGGCGTCACCGGCACCTGCCCGGAAAACAGTCTGCTGTTTGTGGCTCTGGGTGCGGCGTTTTATGCCGAGGAGACCTGGGACCTGCTGAAAACGGCGGAACTGCTGGAGCGGCACGGCATGTCGGAGACTTACCGCTCCCAGCCGCCCTTGTTCAGGAATCAGGCGGAGTATGATGCTTTCAAGGCCCGCCACGCCAAGGCGGCGGTGCCCCAGGCGGAATTCCCGGCAGACTACGCAAAGCCTGTCCATATCGGCATCGACTCCGGTTCCACCACCGTGAAGGTGACGGTGATCGACGAGGACGCCAACCTGCTCTTTACAGATTACCGTCCCAACCAGGGAGACCCCATCGCACTGCTGCAAAAGGTGCTGCTGGGGATATACGAGAGCCATCCCAGGCTGAACGTGGCCTCCGTCACCACCACCGGCTACGGCGAAGACCTGGCCAAGGCCGCTTTCCACGCCGACTTCGGCGTGGTGGAGACCGTGGCCCACTTTACCGCCGCCAAGCATTTCATGCCGGACGTGGATTTCATCATCGACATCGGCGGCCAGGATATGAAGTGCTTCAAGATCGAAAACGGCGCCATCAGCGACATTTTCCTCAATGAAGCCTGTTCCTCCGGCTGCGGCAGCTTTTTGCAGACTTTCGCCCAGGCTCTGGGCTACGATGTGAAGGACTTCACAAAGCTGGGCCTGTTTGCCGACCGCCCCGTGGACCTGGGCAGCCGGTGCACCGTGTTTATGAACTCCAGCGTGAAGCAGGCCCAGAAGGACGGCGCATCCGTAGAGAACATCTCCGCGGGACTGTCCATCTCCGTGGTGAAAAACGCCATCTATAAGGTAATCCGGGCCTCCTCGCCGGAAGAGCTGGGCCGCCATGTGGTGGTCCAGGGAGGCACGTTCTATAACGAAGCCGTTCTCCGGGCATTTGAAAAGGAGATGGGGGTGGAGGTCATCCGCCCCAACATCGCGGGCTTGATGGGCGCTTACGGCGCGGCGCTGTACGGCATGAAAAAGGCCGGGGCAGGGCATCAAAGCACCCTTTTGACGGAGGCGGAGCTGCGGAATTTCCGCCGGGAGACGGAGAGCCGCAGCTGCGGCCAGTGCGGAAACAACTGCCAGCTGACCGTCAACACCTTCTCCGACGGCGGACGGCTCATCAGCGGCAACCGCTGTGAGCGGCCCATCACCGGCAAAAAGGACGATGGCCGCTGGAATTTGTATGAATATAAGCGGCAGCTGATCCTGGGCTACAAGCCCGGAGAGAACAAGCGGGGCCGGATCGGCCTGCCCCTGTGCCTGAACTTCTGGGAGCTGTACCCCTTCTGGTACACCTTCTTCACGAAGCTGGGCTTCCAGGTGGTCCACAGCCCCATGTCCAGCCGGAAGCTGTATCTGGAGGGGCAGGGGAGCATCCCCAGCGACACCGCCTGCTTCCCGGCGAAACTGGCCCACGGCCACATTGAGTTTTTGGCCAAGCTGGGGCTGGACGCCATTTTCTACCCCTGCATGACCTATAACATTGACGAGGGCCTGGGCCAGAATCACTACAACTGCCCGGTGGTGGCCTATTACCCGGAGGTGCTGGCAGGCAACTGCGACTGCCTGAAAAACACCAAGTTCATTTACGACTACGTGGGTATCCACCGGCCCCACGACTTTGAAAAGAAGATCACCGCCGTGATGGAGCGGGAGTTCGGCCCCATCCCCCATGGGGAGATCAAGGCGGCGGTGGAGGCGGCCTACGCCGAATACGACCATCACATGAAGCAGATCCGGGAAAAGGGAGCGGAGATCATCGCCGCCGCCCGGAAGGAGGGACGGCGGATCATCGTTCTGGCGGGCCGGCCCTACCACGTGGACCCGGAGGTAAATCACGGCATCGACACCCTCATCACCCAGTTCGGCGCGGCGGTGGTGACGGAGGATTCCGTCTCCCAGCTGGCGGAGCCCTTTAAGACCACGGTGCTGAACCAGTGGACCTACCACGCCCGGCTGTACGCGGCGGCGAAGTACTGCTGCTCCCAGCCGGATATGGACCTGGTGCAGCTGGTGAGCTTCGGCTGCGGCGTGGACGCCATCACCACCGACGAGACCCGAGAAATCCTGCGCCAGGGCAATAAGCTGTATACCCAGTTGAAGATCGACGAGATCACCAACCTGGGCGCGGTACGGATCCGCCTGCGGAGTTTGTTCGCGGCATTGGAGGAATAAGCAATGGAAAGCACATATCCCCGGTTTACGCCGGAAATGAAAAAGACCCATAAAATTTTGATCCCCAACATGGCCCCGGTACAGTTCCGCATCTTGGCGGCCAGCATGGAGAACCACGGCTACCAGGTGGAGCTGCTGGGCAACTGCGGCGAGCGGGTGGCGGAGCTGGGGCTGAAATACGTCCATAACGACACCTGCTATCCGGCCCTTCTGGTCATCGGCCAGTTCCTGGACGCCCTGGATTCCGGCAAATATGACCTGGACCACACCGCCCTTATCATCACCCAGACCGGCGGCGGCTGCCGGGCCTCCAACTACATTTTCCTGCTGCGGAAGGCCCTGGAAAAGGCGGGGTATGGCAAGATCCCGGTGCTGAGCCTGAACTTCTCCGGTCTGGAGAAGGACAGCAGCATGCCCATGGATCTGAAGTTCATGCGGCAGGCCCTGGCCGCCATTTACTACGGCGACCTGCTGATGACCCTCCGGGCCCAGACCCAGCCCTATGAGCTGGAACCCGGCGCGGCGGAGCGGCTGCAGAACAAGTGGCTGGATGTCCTCTGCGACGAGGTCCGCCACGGCAAGGGCTACTCCGGCCGGGAGATGCGGGCCACTATGCCCAAGATCGCGGCGGAATTTGCCGCCATCCCCGTCAAGCGGGTGCCCAAGGTGAAGGTAGGCGTGGTGGGGGAGATCTACGTCAAATACTCCCCCCTGGGCAACAACGATCTGGAAAAGTTCCTGGCCTCTCAGGACTGCGAGGTGAACCTGCCGGGGCTGATGGGCTTCGTGCAGTACTGCGCCTACAACATGGCGGAGACAGTCCGGCTCTACGGCGGCTCCCTGGTGGAAAAGACCGCCGCTGAGGCGGCATTGGCCGTCATCGAGGGCATGGAGAAGGTCATCATCAAGACTCTGAAGGATGCGGGCTACCACGCCCCCATGCCCTTCCATGAACTCATCAAGCTGCCGGAGCAGTCCCATACCATCGGCATGGGCTGCAAAATGGGTGAGGGCTGGCTGCTGACGGCGGAAATGCTGGAGCTGGTGCGCTCCGGGTATGAGAACATCGTCTGCGCCCAGCCCTTTGGGTGCCTGCCCAACCACATCTGCGGCAAGGGCATGGTGAACAAGATCCGGGAGTTGTATCCCGAGGCCAATATCACCCCCATTGACTACGACCCCAGCGCCACCCGGGTCAACCAGGAAAACCGCATCAAGCTGATGCTGGCGGTGGCCCGGGAACGGCTGCCGAAGCAGGAGGAGCCGCCTGCCGGCAGCCCCAAGGTCCGGACGCCTGCATCCGCCAAGACCTCCAAGATCCAGACCCTGTGCGCCAATATGTGATTTTGCCGTCATGGTAGGGAGAGCCGCTGAAAGCGGCTCTTCTTTTTTGCCGTCCGGGGGAGATCAAGGAGACAAAATGGCAAAATCGGTTGACCCGGCGAAATAAAACAGGTATAATAAACTGATTTACTATGAAGAAGTATGTCCGCGGCAGGCCGTGGGGCATTGAGGAGGAATATTGCATGTGGATTGCGGATCAATGGCAGGACTATGAGCTGCTGGACTGCGGCGGCGGTGAAAAATTGGAGCGCTGGGACAAACAGTATCTGGTGCGGCCTGATCCCCAGGCCATCTGGGAAACGCCCCGGCGTCTGCCGGAGTGGAAGCGGGCCAACGCCCGGTATCTCCGCAGCCAGACCGGCGGCGGACACTGGGAGAAAAAGGCCCTGCCGGAGAGCTGGCAGGTGCACTATAAGGACCTGACCTTCCAGGTCAAGCCCATGAACTTCAAGCATACGGGCCTGTTCCCGGAGCAGGCGGTGAACTGGGATTTTGCCATGGACAAGATCCGGAAGGCGAACCGCCCCATCCGGGTGCTGAACCTGTTCGCCTATACCGGCGGCGCCACGGTGGCCTGCGCCAAGGCGGGGGCCAGCGTCTGCCATGTGGACGCGGCCAAGGGCATGGTGGCCTGGGCCAAGGATAACGCCCGGCTCTCCGGCCTTGCCGACGCGCCCATCCGTTGGATCGTGGACGACTGCGCCAAGTTCGTGGAGCGGGAGATCCGCCGGGGCAAGACCTACGACGCCATCATCATGGACCCCCCCAGTTACGGCCGGGGGCCCGGCGGCGAGGTCTGGAAGCTGGAGGAGAACCTGTATCCCTTTGTAAAGCTCTGCGCCGGGGTGCTGTCGGACAAGCCTCTGTTTGTGCTCATCAATTCCTACACCACGGGCCTGGCCCCCAGCGTGCTGGGATATCTGCTGCACCTGCTGGTGGCGGAGAAGTACGGCGGTACCGTCAGCTGGGACGAACTGGGCCTGCCGGTAACGGCCACCGGCATGGCCCTGCCCTGCGGCGCCACCGGCCGCTGGTTCAGCGAATAATGCAAGTTTCCGAGGAAACAGAAAGAGAAGAAACATGCCGACTATGATCGAAACAAAGGCCCTGGAATTTGCCTATCCGGCGGAAGAGGGGGCGGAGCCGGTCCTGGCCCTGCGGGGCGTGGACACGGCCATTGAAAAGGGAAGCTTTGTGGTGGTGCTGGGGCACAACGGCTCCGGAAAATCCACCTTTGCCAAATGCCTGAACGCCATCCTGCTGCCCTGCGGCGGCAAGGTGTACGTGGAGGGCATGGACACCCAGGACGAGGAATGTCTTTTGGAGATCCGCCGCCGGGTAGGCATGGTGTTCCAGAACCCGGACAACCAGATCGTCGCCAACGTGGTGGAAGAGGACGTGGCTTTTGCCCCGGAGAACCTGGGAGTGGCCACGGAGGAGATCCGCCGCCGGGTGGACGATGCCCTGGCCGCCGTGGATATGACGGCCTTTATGACCCACGCGCCCCATCTCCTCTCCGGCGGCCAGAAGCAGCGGGTGGCCATTGCCGGCGTC
>URTS01000031.1 GCA_900550685.1 uncultured Oscillibacter sp. | reverse complement strand
CCCCGCCTGGACCCCAAATGCTGCTGGGCCCTGCGGCACCCGGAGTTTTTCCCCGTGGAGGTGAACCGGGCGGACTACGAAGCACTGCTGCGGGTCCCCGGTCTGGGCGTCGTATCCGCCAAGCGGATCCTGGCGGCCCGGCGGGCCGGTCCCCTGCGGATCGAGAATCTGCCGAAACTGGGCGTTGTTATGAAGCGGGCCCAGTATTTTCTCACAGCCAGCGGCCGCATGGCCGACGGCCTGTGCTTCACCCAGGACAGCCTGCTGCGGAATCTCATCGCCGTGGAGCAGCCCCAGCTGCCCCAGCCGGAATTGCAGCAGCTGTCCCTGTTTGACACCGCCGGATAAACCCGGGAGGTTTCCCATGAACGAGATGATCTACATTTACGACGGCACCTTTGAGGGGCTGCTGTGCTGCATTTTTGACAGCTATGCCAATAAGGAAGTCCTCACCGCCATTACCAACGATGAGGACGCCGCGCCTACCCTGTTTCCCACCCGCGCCATTTCCACGGACGCCGCCCACGCCGCCCGGGTCCTCCGCAAGCTACATAAGCTCTCCCCCTGGGGGGAGGAACTGGTGCGCCGGGGCTACCTCACCTGCATGGAGGACAAGGAGATCCGCATTTACCGGCTGGTGGCAAAGCTTCTGCGGGAGGGCCCCGGCTTTCTGCGGGATTTTTCCGATGAAACGCTGCATCCTGTGGCGGCGGCCGTCCGGCATCTCAACGGGGAAGCCCACCTGCTGAAGGGCTTCGTTCGCTTTTCGGAGCTGGGCGGCGTGCTGGGCAGCGAGATTGAACCAAAAAACCGGGTGCTGCCCATTCTCCGGGGCCATTTCTGCTCCCGGTATCAGAACGAAAAATTCTTCATTTACGACCGCACCCACCACGAAGCCCTGTTTTACGCCGCCGGAAAGGCGGTCATCCGCCCTCTGGCGGACTTTCAGATGGCCCCGCCGGATGAGACGGAGGCCAATTACCGGCTGCTGTGGAAGCGGTTTTACGATACCATTGCCATCAAGGAGCGGGAAAATCCCCGGCTTCGGATGAGCAACATGCCCAAGCGGTACTGGAACACCATGACGGAATTTCAGGACGCCGCCTACTTCACTCCGGCAGGCTCTTCCGCAGTCGTTCCAGCCCCCGGCGTTCCAGCCGGGAGATCTGCACCTGAGACACCCCCAGCACCCGGGCCGTCCGCTCCTGGGTCAGCCCCTTGAAATACCGGAGCAAAATAGTCATCCGCTCCTTTTCCGGCAACTGGTCCACCGCCTCCCGCAGGGCGATGCGCTCCACCAGCGCGTCCTCCGGCGCCTCCGTGCCCACCAGTCCCTCCAGGGCCAGGCCGTCTGCCGATTCCCGCTGCAAGGAATCCGGCGCTTCCGTGGCCAGGTCGATCCGGGCAATTTCTTCCGGCGCCCAGCCGGTCTGCTCCGCCAGCTCAGAGAGCACCGGTTCCCGGCCCAGCTCCTGCCGCAGCCGTTCCCGAAGGGCGTACAGCGTCAGAGACTGCTCCCGGATGCTCCGTCCCACCTTGATGGCGCCGTCATCCCGGAGGAACCGCCGGATCTCCCCGGCGATCTTGGGCACCGCATAGGTGGAAAAGCAGGTGCCGTAAGAAAAATCGAAGCCTTGTACCGCTTTCAGGAACCCCAGGCAGCCCAGCTGGTAGAGGTCGTCTGGTTCCACGCCCCGGCCATAGTACCGGCGGACCACGCTCCAGATCAGGCCGTTGTTTTCCAGCACCGCCTGCTCGCAGGCGTCCCGGTCCCCCTCCTGGGCCGCCCGCAGCAGCTCCAGCGCGGCACTCATCGCTTCACACGGGGGGCGATCCGCTTTTTCATCACCACCGTGGTGCCCCGGCCCGCCGTGGAGCGCACCGTCAGGCTGTCCATAAAGCTCTCCATAATGGTGAAGCCCATACCGCTGCGCTCCTCCCCGCCGGTGGTGAACATGGGCTGCCGGGCCTTGGCGATATCCGGGATCCCCCGGCCATAGTCCCGCACCGTCAGCTCCAGCACATTTCCCCCGCAGATGCGGGCCTTCACCACCACCTTGCCGATGCTGTCGGGATAGGCATGGACAATGGCGTTGGTGGCCGCCTCGGAAACGGCGGTTTTGATATCCTCCAGCTCGTTGAGGGTGGGGTCCATCTGGGCTGCGAAACAGGCTACCGCAGAGCGCACGAACCCCTCGTTGCTGCTTTGGCTTGGAAATTGCAGGGTCACTTCATTTTCCGCCTTTGTTTTCATTATGTAAACCTCCCGTTTTCACTTGATGGAGACCAAACGGCCGATCCCGGCGGCATCCAAAACCCGCCGGGCCTGGGCCGGGATATTCCGGAGCACCACGCTGCCCTCCAGCAGCTGCATCCGCTGCTGGGAGCGGAGAATCAGGGCAATGCCGGAACTGTCCATAAAGGTGACCCCGGAAAAGTCCAGAATCAGCAACCTGGGAAGCGCTGCGTCAATGGCCATTTCCACTTCCTTCAGGGCATTCCGCGCCCCATGATGGTCGATGTCGCCGCTGAATTCCAGCAGCAGTTCCCGGTTGGCGTCCCGTGCTCGTATTTCCATATACTTCCCTCTTTTGTCGAATTTTATCCCCCAGGCTTTCGGCCTGGGCGCAGCGTTTCCGGCAGCTGCCCGCCTCTTCCCGTTTTGCCGGAAATGGCTGCAGGATCTTGCTCTAGATCGTTTCCCTTCGCCCTTTTCGATACAAAACTTCACGCGCTGGCACCGCACCACGAAAATGAACAAAGCCCCGTCGCATGAAGTTTTTGTGTATCACTTCCGGTTGCCCTGCAGGGGCGAGGAAATGACACATTTCCAATTTTGCTATGCCTTTGCATAGCAAAAATCACCGCAGGCTTTGTCCTACGGTGATGGTATCATAGTCCCTCTTCACATTCTGTCGAAGCACGGAGCGGGACTGATATTTTTATGTAAATCTGCGTCAACCGCTTTTTTCACGTTTGCAAGCAGTGAACAGATTTCTCGTCCGCTTTGCTTCCAGCCGGCATTTACAAACGGCAACCTCCTCTTATTTCCTGCTTTTCCCCCTGTTCATGTCCTTTTCTTCAGATTTCTCCGTAAAAAAGCATCTCCGGCATTTCCAAGAAATGCCGGAGATGCTTTTTCCTATTCAATACAGGGCGATCACAGCCGTGCTGAACCGCTTCGGGATCAATATTCCGCTTCGCCGGTATAGACCAGCTTGGCGTCGCCGGTGAGGGTGATCTTTTCGTCGGTGTAATTCACCACCAGGTCGCCGCCGGCAGCCCGGACGGTAACATCCCGGCCCTTTTCGCACATGCCGTTGGCTACGGCCGCCACCACGGCGGCGCAGGCACCGGTGCCGCAGGCCATGGTCTCGCCGCTGCCCCGCTCCCAGACCCGCATTTTGATGGTGCTGGGATTCACCACCCGGACGAACTCCGTGTTGATCCGCTCCGGGAAGTAAGGCGCATGCTCGAACCGGGGACCGATGAACTCCACGTCCACGTCATCCACCCGGGGGCAGAACACCACGCAGTGGGGGTTGCCCACGTCCACGCAGGTGATGTTGAAGGACTGGCCGCCGATGAACACCGGATAATCCACCACCGTCTTTTCCGGGATGGTAAACCGGAGAGCCGCCGCATCCAGCGTGGCTTTGCCCATATCCACGCAGGCGGAGGTCACCTTGCCGTTGGTGGTGTATACGTGCACCTCCCGGACGCCGATGCCGGTCTCGATCCGCAGATCCTCCTTGGCCGCAATGCCGCTGTCATAGAGGTACTTGCCCATGCACCGCAGTGCATTGCCCGCCATGGCGCCTTCGCTGCCGTCGGCGTTGAACATCCGCATCTTTGCATCCGCAATATCGGAGTGCTCCATGAGGATGATGCCGTCGGCGCCGATGCCGTAGTGCCGGTCGCAGAAGGTGACGCACAGGGACTCCGGACAGGTGATCTCGCCATGGAAATTTTCCAGGAAGATATAGTCGTTGCCGCAGGTCTGCATCTTGGCGAACTTCAGCTTCTGGCGCTCGCTGCGCAGATGGCAGATGTCGATGAGCTCCGTGTTGTGCTGATTGTAGCGGCTGGCCAGAATGTCCGTCAGGGCGTTGGCGGTGTCCAGTGAGGTCAGGCAGGGGATGCCCAGCTGGACACAGCGGTGGTTCAGATGAATGAAGTCCTTGATATAGCTGGGCTCCGTGGAGCCGGTGAGGATCACGTAGTCGATGCGGCCGTTTTCCAGCAACTGGAAGACCCGGTTGTCCTTCCCCAGCTTGCCCACGATCTCCACATCGGTGCCCAGGCGGGAGATCTCATTGGCGGTGCCGTCGGTGGCATAGAGCTTGTAGCCCATCTCGTCCAGCTTCCGGGCAATGTTGACGATCTCCGGCTGATCCCGGTGGTTCACGGAGATCAGCACGCCGCCCCGGGTCTCCTTCTCCACCTTGTATCCGGCGGAGACCAGGCCCTTGAACAGGGCCTCCTGCATATTCTTGCCCAAGCCCAGCACCTCGCCGGTGGATTTCATCTCCGGGGAGAGGGCGGCGTTGGCATCGGTGATCTTCTCAAAGGAGAACACCGGCACCTTGACGGCCACATAGGGAGGCTGGCGGTACAGTCCGGTGCCGTAGCCCAGGGAGGCCAAGGGCTGGCCCACCATGACCCGGGTCGCCAGGTCTACCATGGGCACGCCGGTGACCTTGGAAATGTAAGGCACCGTGCGGCTGGCCCGGGGATTCACCTCGATGACGTACAGCTCATTCTGATAAATCAGGTACTGGATGTTGATAAGGCCGTGGGTGCCCAGGGACAGGGCCAGCTTTTCCGAGCAGTCCACAATGGTTTTCAGCATCTTATCGCCGATGGAGAAGGGCGGATAGACGGCGATGGAGTCGCCGGAATGGACGCCGGTGCGCTCGATGTGCTGCATAATGCCGGGGATCAGAACGTCCTTGCCGTCGGAGATGACATCCACCTCCAGCTCCTTGCCCATGAGGTACTGGTCCACCAGCACCGGGTTTTCGATCTTGCCGGAGAGGATGACCTCCATATAGGTCCGCACGTCCTCATCGTTGTGGGCGATGACCATGTTCTGGCCGCCGATGACGTAGGAGGGCCGCAGCAGGACGGGATAGCCCAGCTCGTGGGCGGCATCCAGCGCCTCTTGCATGCCGGTGATGCCCCGGCCCTGGGGCCGCTTGATGGAGAACCGCTCCAGCAGCTCGTCGAACCGCTCCCGGTCCTCCGCCATGTCGATGGACTCGGCGCTGGTGCCCAGGATGGGGATACCGTGGCTGTCCAGGAACTTGGTCAGCTTGATGGCCGTCTGGCCGCCGAAGGCCACCACCACGCCCACCGGCTTTTCCACCTCGATGATGTGCATGACATCCTCGGGGAACAGGGGCTCGAAGTACAGGCGGTCGGCGGTGTCGTAGTCCGTGGAGACGGTCTCCGGGTTGTTGTTGACGATGACTACCTCGTAGCCCAGTTCCTTCAGGGTCCAGACGCAGTGGACGGAGGAGTAGTCGAACTCAATGCCCTGGCCGATGCGGATGGGGCCGGAGCCCAGCACCATGATGACGGGCTTGCCGCTGCGGGGGAAGGTCCGGGATTCGCAGAACTGGTCAAAGGAAGAATAGAAATAGGGGGTCTCGGCGTCAAACTCCGCGCCGCAGGTATCCACCATCTTGTAAACGGCGGTCTTGCTCTCGACAGGCAGTTCTGATGTGCCGGACAGGCGCTTGAGGGTGTCATCGGGATAGCCCAGGCGCTTGCCGGTCTCGTAGTGCTCCGCGGTAAGGCCGTCTGCTTCCAGGGCCTTTTCAAAGTCCGCCATTTTTTTCAGCTTTGCCAGGAACCAGCGGTCGATGCGGGTGATGCTGAAGATCTCGTCGATGGAGGTGCCGGATTTCAGGGCCTCGAAGATGGTGAACAGCCGGTGGTCATCCACCCGGCGGAGCCGCTCCCAGATGGGGGCATGGTCCTCGGGATCGTTTTTGCGGTTCAGGCTGTCCAGGCCCACCTCCGCCCCCCGGACGGCCTTCATCAGCGCCATCTCAAAGCTGGGGGCGATGGCCATGACCTCGCCGGTAGCCTTCATCTGGGTACCCAGCTTGCGGCTGGCGTCGGCAAACTTATCGAAGGGCCACTTGGGCATCTTCACCACAATGTAGTCCAGCGTGGGCTCAAAGCAGGCACAGGTCTTGCCGGTGATGTCGTTTTTGATCTCGTCCAGAGTGTAGCCCAGGGCGATCTTGGTGGTGATCTTGGCAATGGGATAGCCGGTGGCCTTGGAGGCCAGGGCGGAGGAGCGGCTGACACGGGGGTTCACCTCGATGACCGCATACTCAAAGCTGTCCGGGTTCAGAGCCAGCTGCACGTTGCAGCCGCCCACGATGCCCAGATGAGTGATGATGTCCAGAGAGGCCTTCCGCAGCATCTGGAACTCCTTGTCCGCCAGGGTCTGGGTGGGAGCCACCACGATGGAATCACCGGTGTGGACGCCCACGGGGTCGAAGTTCTCCATGGAGCAGACGGCGATCACATTGCCCACGCTGTCCCGCATGGTCTCGAACTCGATCTCCTTCCAGCCGAAGATGGCCCGCTCCACCAGGATCTGGGTGATGGGGGACGCGTCCAGGCCGGTCTGTGCGATGATGCGCAGCTCCGTCTCATTGGCGGCGGCACCGCCGCCTGCGCCGCCCAAGGTAAAGGCGGGACGGACGATGACGGGATAGCCGATGCGGTCCGCCACCTTCAGGGCGTCCTCCACCGTCTCGGCAATGTCAGAGGCGATGACCGGCTGGCCGATCTCCGCCATGGCTTCCTTGAAAAGTTCCCGGTCCTCAGCCCGGGAAATGACCTTGGCGTCGGTGCCCAGCAGACGGACCCCCTGCTCCTGGAGGAAGCCCTCCTTGTCCAGCTGCATGGCCAGGGTCAGGCCGGTCTGACCGCCCAGGCCCGCCAGGATGCTGTCGGGCCGCTCCTTTTTGATGATGCGCTTGATGGTTTCGGTGGTGAGGGGCTCCAGATAGATCTCGTCCGCCATAGCCTGGTCGGTCATGATGGTGGCAGGGTTGGAGTTGCACAGCACCACGTTGACCCCCGCCTCCTTCAGGATGCGGCAGGCCTGGGCGCCGGCGTAGTCAAACTCGGCAGCCTGGCCGATGACGATGGGGCCGGAACCGATGACCAGCACTTTTTTGATACTTGTATCCAAAGGCATTAAATACGGCCCCCTTTCTCATCATATTGAGTATTTGCACAGAACCAATGAAGGGGGACGTATTTTTCGCATGTGCCGCATCCTGCGGCACGCGTATGAATCGAAAATTTGAATTTATTCAAATTTATCGCCCCCTTTCATGAGATCAACAAAGCGGTCAAAGAGGAAGGACGTATCCTTGGGGCCGGTGCAGGCCTCCGGGTGGAACTGGACCGTAAAGGCCTTCAGTTCCGGATAGTCGATGCCCTCGCAGGTGCCGTCGTTGGCGTTGGCAAAGCGGACCTTCCCCAGCTTCACCGTATCGCTGTCCACAGCGTAGCCGTGGTTCTGGCTGGTGATGTAGGTGCGGACACCCTCCACATCCCGGACCGGCTGGTTCACGCCCCGGTGGCCGTATTTCAGCTTATAGGTGCTGCCGCCGGCGGCCAGAGCCGTCAGCTGGTGGCCCAGGCAGATGCCAAACATGGGCACCTTGCCCAGAAGCTTGCGGATCTGCTCGATTTGATACGTGTTTTCCGCAGGATCGCCGGGGCCGTTGGACAGCATCACGCCGTCGGGACCGGCGGCCAGAATCTCCTCCGCGGAGGTGGTCGCAGGCAGGACCGTCACGGTGCAGCCCCGCTTCTGGAGTTCCCGGACAATGTTGCGCTTGGCGCCGTAATCCAGCAGGGACACCCGGAACCGCTCCTCCCCTTCCGCCGGATGGACAGAGGGTTCCTTACAGGAGACGGCCTCCACCACGCCGGTGACGGCGTAGGTCTCGATGGGTGTCAGGTCGGCGGGGATCTCGTCGCAGATGGCGGCGTTCATCACACCGTGCTCCCGGATGATGCGGGTCAGCTCCCGGGTGTCCACGCCGAACAGCCCCGGAACGCCCTGCTCTTTCAGGAAGGTGTCCAGATCACAGTCCGTGCGGAAGTTGGAAGGAGCGCCGCAGTACTCCCGGACCACATAGCCCTTGACACAGCAGGCGCCCTCGAAGTCCTCCCGGATGATGCCGTAGTTGCCGATGAGGGGATAGGTCTGCATGACGATCTGCCCGGCATAGCTGGGGTCCGTCAATGTCTCGATGTAGCCGCACATGCCGGTGGTAAACACCAGTTCCCCCACCGTATCGGCCTCCGCGCCGAAGCGGAAGCCCTCAAACACGCGGCCATCCTGTAAAATCAAATAGCCTTTTTTCATAGGGATTCTCCTTGGGCGGCCTTATTTACCGGCCTCGGTCTCGCAGTAGATGCAGCGGTACACGTGCTTGGCCCGGTCGGTCAGCACGAACTCCTGGGGCAGCTCCTGCTCCACGGAGGTGATACAGCGGGGGTTCTTGCACTTCAGCACACCCCGGATCCGCTCCGGCAGCTTCAGCCCCCGCTTTTCAATCAGCTGGCCCTCATGGATGATGTTGACGGTGATGGTGGGGTCCACATAGCCGATGAGGTCCCAGTCCAGCTCCATCTCCCGGTCGATCTTGATGATATCCTTCCGGCCCAGCTTTCCGCTGGTGACGTTTTTCAAAATGGCCACGGTGCAGTCCAGCTTGTCCAGGCCCAGGATGTTGTAGAGCTCCATGGCCTTGCCGGCGCTGATGTGGTCGATGACGATGCCGTTCTGAATGGAATCAATAATCATGTCAGTCTCTCCTCCTCACTGAATGCCCAGCAGCTTCATAATGAGCGCCATGCGGATGTAGCGGCCGTTCTGGGCCTGCTTGAAGTAGCAGGCACGGGGGTCGTTGTCCACCGCCACGGAGATCTCGTTGACACGGGGCAGGGGATGCAGGATCCGCAGGTCCTCCTTGGCGTTTGCCAGCTTCTCCGGGGTGAGGATGTAGCTGTCCTTCAAGCGGAGGTAATCCTCCTCGTTGAAGAAGCGCTCCTTCTGGACACGGGTCATGTACAGGATATCCAGCTCCGGCATGACCTCCTCCAGAGAGGTGGACTGGGTATAGGGGATGTTCTTGGACTTGATGTACTGCTCCTTGACGTACCGGGGCAGCTTCAGTTCCTCCGGAGAAATGAACACAAAGCGGATACCGGTGTAGCGGCTCATGGCGGCCACCAGAGAATGGACCGTCCGGCCAAACTTCAGATCGCCGCAGAAGCCGATGGTCAGGTTGTCGAAATGGCCCTTTTCCTTGTGGATGGTGATGAGGTCCGTCAGGGTCTGGGTGGGGTGGTTATGGCCGCCGTCACCGGCGTTGATCACCGGCACCAGAGAGTGCTGCGTTGCCACCAGAGGCGCGCCCTCCTTGGGGTGGCGCATGGCGATGATGTCGCAGTAGGCGCTGACCACCCGGATGGTGTCCGCCACACTCTCGCCCTTGGAGGCGGAGGAGCTGTTGGCGGAGGAGAAGCCCAGCACCTGGCCGCCCAGGGACAGCATGGCACTCTCAAAGCTCAGGCGGGTGCGGGTGGAGGGTTCAAAGAACAGCGTCGCCAGGATCTTGCCGTCGCACTTGTGGGCGTATGCGGCAGGATTCGCCATAATGTCGCAGCCCTTTTTCACCAGCTCGTCGATCTCCTGGGTGGACAGCTGCATAATATCGATCAAATTTTCCATATTAGTCCTTTCCTCCATGAATCCAGCTTTCGTCAGACGGGTTATCCCGGAATTTCAGCAGACGGGCCACATCGTCCTGAGAGATATAACCCTCCTCGGCCCCTACCTGGGCGATGGTATCCAGATTGCTGAGGCTTACATTCTTCACACCAGCAGCGGCCATCCGCTCGATGCCCTTCTTCATGCCGTAGGTGAAGATGCTCACCACGCCCAGCACCTCAGCGCCTGCTTCCCGCAGGGCTTCCACGGTCTCCAGCACGCTGCCGCCGGTGGAGATCAGATCCTCCACGACCACGACCTTCTCGCCCTTATCCAGACGGCCTTCGATGCGGTTCTGACGGCCGTGGTCCTTGTTGCCGGAGCGGACATAGCCCATGGGCAGACCCAGCAGGTGGGCGGCAATGGCGGCGTGGGCGATACCGGCGGTGGCGGTGCCCATCAGCACCTGGGCCTCCGGGTACTCACGCTTCACGGTGTCGGCAATGGCCTGCTCCACCTCGTTCCGGGCTTCCGGCGCCGTGAGGATCAGGCGGTTATCACAGTAAATGGGGCTCTTGATGCCGCTGGCCCAGGTGAAAGGCTCCTGAGGGCGGAGAAATACCGCCTTGATCTCCAGCAGGCGCTTGGCAACGCGCACATTGATGCTGTCCATAGTTTGCTCTCCTTTATATTTCATTCCAATTGTTTTCTTTCAGCAGTCCGCGACTCAGCCTACGAACTCCGCCACGCAGCGGCGGTAGGCGGCCACAGGGTCCTCCGCCTGGGTGATGGGACGGCCCACCACGATGTAGTCGGAGCCCAGTTCCTTTGCCTTGGCCGGAGTGGTGACCCGCTTCTGGTCTCCTGCGTCCCCGCCGGCAAACCGGACGCCGGGGGTGACGGTCAGGAAGTTCTTGCCGCAGCGCTCGTGGATGCCCCCCGCTTCCAGGGGGGAGCACACCACGCCGTCCAGCCCCACGATGGAGGCGATCTCCGCATAGTGGAGCACCACTTCCTCCATGGGCTTTTCGATCCACAGTTCCTTTTCCAGCATGTCCTGATCCGTGGAGGTCAGCTGGGTCACGGCGATCAGCAGAGGCCGGGTGCCGTCCGGCCGGGTCAGGCCCGCCAGGGCGGCGGACATCATGGCGCCGGTACCGGCGGCATGAACGTTCACAATATCCACATCCAGAGCGGACAGGGCCGCCATGGCCTTTTTCACGGTGTTGGGGATGTCGTGGAGCTTCAGATCCAGAAAGATCTTGTGGCCCCGGGCCCGGATCTCCCGGACGATGGAGGGGCCTTCGGCATAAAACAGCTCCATGCCGATCTTCACAAAGGGCTTCTCCTCCGTAAAGCGGTCTAGAAATGCCAGGGTCTTTTCCTTGCTGTCAAAGTCCAGCGCAACGATAACGTCTTTACCCACGATGTGCTCCTCCTATGATCTCTGTCAGATTTTCCATGCCGTACCGTTCCATCACGGCAGGCAGATTTTCGATAATGGTCTTGCAGGCATACGGCTCCACAAGGTTCGCCGCGCCTACGCCCACGGCGGCGGCTCCCGCCAGCATCAGTTCGATGACATCCTCCGCCGTGGTAACGCCGCCCATGCCCACAATGGGGATGGACACCGCCTCATAGACCTGGTACACCATCCGCACCGCCAAGGGGAACATTCCCGGGCCGGACATGCCTCCGGTGGTGTTGGCCAGCAGCGGGCGGCGGTGCTTCAGATCGATCCGCATCCCCGGCAGGGTGTTGATGAGGCTGACGCCGTCGGCGCCCGCCTCCTCACACGCCTTCGCCACGGCAGCGATGTCTGCCGCCGTGGGAGAAAGCTTGAGAATGATGGGCTTTTTCGTCACCGCCCGGACGGCCCTTGTCACCTCTGCGGCGGCCTTGGGGTCCGCGCCGAAGGCGGCCCCGCCGCCATGGACATTGGGACAGGAAATGTTTACTTCTAACCACCCCACCTGCTCCTGGGCATCCAGCTTTTCACAGACTTCGGCGTATTCCGCCACTGAAAAACCGCTGACATTGGCCATCACCGGCTTGTGAAATACCTTTTTCAGCCGGGGCAGTTCCGTTTCGATAACGGCGTCCACGCCGGGGTTCTGGAGCCCCACGGCGTTCAGCAGGCCGCCGGCATACTCCGCAATGCGGGGCGTGGGATTGCCGAACCGAGGCTCCCGGGTGGTTCCCTTAAAGGAAAAGGTACCTAACATATTGATATCGTACAATTCCGCGAACTCATAGCCATAGCCGAAGGTTCCGCTGGCGGGAATGATGGGGTTATCCAGCGTCAGGCCACAGAGGTCAACCTTTGTGTTCACCATATGATCTCCTCCTTCTCCAGCACCGGACCGTCCTTGCAGATTCGCTTATTGCCGTATTTCGTCTTGCAGGAGCAGCCCATACAGGCGCCGAAGCCACAGCCCATCCGCTCCTCAAAGCTGAACTGGCCGGAGGTCTTACAGGCGGCGTACACCGCTTTCAGCATGGGCTCCGGGCCGCAGGTGTACAGATACGTATAATCGGAAACGGCGGCCATTCCGTCTGTCACCAGGCCCTGCATACCGGCGCTGCCGTCGGCGGTGGCGATGACCACCTCCGTGCCCAGAGCCCGGAACTCCTCTGCCAGGAAGATCTCAGAAGCCCGGTTGAAGCCCAGCACCGCGGTCACGTGCTTTCCCTGGGCCGCCAGCCGCCTGGCCAGGCCGTACAGGGGCGGGATGCCCACGCCGCCGCCCACCAGCAGGGGCCGTTCCCCGCTGCGGGATACGTCGTAGCCGTTGCCCAGGCCCGTCAGCACATCCAGCTCCGTGCCGGGCGCCATGTGGGTCATGGCATCGGTCCCCCGGCCCAGCACCTTATAGATCAGGGTCACTTTCCTCTCCGTCCAGTCGCACACAGAGATGGGACGGCGGAGGAAAAAGCCCGCGAGCTTCAGATTTACGAACTGGCCCGGTGCGGTGATGGCGGAGGTGCCCCCCGCCAGCCGCAGACGGTAAATACCCTCGGCCAGTTTTGTGTTTTCAGCAATTGTCAAGGTTATCTGCTTCACAGGGTTCCTCCTTCCGGCAGATGGGCCGCATCCTGCCACACAATCGTTTCACCTGTTGATGTCAGCAGGCAGCGGCCCTCCACGTTCCATCCTGTAAAGGGAGTTGCCTTGCCGCAGGACAGAAAGTCCGCCGGGTCGATCCGGTAGGCCGCACCCAGGTCAAACACGGTGAAGCCGGTGTCCGGCCCAATGCCGAAGCGGCGGCAGGGATTGCCGTGGAGCAGTTCCATGAGCCGCTGCATAGAGATGACGCCGGGTTTTACCAAGTAGGTATACAGCAGGGGGAACGCGGTTTCCAGGCCCACGATACCCATGGCGCTCTTTTCCAATCCCCGGCTCTTTTCCTCTGCGCTGTGGGGGGCATGGTCCGTGGCGATCATGTCGATGGTGCCGTCCGCCAGCCCTTCCAGCAGGGCTTCCCGGTCCGCCTTGTCCCGAAGGGGCGGGTTCATCTTGAAGCGGCCGTCCTCTTCCAGGCAGGAATCGTCCAGCAGCAGGTAATGGGGGCCAGTCTCGCAGGTGACGTTCAGTCCCTCGGCCTTGGCCCTGCGGATGAGGGCCACGCTCTCCTTGGTGGAGATGTGGCAGATGTGGTAGCCGCAGCCCGTCTCCCGCACCAGCTCCAGGTCCCGCTGGATGGGCCGCCACTCGCTTTCGGAGCAGATGCCCCGGTGGCCGTGGGCCTTGGCATAGGCGCCGTCATGGATATAGCCGCCCCGCAGGAGGGAATTGTCCTCGCAGTGGGCCACGATCAGCTTGCCCAGGCGCTTGGCCTCCAGCATGGCGCAGCGCATCATGTCGCGGTCCTGAACGCCCTTGCCGTCATCGGAAAAGGCCACCACGTAAGGGGCCATGGCATCCAGGTCCGCCAGCTTCTCCCCTTTTTCGCCCTCCGTAATGGCGCCGTAGGGCAGGACGCGGATCACCGCGTCCCGGCGGATGGCATCCAGCTCCGGCTGAAGGTGTTCCATGCTGTCCGGCACCGGGTTCAGGTTGGGCATAGCGCACACCGCGGTATAGCCGCCATGGGCCGCCGCCAGAGATCCGGAGCGGATGGTCTCCTTATAAGAAAAACCCGGCTCTCGGAGATGTACATGCACATCAACGAAACCGGGTAAAACCACGAAAGAAGAAGCATCCACACAAACGGGAGAAACAGCTCGGGAAACACCACCGCCCAAGGAAACGGAAACATCATTCCGGGAGAAAACGCCGTTCCGGAACACCTGCGCATTTTTCAGTACCATCGTCACGGGTATCGCTCCTTTCCTAAAAATCTCTAAACTTTCGATAGGATACCATGGGTTCCGCCGTCTGTCAAGTGTGTTTTTATACAAGAGGTATGACCATTTCCCGCCGCTGGTTCTACGTCCCGGCAATCTGACGGAATTTGCCGGATTTTCCCGGTGTGCTTGGTGTGAGACGTGAAAAAAGGACGCCCCGCAGGGCGTCCTTTTCAAAATTTCATATATGCGGTCAGCCGGATCAGGCCATGGCCTTGGCAGATTCCTCCAGCTTGGCGATCAGTTCCTGATACTTAGCCACCTTTTCCCGCTCGGCGTTCACCACGTTCTCTGGGGCGTGGGCCACGAACTTCTCGTTGGCCAGCTTACCCTGGGTGATGCGCAGGCCGTTCTTCGCCTTTTCCAGTTCCTTGGCGATGCGCTCCCGCTCCGCCGCCAGGTCCACCAGCTCGCTGAGGGGCAGGTAGGCGGTAGCGTCGTGGGTTACCACGCTGATCTGGCCGGTGACGTCCGCCGGGGCGGCATCCGCAAAGGAGATGTTGCTGGCAAAGGCCAGGCGCTGGATGAAGTGCAGGCCCTGCCGGTAAGGCTCCGGCTGAGCGGTGACAATCAGCATTTCCGCCTTCTTGGAGGGGGGCACGTTCATCTCGGCCCGGCGGCCCCGGATGGCCCGGATCAGGTCCATGACGGCCTCCATGGCGTTCTCCTCCGCCGGGAAGTCCAGCGCCTCGGTGTATTTCGGCCACTGGGCCATCATCAGGATATCCTCCGCGCCGCCGCACTTAGGCAGAGCCTGATAGATCTCCTCGGTGATGAAGGGCATGAAGGGGTGCAGCAGCTTCAGCAGGGTCACCAGCACGTAGCACAGCACGTTCTGGGCCGTCAGCTTGGCGTCCTCGTCAGTGCCGTTGAGGCGGGTCTTGGTCAGCTCGATATACCAGTCGCAGTAGGTGTCCCAGATGAAGTCATAGACCTTGGCGGAGGCCACGCCGATCTCGAAGCTGTCCAGATTCTCGGTGACTTCCTTCACCAGGCGGTTCAGCTTGCTGAGGACCCACTTGTCCTCCCGCTCCAGCTTATCTGCGGCGGGCAGTTCATAGTGGTCGATGGACAGGTTCATCATCACGAAGCGGCTGGCGTTCCAGATCTTGTTGGCAAAGTTCCGCATGGCCTCGCACTTTTCGGTGTAGAACCGGGTGTCATTGCCGGGGGAGTTGCCGGTGATGAGGTTGAAGCGCAGGGCGTCGGCGCCGTACTTCTCCGCCATCTCCAGGGGGTCGATGCCGTTGCCCAGAGACTTGGACATCTTCCGTCCCTTGTCATCCCGGACCAGGCCGTGGATCAGCACGGTGTGGAAGGGGATCTTCTTCATCTGCTCGCAGCCGGAGAAGATCATCCGGGCCACCCAGAAGAAAATGATGTCGTAGCCGGTGACCATGACGGAGGTAGGATACCAGTAATTCAGGTCGGCGGTCTGCTCCGGCCAGCCCAGGGTGGAGAAGGGCCACAGGGCGGAGGAGAACCAGGTGTCCAGCACGTCCTCCTCCCGGGTCAGATGGGTGCTGCCGCACTTTTCGCAGACGGTGGGATCTTCCCGCTTCACGTTGATGTGGCCGCAGTCATCGCAGGTCCAGGCGGGGATCTGATGGCCCCACCAGAGCTGACGGGAAATGCACCAGTCATGGCAGTTTTCCATCCAGTTGGTGTAGGTCTTGGAGAACCGCTCGGGGACGAACTTCACTTCGCCCTCGTTCACCACCCGCAGAGCCTCTTTCGCCAGGGGCTCCATCTTCACAAACCACTGGGCGGAGATCAGGGGCTCCACATCGTTGTGGCAGCGGTAGCAGGTGCCCACGTTGTGGCTGTAGGGCTCCACCTTCACCAGATAGCCCTGCTCCTCCAGATCCTTCACGATGGCCTTGCGGCACTCGTAGCGGTCCATACCGTTGTAGGGACCGCCGTTTTCGTTGATCTTGCCGTCGTCGGCGATGACCCGGATGACCTCCAGGTTGTGGCGCAGGCCCACCTCAAAGTCATTGGGGTCGTGGGCGGGGGTCATCTTAACGCAGCCGGTGCCAAAGT
>URTS01000030.1 GCA_900550685.1 uncultured Oscillibacter sp. | reverse complement strand
TAACCCGGAGCTCACCGAGCTCTATATCGTCGAGGGTGACTCCGCAGGCGGTTCCGCCACCCAGGGCCGTGACTCCCGGTTCCAGGCCATCCTCCCCCTGTGGGGCAAGATGCTGAACGTGGAGAAGGCCCGGGCGGACAAGGTTTACGGCAACGACAAGCTCCAGCCGGTCATCACCGCTCTAGGCGCCGGCATCGGCGACGAGTTTGACGATGCCAAGCTCCGCTATCACAAAATCATCATCATGGCGGATGCCGATGTGGACGGCGCCCATATCCGCACCCTGCTGCTGACGTTCTTCTTCCGCTTCATGCGGCCCTTGATCGAAAAGGGCTATGTGTACTCCGCCGTGCCCCCCCTGTTCAAGCTGAGCCGGGGCAAGACCACCCGGTTGGCCTTCAGCGAGGAGGAGCGGGACGCCATCTCCGCCGAAATGCGGGGCGGCAATCCCAACGTGAAGATCGATATTTCCCGGTTCAAGGGCCTGGGCGAAATGAACCCCCACGAGCTGTGGGAGACCACCATGGACCCGGAAAAGCGGACCCTGCGCCGCATCACCCTGGACGACGCCGTCCGGGCGGACGAGACCTTCAATATCCTCATGGGCGAAAAGGTGGAGCCCCGGAAGGACTTCATCGAGCGGCGGGCTAAATACGCCGTCAATCTGGACTACTGATCCCTCAAGGAGGAAAGAGAATGAGTAAAAAACCGCAGTACGATCCCGAAGAAATTCGGTATCCGAATCAGCATATCGTGGAGTCTCCCCTGGTGCCGGAGATGGAGAACTCCTATATTGAGTACGCCATGAGCGTCATCGTGGGCCGCGCCCTGCCGGATGTGCGGGACGGCCTGAAGCCGGTGCACCGCCGGATCCTCTACGCCATGTATGAGGACAACCTGACAAGCGACAAGCCCTTCAAAAAGTCCGCCACCTGCGTGGGCGACGTGCTGGGCCGGTACCATCCCCACGGCGACGCCTCTGTTTACGACGCACTGGTCCGCCTGGCCCAGGATTTCTCCATGCGCTACATGCTGGTGGACGGCCACGGCAACTTCGGCTCCGTGGATGGCGACCCCCCGGCAGCCTACCGTTACACCGAGGCCCGTCTGAGCAAGATCTCCGACGAAATGCTCCGGGACATCGAAAAGGATACTGTGGACTGGGACCCCAACTTCGACGAGAGCCGGAAAGAGCCCCGGGTCCTTCCCGCCCGGTTCCCCAACCTGCTGGTCAACGGCTCCAGCGGCATTGCCGTTGGCATGGCCACCAACATCCCGCCCCACAACCTGCGGGAGGTCATCGGCGCCTGTATCTGCGTGCTGGACGATCCCAACGCCTCCCTGTCCGACCTGATGGAGCACATCAAGGGACCGGACTTCCCTACCAAGGGCATCATCATGGGCCGGTCCGGCATCCGGGCGGCCTATGCCACTGGCCGGGGCCGCATCGTGGTCCGGGCCCGGCATGAATTTGAGGAGTTTGGCCATGACCGCACCCGCATCGTTATCACCGAGCTTCCTTACCAGGTGAACAAGCGGATGCTCATCAAGAGCATGGCGGACCAGGTGGAGGACAAGCGTCTGGAGGGCATCTCCAACATTCAGGACGAGTCCGACCGCAACGGTATGCGCATCGTCATCGATTTGAAGCGGGACGCCAATCCCCAGGTGGTGCTGAACCGCCTGTTCAACCAGACCCAGCTGCAGGTCTCCTTCGCCGTGAACATGCTTGCCCTGGTGGACAACCAGCACCAGCCCAAGATCCTGTCTCTGCGGCACATCATTGACGAGTACCTGAACTTCCAGGAAGAGATCATCATCCGCCGGACAAAGTACGACCTGAAAAAGGCCCAGGAGCGGGCCCACCTGCTGGAGGGCCTGCTGATCGCCCAGGACAATATCGACGAGGTCATCAAGATCATCCGCACCAGCTACGACAACGCCAAGGAAAACCTGATGAGCCGCTTCGGCCTGGACGATATCCAGGCCCAGGCCATTCTGGATATGCGCCTGAAAGCATTGCAGGGCCTGGACCGGGAGAAGCTGGAAAATGAGTACAAGGAGCTGGAGGAGAAGATCGCCTACTTCAACCGGGTCCTGTCCGACGACGGCCTGGTGCGCCAGATCCTGAAGGAGGAGCTGACCGCCATTGCCGACAAGTTCGGCGATGACCGCAAGACCGAGATCCAGGACGTGGAGGATGAGATCGACATTGAGGACCTCATTGAAGAGGAGCAGTGCGTCTTTACCCTGACGGAGGCCGGCTACATCAAGCGGACCCCTGTCAGCGAATATACCGCCCAGTCCAAGGGCGGCATGGGCAAGAAGGGCATTACCACCCGGGAAGAGGACACGGTGGTGGATGTGTTCACCGCCTCCACCCATGACTATATCCTCTTCTTCACCGACACCGGCAAGGTCTACCGGAAGAAGGGCTATCAGATCCCCGAGTCCGGCAAGACCGCCAAGGGCACCAACCTCATCAACATCCTGCAGATTGAGCAGGGCGAGCGGGTCCAGACCATGCTCCATTTCCGGGAGATGGGCGAGGATCACCTGTATCTGATGATGGTCACCCGGAACGGCACCGTGAAGCGCCTGCCGGTGGAGACTTTGAAGAACCTGCGGAACAACGGCATCCGGGCCTTGACCATGGACGAGGGGGATGAGTTGGTATCCGTCCGGGAGACCGACGGCAGCCAGAAGATCCTCATTGCCACCCATGACGGCATGGCCGCCGTGTTTGACGAGAATGACGTCCGTCCCATGGGCCGCGCCGCCGTGGGTGTCCGGGGCATCAAGCTCCGGGAGGGCGACTACGTGGTGGGTGCCGCACGGGCCCAGGCGGGCAAGAGCGTCCTGACCATCACGGAAAAGGGCTACGGCAAGCGGACCCCCGTGGAGGAATACCGAGTCACCAACCGTGGCGGCCTGGGCATCAAGAACTACCAGATCACCGACAAGACCGGCAAGATCGTCAGCGTCAAGGTGGTGGACGGCAGCGAGGACCTGCTGCTGGTGACCCAGTCCGGCATCCTGATCCGTACCCCGGTGGAGAGCATCAAAGAGACCGCCAGCCGTGCCACCCAGGGCGTCATCGTCATGCGCTTCAAGGAAGAGGGCGACCGGGTCATCTCCATGGCTCTGGCAGAGCATGAGGACACGGCGGAGCCGGTCCCGGCAGTGCCGGTGGAGGTTTCCCCGGAGAATTCCGCACCGGTGGAAAACCCCGGTGAGGAAAACTGAATTTCTGATTAAAACAGAGCAAAGGACCGGCTTTTGCCGGTCCTTTGTGGAAAAAAGAGGCGTCTGATTTGATCAGACGCCTCTTTTCATCATTTTTTCAAATAAAATTCCTGGAACTTACAGCTCCTGGACGGACACCACGCCGTCGATTCGGGTGACCTGGGTCAGCAGATCGTCCACGGAGGCGCCCTTGCTGAACCGCAGGGAGAAAATGGCGCAGGCGTTGTGGTTTTCGTTGCCGGAAGTGCGGGTGATCTCCATGTCCTGCAAAGAGACCCGGTTTTCCCGGAACAGCCGCAGGACCTCCTCCAGGGAGGATTTGTCGGCGTACTCCATATAGAGGTTGATCTCCGGCACGTGGTCCAGCATCCGGTATTCCAGCCGGGAGAGGACGGATTCCGCGAAGAACACCAGGGCCGTGGCCAGCAGGGCCCCCTCGTAGAACCCGCCGCCGATGGTCAGGCCGATGATGGCAGAGGCCCACAGGCCCGCCGCCGTGGTGAGGCCCTTCACCCGCTGCTGCCGGGTGACCACGATGGTTCCGGCACCGATGAAGCCGATGCCCGCCACCACCTGGGCTCCCAGCCGGGCCATGTCGGTGTAATAGTGAAGATTCAGGTACAGGTACTGGCTGGTCAGGGTGGTGATGGCCGCGCCGAGACAGATGAGAATGTGGGTGCGGAACCCGGCAGGGCGGCGTTTATAGGCCCGCTCAATGCCGATGATGCCGCCGCAGAGCACCGCCAGCAGCATCCGCACCGTTACAGAGGCCAGGGTCACAGTCCGCAGGCCGTCGAAAACAGGCAGCATAGTTTCCCCTCCTCCTTAAAATTCTTCCACGGTGTATACACATTCCAGACCTGCCACGGAGACCAGTACGTCCGCGTGGGGCTGGTGCTTGGGCAGCCGCAGGGAGAATACGGCGCTGGGATTGCCGGACCCCTCTCCCCTGCCGTGGTCGATCTCCACGTCCAGGATCTGGGAGTTTTTCTCTTTGATGCGGCTGATGATGAGGCCGATGTTGTCCAGAGACTCAAATTCCACGTAAATGTTCAGAAAAGGAGCCCGCTCCACCATCCTGTTTTCGATGGAGGGGAGGTAGCGCATGGAGAGGAAGATCAGCACCGTTCCCAGCACGACGCACTCGTAAAAGCCCGCGCCGATGGCCAGGCCCATACAGGCTGAGGCCCACAATCCTGCCGCGGTGGTGAGCCCCTTTACCTCCCGGCGTCCGGTGACCAGAATGGTGCCGGCGCCCAGGAAGCCCACGCCGTTGATGACCTGGGCACCGAAGCGGGAGACATCCGTGCGGATGCCCACCTCCAACGCAAGATCGTACCAGTCATGGGTCAGCATGTAATATTCGTATTGGCTCAGCAGCAGCGTCAGCGTGGCCCCCATGCACACCAGCATGTAGGTGCGGCACCCGGCGGGACGGTGCTTGCGGCCCCGTTCCATGCCCAGGGAAAAACCGATAACGGCGGACAGCAGCAGACGCAGCGCTACGGAAACAAAATTCAGTTCCCGCAAATAGTTGAACATAAGGAACTCCTTCTTGATGCCCGGACCCTGCGGGCAGGGCGTGGTCCAGTGTGCCAGACTGGGGAGAAACGGATGAAAACGTTTGCGTTAGTATACAACACTTTCAAAAATTAAGCAAGTATATTCCACCTTTTTGTGCACTCTGTTTACCAAAATACCGGATGATATCTTCCATCTTGACAATTCAGCGGCCATGTGTATAATGCAGTTACTTGAAAAAAACCTTTATATCTTTATACTATAGAAAGAGAGGGCGCTGCTATGATAGACAGTGCTTTTTTTGGGACCGAACGGATCAGCCGGATCCTGCTGAAGCTGGCGCCGCCGGTGATGCTGGCTCAGTTGATCCAGGCCCTTTACAATATTGTAGACAGTTTCTTCGTGGGCCGTTACTCCGGCGACGGCCTGACGGCCCTGTCCATCATCTACCCCCTTCAGCTGCTGATGATCGCCCTGGCAGTGGGCACCGGCGTGGGCATCAATACCGCCATGGCCTACTTTTTGGGCATCCAGGACAAGAAAAAGGCAGATGAGATTGCAGGCACCAGCATGCCCCTGGCTCTGGGCATGTGGGCCCTGTTTGCGGCGGTCACATATTTTATCATGCCTGCCTACGCCCGGATGTCCACCCAGTCGGAGGAGGTCATCCGCCAGGTGGTGATCTATGGCCGCATCGTCTGCGTGTGCAGCATCGGATTGTTCCTGGAAAGCGGCTGGACCAAGGTCCTCCAGGCGGAGGGCAATATGAACCGGCCCATGGTGGCCCAGATCATCGGCGCCGTCACCAACATCGTGCTGGACCCCTTGCTGATCTTCGGCTGGCTTGGCCTGCCCGCCCTGGGCATCGCCGGCGCGGCCATCGCCACCGTGGCGGGACAGATCGTGGCGGCGCTCCTCGTCTGCCGGGGCGGCTTTCGGCCCTCCCCTGCCCGGCAGCTGTACCCCTCCCTGGTGCGGCGGATCTACCGGCTGGGAATCCCCAACATTCTGATGCAGTCCACCTATACGTTCTATATTCTGGGGCTGAACCTGATCCTCAGCACCTTTTCCGACCAGGCTGTCACGGCTCTGGGCCTTTACTACAAGTGGCAGACCATTTTCTTCATCCCCCTGGGGGCCATGCAGACCTGCGTCGTGCCGGTCATCAGCTATAACTACGCCGCCGGGGACCTGGCCCGCTGCCGCAAGACCCTGTGGGAATCCGTGATTTTCGGCATGGTCCTTATGTCTGTTGGCACGCTGTGCTTTGAGGTCATCCCCGGCCAGATGCTCCACGTGTTTTCCCGGGACCCGGCGGTCATCTCCATCGGCGTCTATGCCTTCCGGTGGATCGGTCCCAGCTTTCTGCCCATGGTCACGGCCCAGATGTTCCCGGTGCTTTTCCAGGCCACCGGCTATGCCCTGAAAAGCTCCTTCCTGACGATCCTGCGGACGGTGATCTTGTTTGTGCCCCTGGGCTGGCTGCTGGCCCAATGGGGGCTTCACACCTTCTGGATGACCTTTCCCATTACGGAGGTCCTGACCACCCTGGGCGGCCTGGTGTGCTACCGCCAGTTTCTCCGGCGGGAGGAGGCCCACGCCCACGCGTCTGTCTGAAATGAAAAGCGCCCTCTGCGGTCTGCAGAGGGCGCTTTTTTATGGTCAGAACAGGTCCAGCATGTTGTCCAGGTAGATGGCCTCCCGGACCCGCAGCTGGTGCTCCGGCTTTGTCATGTAGTAGAGGAGAAATTCTAAAATCAGGGCGCTGCCCAGTTCCCGCCCCTCGATTTTGAAGTTGGAAAAGCCCATGGGCAGATAGGTATGCTGGATGTCATGGATGCCGATGAAGGCGGGATTTTCCATAGCCTTGGAAAACCGGTAGCCCCCCTGGGCCTCCGGCGCGGCGCAGCGGTGCTCCGGGCCGCTTTCCCCCAGATTCTTCCGGCTCACCGCCTCGTAGCAGGCCTTCCGGTCCCGGCACCCGGGCCAGCAGCACTCGTTGCAGAGAAATTCCAGCTTGTCTTTCAGCCGGTCAGGCAGGGCCTGCAATCGGTCAAAGGCTTTGTTCAACCGGAAATCCGGCACCACGTACCGGAAATCCGCCCGCTCCGCCTCCTGCCTGCACTGGTCAAAATCCGTCAGGACCTTGGTGGTGGAGGAGACGAAATAGAGCTTGGGATAGGTTCGCTTCAGATAGTCCAGCAGCAGGTCCGAATGGAGGATCACACCGTTTCCCCCGGTTTCGCTGAACAGGCGGCACAGGGCGTTGCACCTGGGGTCCGCAAGATGCTCCTCCCGCAGCAGGGAGTTGCTGAAGGTCAGGCGGACGGAGATGCCGTATGTCTGCGTCAGCGCCAGGACCTCCCGGGGGTCCTGCTCACCGGACCCCACCCGGCCGCCGCCCCAGATGCAGTCCGCCGGAGCGCCGTAGATGGAGCCGATATCGCACCAGTCGTAAAAGTAGTCCCGGTGCTCATAAAAGAGGGGCAGAAACAGCTTGTAGAGGTCATAAAACTCAAACAGGCCGGGGAGATGGTAATGGGCCGTCTCTTTTTTTTCACGGCACATCGGCGTTACCTGGCCTGCTTCATGCTGAGGCTGATCCGCTTTTTCTTCTCATCCACCTCCAGCACCACGACCTTCACAATGTCCCCTACGGATACCACCTCGGAGGGATGTTTGATGAACTTATCGGAAACCTGGGAAATGTGCACCAGACCGTCCTGGTGAACGCCGATGTCCACGAACACGCCGAAGTCGATGACGTTCCGCACAGTGCCGGTGAGCACCATGCCGGGCTTCAGGTCCTTCATTTCCAGCACGTCGGTGCGGAGAATGGGCTTGGGCAGCTCGTCCCGGACGTCCCGGCCCGGCTTCATCAGCTCGGACACGATGTCCCGCAGGGTGGGCACGCCCACGCCGATGGCCTCCGCGGCCTTTTCCTCGCCATAGGCCTTCACCTGGCCGGGGAGGTCAGAGAGTTTGCCGTCCTTCACGTCCACCAGGGTGTGGCCCGTCAGCTCCAGCAGGGCCTTGGCGGCGTCGTAGGATTCGGGGTGAACGGCGGTGTTGTCCAGCACGCTTTTGCTCTCCGGCACCCGCAGAAAGCCCGCGCACTGCTGGAAGGCCTTGGGCCCCAGCTTGGGCACCTTTTTGATTTGGGCGCGGGAGGTGAAGGCACCGTTTTCTTCCCGGTAGGCCACCACGTTTTTCGCCGTGGTGCCGTTGAGCCCCGCCACCCGCTGCAAAAGGGACGGCGACGCCGTGTTGATGTCCACGCCCACGGCGTTGACGCAGTCCTCCACCACGCCGTTCAGGGCCTCGTCCAGCTGCTTCTGGGGCATGTCGTGCTGGTACTGGCCCACGCCGATGGCCTTGGGGTCAATCTTCACCAGCTCCGCCAGGGGGTCCTGTAACCGCCGGGCGATGGAAACGGCGGAGCGGAGGTTCACATCGTACTGGGGAAACTCCTCGGCAGCCAGCTTGCTTGCGGAGTAGACCGAGGCACCCGCTTCCGAGACGATCATATAGCTGACGTGGGCGCCGGCCTCATTCACCTGCCGGATCAGCTCCACCGCCATCTGCTCCGTTTCCCGGCTGGCGGTACCGTTGCCGATGGCGATGTTTTCCACGCCGTGTTTGCGGATCAGCTTTTCCAGGGCGGCGATGGCCTCCTTTTTCTGACGTTCGCCGTAGGTGGGGTACACCACGGCGGTATCCAGCACCTTGCCGGTGCCGTCCACCACTGCCACCTTGCAGCCCATGCGGTAGCCGGGGTCCAGGCCCATGGTGACCTTGCCCTTCACCGGCGGCTGCATCAAAAGGGGCTTCAGATTCAGGGCAAACTGGCCGATGGCCCCCTCGTCCGCCTGCTCCGTGAGGTGATTGCGGATCTCCCGCCCCAAGGAGGGCCAGATCAGCCGGTCCAGGGAATCCTCGGCGGCGTCCTTCACAAAATCCATGGCCGGGCTGCCGGGAATCACCACCGCCCGGCACACCATGGGCAGAAGCCGCTCCCGGTCCTCCAGAACAGTGACGGTAAGCTTTCCCTCCCGCTCGCCCCGGTCCATGGCCAGGATCTGGTGGCCCTGCAGGCGGGAGATGGACTGCTCAAAGTCGTAGTACAGGCGGTAGACCGTGTCCTCCTCCGTGGCGGCCTTGGACACCAGTTTCCCTTGGCGCAGGGTATACTCCCGCAGGGTCTTGCGGATGGCGGCGTCATCGCTGATCCACTCAGCCACAATGTCATGGGCGCCCCCAAGGGCGTCGGCAGTGGTCTCCACCCCCTTGTCCGGGTCGATGAAGTCCTGGGCAGCTTCCTCCGGCCGGGGGCAGTTTCGCTCCTGGGCAAACAGCAGCTGTGCCAGGGGTTCCAGCCCCTTTTCCCGGGCCACCGTGGCCCGGGTGCGGCGTTTTTGCTTGTAGGGGCGGTACAGGTCCTCCACCTCCGCCAGGGTCTGGGCCTGGTCAATGGCGGCGGAGAGTTCCTCCGTCAGCTTTCCCTGGCTTTCGATGGATTTTTTCACCGCCTCCCGGCGCTCCTCCAAACCCCGCAGGTATTGGAGCCGCTCCTCCAGGGTGCGGAGGGCGGTGTCGTCCATGGCGCCGTGAAGCTCCTTGCGGTACCGGGCGATGAAGGGGATGGTGTTGCCCTCGTCCAGCAGTCGGACCACGTTTTCCACGTGCTGGGGATTTTTGTCAAGCTCTTGGGCCAGAGTCTGGATGATGTCCATGTGCAGATCGTTCCTTTCGTAGAGCAACGCCGCGGCAGGCCGCTGGACGGCGCACCACGGCGTTGCTTGGTGTGTGGATGAAAAACCGGATTTCTTACCGGTGATACAGCTTTTTCGTCTCGTATTTCGGCTCACAGCTGACCCGGACGCCCAGCCGCTTGAAGATCTTCAGGTCCTCCTCGCTGATGATGACGGAGAAGTGGGCCTCGCTGCCCCGGAGCCCCGGCAGCTGCTGCTTGGCAAGGTCCGCCAGGGGGTTGGTCAGGGCGGAGATGGCCAGGGTCAGAAGCACCTCGTCGGTGTGGAGCCGGGGGTTCCGGTGGTCCAGATAGGTGGTTTTCAGGTGGCAGACGGGTTCCAGCACCTGCTTGGAGATCAGCTCGAACTGATCGTCGATGTGGCCCAGGGCCTTCAAAGCGTTCAGCAGCAGTGCCGCCGCGGCCCCCAGGGTGCCGGAGGTCTTGCCGGTGACCACCTGGCCGTCCGGCAGCACCATGGCGCCTGCCGGGGCGCCGGTGGCCTCTGCCTTGTCCAGGGCCGCCGCAATGGCGGGGCAGATCTCCGGCGTCACGTCGCCCTGCCGCATCACCAGCTCCAGCTTCCGGACGGTCTCCTCCCGTCCTTTGCCCTGGACCAGCTCCACCCGGGCGGTGTAGTACCGCCGCAGAATCTCCATTTTGGAGGCGGCGCGGCAGGCCTCGTCGTCCACAATGCAGTTGCCCGCCATGTTCACGCCCATGTCCGTGGGGGACTTGTAGGGGGACTGGCCCTGAATCTTTTCAAAAATCGCGTTCAGCACTGGGAAGATCTCCACGTCCCGGTTGTAGTTGACGGTGGTGACGCCGTAGGCCTCCAGGTGGAAGGGGTCGATCATGTTTACATCGTCCAGGTCGGCGGTGGCGGCCTCATAGGCCAGGTTCACCGGGTGCTTGAGGGGCAGGTTCCAGATGGGGAAGGTTTCAAATTTGGCATAGCCCGCCTGAATCCCCCGCTTGTGGTCGTGGTACAGTTGGCTCAGGCAGGTGGCCATTTTGCCGCTGCCGGGGCCGGGGGCCGTCACCACGATCAGGGAGTGGCTGGTCTCGATATAGTCGTTTTTGCCCAGACCCTCGTCGCTGACGATGTGGGCCACGTCGGAGGGGTAGCCTGCAATGGGATAGTGCCGGTAGCAGCGGATGCCCAGGTTTTCCAGCCGGTGGAGGAAGGCGTCTGCCGCGGCTTGTCCGCTGTAGCGGGTCAGCACCACGCTGCCCACATACAGGCCCATGTCCCGGAAAATGTCGATGAGCCGGAGAACGTCCTCATCATAGGTGATGCCCAGGTCCCCCCTCATTTTATTCTTCTCAATATCGCCGGCGTTGATGGCGATGACGATCTCCACGTCGTCCTTCAGCTGCTGAAGCATCCGGATCTTGCTGTCCGGCGCAAAGCCCGGCAGCACCCGGGAGGCATGGTAATCGTCAAACAGCTTGCCGCCGAATTCCAGATACAGCTTGCCGCCGAACTGGTGAATCCGCTTCTTGATCTGCTCAGACTGTGTGGTGAGGTATTTTTGATTGTCGAACCCGATGGATCCCATGATGACCGCCCCTTTACATATTTTAGACATACGGTCAAAGTATACCACACCCCGCTGGGAATGGAAAGATGCTGCTGGGACAAAAGGAGAAAAAATCGACGAACGGAAAAGATACGCGGTTTTTGCTTGCGTTTGGGCGGATTTGTGGTAGGATAGTGCTATTATGAAGTAATTTGCGTACGGGAGGATTCTTTATGAGCGAGATGAAGCTGCCGGAGCTGTTCGGCAGTCAGGTTTTCAACGAGGTGACCATGAAGGAGCGGCTGTCCGATGCCTGCTATCAGGCCTGGAAGCGCTGCGTCACCGACGGGGCGGCCCTGGAGCTGTCCACGGCCAACGAGATCGCCGGGGCCATGAAGACCTGGGCGGTGGAGCGTGGCTGCACCCACTATACCCACTGGTTCCAGCCCATGACCGGCGTCACGGCGGAGAAGCACGACAGCTTCATCGCCCCTGCCGAGGGCGGCCGGGTGATCTTGGAATTTTCCGGCAAGAACCTGGTGCGGGGTGAGGCGGACGCCTCCTCCTTCCCCTCCGGCGGCCTGCGGGCCACCTTTGAGGCCCGGGGCTATACCGCCTGGGACCCCTCCTCTTTTGCCTTCATCAAGGAGGGCACCCTCTGCATCCCCACCATCCTCTGCTCCTACGGCGGCCACGCCCTGGACAAAAAGACCCCTCTGCTGCGGTCCATGGAGGATGTGAGCCGCCAGGCCATCCGGATCCTCCGGCTGTTCGGAGACACTGAGAGCCGCCGGGTCATCCCCTGCGTAGGCCCGGAGCAGGAGTACTTCCTGGTGGATAAAAAGATGTACAGCCAGCGGGAGGACCTGCGGATGACCGGCCGCACCCTCTTCGGTGCCAAGCCTCCCCGGGGCCAGGAGCTGGATGACCACTATTACGGCGCCATCCGTCCCCGGGTGGCGGCCTACATGAAGGACCTGGACGAAAATCTCTGGGCCCTGGGCATCTACAGCAAGACCAAGCACAACGAGGTGGCCCCCGCCCAGCACGAGATGGCCCCGGTGTACACCGATGCCAACACCGCCTGCGACCACAACCAGCTCACCATGGAGATCATGAAGAAGATCGCCGACAAGCACGACATGGTGTGCCTGCTCCACGAAAAGCCTTTCGCCGGCGTCAACGGCTCCGGCAAGCACGATAACTGGTCCCTGAACACCGATACCGGCAAAAACCTCTTCAAGCCCGGCAAGACCCCCAGCCAGAATGCCCAGTTCCTGCTGTTCCTGGCGGCCTTTGTGAAGGGCGTGGACGAATACCAGGACTTCCTCCGGGCCACGGTGGCCTTCCCCGGCAACGACCACCGTCTGGGTGCCTCCGAGGCCCCTCCCGCCGTGATGTCCATTTTCCTGGGCGACGATCTGGACGCCGTGGTCCAGTCCATCATCCACGGCACCGAGTTCAAGGAGGCGGGCAAGCGCACCCTTCAGATCGGCATTGACGCCATGCCCCCCATCCCCCAGGACAACACGGACCGGAACCGCACCTCCCCCATGGCCTTCACCGGCAACAAGTTCGAGTTCCGGATGCTGGGCTCCTCCCAGTCCATCTCCGGCCCCAACATCGCCCTGAACACCATCATGGCGGAGGAGTTGCAGCAGTTTGCGGACCAGCTGGAAAAGTCCAAGAACTTCCAGGCGGACCTGGAAAAGCTCATCAAAAAGGTCTTTACCGACCATCAGCGGATCATCTTCAACGGCAACGGCTATGACGACGCCTGGATCGCTGAGGCGGAAAAGCGTGGTCTCAGCAACCTGAAGTCCACGGCGGAGGCCCTGCCGGTCTACACCGCCAGAAAGAATGTGGACCTCTTCGTCAAGCACGGCATCTACACCAAGGAAGAGATCAACGCCCGTGCCGAGATCCACATTGAGAACTACACCACCGTCCTCTCCATCGAGGCCCGCACCATGGCGGACATGCTGCGGCGGCAGATCCTGCCCGCCGTTTCCGGCTACGCCGCCGAACTCTGCGAGCGGGGCTGGAAGAAGGAGCAGATGGGCGTGGGCCACAAGGCGGACGACGCCGTGGCCCGGCAGCTGGGCCAGCTGACCGACAAGCTCTTCACCGCCACGGAGAAGCTGGAACGGGACCTGGCGAAGGTCCCGGCGGATGCCAAGAAGGCCATGGCCTTCTGCCACGCCAGCCTGGTGCCGGACATGGAAAAGGCCCGGACCCTGGCGGACCAGCTGGAGCCCCTGATGCCCCGGGAGGCCTGGCCTTTCCCGGTGTACAGTGACCTGCTGTTCTCTGTGTAACATCAGGATCAACGCAAAAACAGCAAGAAATGACCCCCTGCGGAATGGACGCATCCATTTCGCAGGGGGTTCTCGCTTTTATTCTGTGTCAGATGCCTTTTCTGTGAAGCGCGTAGGAATAGATGGTAGGGATCAGAACCATCACCGCCAGCAGCGCCCCAAACAGCCAGCCGCTCCACAGCCGCAGCAGGGAGAGGGGGATCATCACAAGACCGCACAGCACCCACAAAAAGCCGCTCAATCGGTGGGTCCGGGTCCAATTTTCCTCGCTTTGCAGCGTCCACGGCAGCTTGATACCCACGGTGCGATTCTGCCGGATCTTTGGCAGGTAGTTACCAAGGATCAGAAACAGCAGGCCCATGAACACCGGTACCACGGTGCTGATGTGCATCTCATAGCCCAGCCCTGTACCGAGCGTGACCGCTCCGCCGAGCAGCGATACAGCCGGGCAGAACCACAGCAGCACCGTCCGCAACACAGAATTCCTATTTTTCTTCGTCTCACGGTTCTCGGTGTAAAAGCAGACGAGATGCAGCGCCAAAATAAACAGCGGCAGGCCGAACACAGTGGCGGCACGCGATGACCAGCCGTTTGCGTTGCCGGAAAAGTCCCAATGTGTCGCCATGGTCTCCGGCAAACGCGGGTAGAGCGCTACGCCCGCGAACAGTGGCAGCAGGCAGGCCAGCGAAGTCAGCAGTATTTCCCTCTTGTTGTTCTTCATTTTTTTCCTTCCCCCTTCAAGTCCTGTAACCACAGCAGGACTTCCTCCAACACAGAGGCATTGAGACTGTAGTAGATGTAGTTTTTTTCTCGGCTCTCAAAGACCAGTCCGGCCTTTTTCAGCTGGGACAGGTGGTAGGACACCGTGGCGGCCGTCATGTCGAATTTTCCGGCGATCTCTCCCGCCGTCAGCCGTCCGCCCTTCAAAAGGTTCAGGATCTCCCGCCGGACAGGGTCAGACAGGGCCTTAAAGGTTTCCGCAAAGGCCATTCCGGATTCCTCCTCTGCATGGTATTTAGAAAATTTTCTAAATAGAAAATAGCACATCCTCATTTCCCTGTCAATAGCTATTTAGAAAAAAATCTAAATAGCCGGCAGGCCATGCACAATGAAATAGAAACATGTGGAAAAAGGCCGTGCCCAACGGGCACGGCCTTTGGTGCTGTATGTGCTTTAGTACCGCTTGTCCAGGATAGCCACGATCTCCGCCAGGGTGTCGTGGTCGCAGTCCGCCACAATGGCGGCTCCGCAGTTCTTCACATTCTCCACGCAGTTGGCGGGGGCGAAGCCCTGTGCCGCCATAGTCAGCATGGAGAGGTCGTTGTTCTCGTCTCCGGCGCAGTAGATGTGTTCCCTGGAAATGCCCAGCCGCTCCGCCAGGCGGGCCACCATGGCCCCCTTGCTGGCCCCCTTCCGGGTGACCTCCAGCAGGGACCGGTCGGAGAAGAAGATCTCATAGTCTGCTGCCCAGGGCTGTTGGCGCACATAGTCCCACAATGACCGCAGGCTCTGGGGCTCATCCTCGAACATGATCTTCACCAGGGGCATGGGCACCTCCAGCAAAGAGTCCACTGTCTCCACCCCGGCATGGGTCACGTGCTGGTGCTGCCGGGTGAGCGCGTTGGGCCGCACGGCGTGGATCACGTTGTCCAAGTGATAGGCCTCCACGGCCGCGGCGGGGAACCGGTCCAGCACGGCCTGCCCCTGGACCCGCACCGCCTCCGGCAGCTCCATGGTTTCCAGATAGGTCTCCGCCTGAAAATCGTACAACGCCGCGCCGTTGCACACCACGGCGGGGGCGTTCATGGGCACCTGGTCCGCGAACATCCGGAAGGCGGGCAGGGCCCGGCCGGTGGCCACGGCGAAGCGGCCCCCGTTGTTCATGAAGTAGTGCAGGGCTTCCACGTTCCGCTGTGAAATGGGCGGAATGGGACAGCCGGTGCGGCGGGGCCGCTCCGTATTCAAGATGGTGTTGTCAAAATCGCTGGCCAGCAGCACACCGTCAAATTTTCCCATAGTTGTTCTCCTGCAAGCAAAAAATTTCCGAAAGCGGCTGCCCGGCGGAGCGGAACCGTTCCGCGCCGCCGGGCCGTTTTATCAGCTTATTCCGCGGAAGGGGTCCCGCCGGAATTCCCACCGCCTCCGCTGCGGTGGCGGCGTCCGCCCCGGTGACGGCGGCGCTTGGCGGCGTCTCCGGTTTCCGGACTGCCGGTCTTTTCCCGGGCAGGTGCGGGGGCCGCGTCGGCCTTGGGCCGCTGCTCCTGGCGGGGCCGGTCCGTTCTGGGCCGGTCGTTCCGGGGGCGGGGAGGCCGCTGGGACCGGCCTGCGGGCTTGTCGCCCTGGCGGGTCTGGCCTTCGGCGGCCTTGGGAGCCTCCTTTTTCACCACAGGCGCGTCAGCCTTGGGAGCGCCCTCTCCGGCACCGCCGCTTCTGCGGCGTCCGCCCCGGTGACGGCGGCGGTTCTTGCTCTCGCCGCCCTCCTCCTGCTGCTGGGGCCGCTCCTGCACGGGGGCGGGCTTTCTTTCCGCCGGCTTCTCCGGCTCAAACCGCCGGGAGATCACCGGCGCGATGAAATCGTCCTCCTGCTCCTCCACATACCGGGCGGGGCGTTCCGCCGGGATCTCAATGCCCTCCCGGCTGCCCTTGCCGTTGCGCAGGACGCATACCTCGCAGTTGTGGTAGCACTTGGGCTGCTCCGGGGCGCTGTCCAGGCTGACCTTTATAGTCTCCCGCAGCAGGTCCACAGACTTCACGTTGCCGGGGCCGTCAGGGGTCTGGACGAAGGACTCCTGCTTGGGCATCCGCTTCTGGGCGTCCTCATAGGCGTTCTGCTCGTATTTCAGGCAGCACATCAGCCGTCCGCAGGTGCCGGAAATTTTGGTGGGGTT
>URTS01000029.1 GCA_900550685.1 uncultured Oscillibacter sp. | reverse complement strand
GCCATCGTCAACGCTGCCAACGAGTCGCTGCTGGGTGGCGGCGGTGTGGACGGCTGCATTCATCGTGCCGCTGGATCGGAGCTGCTGGCAGAATATGAAACGCTCCATGGCTGCTTTGCAGAACAGGAATTATCTTGTACTTGAGAGCGCTGTGTGGTACTATATGCTGGTATTGTTCACGATGGGAGAAATTATATGTTCTTTACGATGGATGAGGTAGCACTTATTGACGGCCTTATCGCCACCTACTTTGTTGCAGATTCCGTATCTGAAAGTGTGCGGGTTCGATATTATGAAACGCATCAACACCTCCAAGACAACCGAACCGATTATGTGGATTTGAGGAACATAAAGGAGGCCCTTTTCTTTTTGGCTCCGTTATTTCATGGGAGTATCCAATTTGAAAAGGATATTTGGTCAGTCATTGCAAAGACGCAGAGATTATTAAAAGAGAGCAGCCCTGTTGCAGAGTAAACTGCAGCAGGGCTGTTTCTTTTTCTTCCTATCTTCCTGCATAGTCAATCGTTGGAAGATTTTTATCCCGTTAGGGTGGTCAAAAGGCCCTCTTTTTCTACATTTATTCTGAAGAGCTCTTTAGTTTATGTAGAAGGAGGTCTACATGCTGAATTCGAAGTCTGGGAATATTCAGACACGGCATATGCAATGGAAAACGCACATAGAGTTAAGCATCAAACGCTCTGGAAAGGAGGGCAACAATGGAAGTATTTCTAATCTATCCCAAGTCAGAGCAAGCACAAAAGGAACTTGCCCATGAACTTGCAAAATTTCATGCAGAGCAGGCACTGAAGAACATCTTGAAGTTGCCCTGTTCCACGGAGCAAAAGTTAGAGCTGGTAGATGCAGTAGTGAAGCATTTGAAAGAACAAGCATAATAAATCCACAGGGTTCTCATAGAAAACCGAGCAGACTGATTATCAAGACCAGTCTGCTCGGTTATTCTGTATACGACAGTCACACAGTACATTCTCATCGCAGTTAAGAGCATTTACCCTCTATTTGAAGTACTTCTCCCAAGTGGATTTGAAAAGTTGTTTTCTGTTCTGCTCCCATTGTTTGAGGTTGCAAAGGCTGATGCCTAGCCTATCAGCATACTCTCTTTGCGTTAGGCCAAGCTTCATTCGAATTGCCTTGATCTGCTTACCTTGGCCGTTTCTCAGAAAGAGATTGTAGTCATCCAGAAGTCTTTCGACTGGAACCTCGAAAAGCTGCGCGATTTTCTCCATGTGCTTCGGAGAGTAAAAGTCCTTTCCATATTCTTCATAATGAATATAAGTACTTCGGTATATACCGGCGTAGTCAGCTACGTCTCTCTGCCGCAAGCCTTTCTGGTATCGAAGCCAGCGGAGCTTGTCCGCTGTTTCAGTGATTTCGGAGAAGTCCGAGAACTGCAGATTGAACTTTTCTGCATCCTGAAACTTGTGCGGCAGTATCACCGGAAATTGAAGAATTTGCAGCGGGGCTACTTTTACTGAACCTGATATATTGGAAATCAGAATGTAGCAGCGGACTTCCACTTGCGCCAGCAGGCGCCATTTTGCACCAAAAGGTGCCTGTTTTGCTACTTCATCCTTCGATAGTTCCGCTATGTTAGGATAGTATTTTCAATACACCTTGCCGCATAGGTAGCCAGGCGGGCACCTTTGGCCGGGTCAAAGCTGGAAATCCCCTTGATAAGCCCGATGGTGCCGATAGAGATCAGGTCATCCTGGTCGGCGTGCTGAAAGTAATACTTTTTCACAATATGGGCCACAAGCCGCAGATTGTGCTCAATGAGCGTGTTTCGTGCCTCCGGATCGCCCTGGGCCAGCCGGTCCAGGCAGTCCCGCTCCTCTGCGGCGGACAGGGGCCGGGGAAAGGAACCGCCCCGCTCCAGCCGCAAGGAAAACAGCAGGGTGTTGGCAAACAGCATCAGTGCGGCAGAGATCATGCGCACCACCTCCTCTTTACCTGTATGACGGGAGGGGAAGTCCCTATGTCTTGCGCCGGGAATGGGAATGTGTTAAGATGACATCAAAGGGAGTGAGACCATGGCCTGGTATGTCTATATGCTCCGCTGCGGGGACGGCAGCCTGTACACCGGTTCTACCACCGATGTGGAGCGGCGGCTCCGGGAGCACCAAGGGGGCACCGGGGCACGGTATACCCGCAGCCGTCCGCCGGTGACCCTGGCCTATGCGGAGGAGGCGCCGGACCGCTCCGCTGCCCAGCGCCGGGAGGCTGCCATCAAGAAGCTGCCCCGGGCCCAGAAACTGAAACTGATCGGAAAGGGAGAGAGGATATGAGCCTTCGAAAACGCTTTATTTGCGGTTTACTGCTGTCCGCACTGGTGGCGTCCTGGGCTTACTATGCGGAATATCTGCCTTTACGGGGAAATGGATCGCATCCTACCGCCTGGAGCAATACGCCAAGGAGCAGTATCCCGAGAGGCGGCATGGCAAGGTGAGCCTCAATCCCTGCTATAACTGCTATACGACGATTTTTTCTGACACATCCGGCAGAGAAGTGCTCCTGAATTGTTCATGGCATGGGTGGATCAGTGATGACCTCCGGGAGGAGTGCTGGATCAAAGACAGCGGTGCGAGAAATCCTTGAAACGGTGGGGGCGGCTCACTTACGCCCATGTTTACCTTACCGCTGGATGGCAGTATAACAAGCCGGAGGATGGCCGCATTGTTCTGGATGTGACCATTAATGAGTATGACAAAACCCCGCGGTGGGAGACAGCCGCCCATGAAAGACTGGCGGAATCACTGCTGGACGTGTGGAGCACCCTGCCGGAGACGGCCCGGCTGGGCATCACGGATGTACGGATGGACTACCACTGCCCGACAGAGGAAGATCCGGAAAACACAGCGGGCTATTATGCCGCAATCCCGGTGAGCGGCGGCGTTATGACAGAAGCACAGATATTACCGATGATTCAATTGGAGGATGCTGTATGAGAAGAAAAGACCGTGAACTGACCGCGGAACAGGCGTGGGAGGTCGTGGACCGGTGTGCCGACGGCGTGGTGTCCATGCTGGATGGGACCGGTGCGCCCTATGCCGTGCCGGTGAACATCGTCCGGGAGGAAAACCGGGTGTATTTCCACAGTGCCATGGCAGGAAAAAAGACGGACTGCATGCGGGCGCATCCACGGGTGTGCGTCACTTGCGTGGAAAGCGGTGCGGAGATCGACCAGCCGGGGCTGACCACCCGGTATGCCTCTGCCATCCTGACGGGCACTGCGGCAGAGGTGACAGAGACGGAGGAAAAGGTGAACGCCCTCCGGCTGCTGTGCCGGAAGCTGGCCCCGGAGAATCCCTATTCGCAGGGGAACTTCCACGACTGCATCGGCCGCACCGCGGTATGGCGCATCACCGTGGATGCTATCACCGGCAAGGCCAACCGGGGCAAACAAAACGCATAACAAACAGCACCGCACGGAAATTTTTCCGTGTGGTGCTTTCTTATTTCAATGTGGCTGAATGGGAGACTCCGGTGCATTTGCGGGAGCTGCCTTTCCAGCTGGAAACCCCAGCAGCCTCAGGGTCACGCCGACAAAGGGATAGACGAAGGCGGCCTTAATGCTGAAATAGATGATCTGGCCGAAGAACTGGCGGAGCCAGAAGGCAAAGCCGTCGTAGTGCCCGCTGTAGATCAGAAGACAGGCCAGCAAGGGGAGCAGGATGCCGCAGAGGGCCAGGATCAGAAACACCTGTCTGGCCCGGCGAATCCCGGTGGTTTGCGGCAGTTTCATGGGGATGAACAGAAGCAGCAGCTGGGTCAGCGTCCAGCCAGTCATGCCCAGCATAACGGGTTTCCAGCAAACGGCCAGGACAAGGCTGGATAAAAGGTGGAGATTGCGTTTGATCCAATAGGCCACCCATGGCTGCAGGGCGAAGTAGACTGCCCATAAAAGCGCGCACAAGCCAACGCCAACGACGGCGCGGATGACGGCGCTTTTCCGGCTGGGGAGTACCGGCGGGCCGTAGAGCACCGCATTGGCGTCTGTGCCGAATACCTCCGCCAGCCGCAGAATCTGGTCCACGTCCGGCCGGGTGCGGCCATTTTCATAATTGGAGATGGTCTGCCGGGTGACGAACAGCCGCTCCGCCAGCTCGTCCTGGGTCAGGCGGCTCTGCTGCCGCAGATCCCGGATATTTTTTCCGATGTCGCGCATGTGCTTCACCTCGCCTACAGACTACCAGAAAACTACCGGAATGTCACGCAAGGAACCTTTTCCATGGCGGTTTACGACGCTTTCAGGTGGATGATACAGCTGGAAAGATCATAAAAAGGCTCGGCGGCGGTGGGGGTCAGGCCCTCCACCACATCGGACTCATACAGGGCGGAGACGGTCTCAAAGCAGAGGGGAAGAATGGGAGACTGGGTCTGCAGATAGCGGCACAGGGCGTTCAGGGCCGCTTCGTGGTCCGTGGATGTGCGGCAGGCCTCCAGCAGCTGATCGCATTGCAGGTCGCTCCAGCCGCCGTAGTTCAGACTGCCGCCGGTGGCTAGCAGGGCGGCGGTGTTCCAGTCTGCCGTCAGCCGCACCTCGCCGTAATAGAGGTCGAAGCTTTTGGCGGCCAGGGCGGCGGTGTATTCCTCCCAGGGCAGGCTCACCGCTTTCATGGCCACACCGGCGGCGGTAAAGGACGCGGCGATCTGCTGGGCCATGGAGACTTTGAAGGAGTTTTCACTGTTCACCAGCAGACGCAGGGTGTGGGCGGGCTTCTCCTCGCAGGCGGCCAGGGCGTCAGAGAAGGCAGTGGCGGAAAAAGCGGTCTCCAGCTCTGCGGGGTATAGGGGAGATGCCGGAGAGATGGGAAATTGGGTGGCCTTTGCGTGGCCGGACAGCAGACCGCTGACCAGGGCCTGCCGGTTGATGCCCAGGGACAGGCAGCGGCGGAAGGCGGCGTTGTCCAGCCCCTTTACAGAGGTGTTGATTCCCAGATAGTGCAGTACGGTGGTGTCGGCGTCGGTGCAGCGGACACTGCCGGAGACGGTCACCGGCGTTGTGCCGGTAAGGTCGGCTGCAATAAGCTGCACATCGTGAGAAGTGAAGCGGTAGAGCATGGCTTCCTGGTCCGCTGTTTCCGTCAGGGCGATGCGCTCCACCGGCTGGCCGGAGCCCTGCCACCAGTTTTGGCTGGCCAGCAGGCAGGGACTGCTGCTCTCGTCATAGAGATAGGGGCCGGTGCCGGTGGGGATGTCCTTCTTCTCTGTGCCGGATTTCAAAATGGGAATGTCCAGCAGGGCAGGCAGGGCGCTGTTGGGCCGGGAGAGAGCCAGGGTCACGGTGCCGCTTCCGGCGGAAATGCTCTTTACGTCCGCCAGCCGGGCGGCGTAACGGGTGGAACTGCGGGCAGCCGTGAGACTGGCCTTTACATCGGCGGCAGTGAGAGGAGAGCCGTCGGAAAAGACGGCGTCCTGCCGCAGGGTCAGCGTGCAGGTCAGGGCCTCCGGGTCATAGGTATAGGAGGCGCACAGCAGGGGCTGAGGTTCCAGCTGGGTATCCAGATGAAACAGTCCCTCATAGAGCAGGGACGCCACCGTCTGCTGCATCCCGTCGGGGCAGGTAAGGGGGTTCAGGGGCTGGCCCGCCAGATAGGGCAGGGAAAAGGCGGTGGGCAGCGCGGCGGCGGTCTCCTCAGGGACCGGTTCCTCTTCGGCAGGGAAGAGGGGCTCCTCCACCTCGTCGATCTGGGCGCAGCCGGTCAGCAGGGACAGGGCCAGCGCCAAAGCGGCGGCCAGGGCGGTGATTCGGTTCATAGGCGCTCCTTCAGGGAGATGACGGCGGCCTGAACGCCCCGCCGGTCTCCCATTTTCCGGTGGGACCAGAATAGCTCCGGATGGCAGGCGGTGCAGATGCCGGAAAGCTCGGTGTGCGTCGGCGCAAGTCCGGCCCGCAGCAGCCACTGGCGGTTCAGTCCTGCCAGATCCACATAGTATTTAGGCCCCTTGGCCTGGATATAGGGCTCCGCGTCCGCCCCCAGGGCGGCCCGCATGGCTTCCGGCACATCGCCGTCCGTCTCAAAGCAGCACCGGCCGATGCAGGGCCCCAGAGCTGCCAGCAGGTCCTCCGGCCGGGAACCGTAGGCTTCTGCCATGGCCTGGACGGTCTTGGCGGCGATCCCGGCGGCACAGCCCCGCCAGCCCGCGTGAGCGGCGCCGACGGCCTGCCGGACGGGGTCGTACAGCAGAATGGTGCCGCAGTCGGCGGAAAAGACCGTCAGGGGCAGGTTTGGCACGTTAGTGATGAGGGCGTCCACGTCCGTATAGTCCCGGGGACGGGTGACGCCTTTTCCAGCGTCCTCCTCCGTGACCCGGCGGATGTGGTCGGTATGGGTCTGCTGGCTCAGCACCGCCCGGTTCTCATCCAGCCCCAGAACGGCGAAAAAGCGGCGGTAGTTTTCCCGGAGGGCTTCCGGGCCGTCCCCCTGGTTGGGGCGGAGATTCAGGCTGCCCCACGGGGCGGGGGACACGCCCCCCAGACGGGTGGAAAAGCCGTGGGGGATCGCATTTAAAATATCGGCGGTGAACCACACCAGGCCGTTTTGTTCATGCTGCTGAAAGGGCATAGATACCTCGATCCTTTCAAAAAATGCCCTCTGGAAAGCCAGAGGGCAGGAAAGTCACGGCTTTGCCGTGGAGAATGTTCCCCACATTTTCTTTTTGTACTTGCCAAAAAGAAAACGTGCCGGACACGGTACAAAAGGAAAAGCGATTTTGTCCAAACTTGCACACAGTGCAAGTTTGGGGAAACGGGTTCTGTGAGAACTGCTGTGCAGGTGAAGAATTGCGTACTAAATCACGGGCGGAGTGCAGAGGTTATCCAGCTTTGTGCGCCGTGCTGGTAGAATTGCAAACCTCGGGGTGCAAACAGGACACCCTCTGCTTCTCTTTCCGCTGCCGCTTCTACTCATTTGTAGAGCAGGGTAGCGCTTAGCGAAGCGGAAAGCGCGGGGCTATTACGGAAAGCCTTTCGATTTTGCACCTCGATCAATGCCATGCACCCAAATGCGGGAAAGCACTTGGACTGTCTGCGGACTTTCAGCGCAGCCGGCAGGAGACTTCTGGATTTATTCAGCAGTCCGTACCGGTCAGCCCCACGTTTTGGGTGAGTTGGCCGCTTCGACGGCCAACTCACCCCTAAGCGCCTTTTCTTTTGACCATGAATGGCCGTTTCCTTTTCGGCAAGACGAAAAGAAAATGGGAATTCAATCCGGTGCCGCATAGCGGCACACCCCCGTACCAGTTTGGTGCGTTTGATGTCTCAAAAAGAAAACGGAGGGGATTCTGATGGGCAAAGCCCATCCTTTGTTCACCTCTGCGGGAGCAGAAAATCAGACCCTTACAGGTCGGGATGATACTCCTTGCAGGTGCACTTCTTCCACTTCAGCCCGCTGCCGCAGGGGCAGGGATCGTTGCGGCCGATCTTGATGGTCTTCTTCACGGGCTCCTTCTTGGGGGTGGTGCCGTCGCCGCCCACGTTCTCCACGGTGGCCTTGGCGACCCGCTCCCGCTTGACCTCTTCGTCCTTCTTCAGCCGGACGGAGTACAGGCGGCGGACCGTCTCATCCTGGATGGCGGAGACCATTTCCTCGAACATTTCCAGAGATTCCCGCTTGTAGACGTCCACGGGGTTGTTGTTGCCGTAGCCCTGGAGCCGGACGCCCTGCTTCAGGTCGTCCATGGCGTCGATGTGGTCCATCCAGTATTCGTCTACCACCCGGAGCATGATGACACGTTCCAGCTCCCGCATGAGGGGCGGCGTGACCTCCTGCTCCTTGGCCTCGTAGGTCTTTTCGGCGGCGGAGATGAAGGCCTCGTCGAAGTCCTCCTGGGTCTTGGAGGGAATTTCCTCGTCGGAGAATTCCACGGCGCCCTTGGCGAAGTAGATGCCTTCCATGCCGCTGAGCATCTCGCGGTACTTGGCGGCGTCCAGATGCTGGTTTTCGCCGAAGGCAAGGGCCACATGGTTGCTGACGGAGGTGTGCATCATGTTCAGCACGGTCTCCTTGATGTCCATGCCGTCCAGCACCTGGCGGCGCTGGGCATAGATGATCTCCCGCTGCTTGTTCATGACATCGTCGTATTCCAGCACGGACTTACGGGACTGGAAGTTGCGGCTCTCCACGGTGGTCTGAGCGTTTTCAATGGCCCGGGTCAGCATCTTGTTTTCAATGGGGGTGTCCTCGTCCAGGTCGAACTTCTCCATCATGTTCTGGATGCGGTCGCCGCCGAACAGGCGCATGAGGTCGTCCTCCAGGGAGATGTAGAACCGGGTCTCGCCGGGGTCGCCCTGACGGCCGGCACGGCCGCGGAGCTGGTTGTCAATCCGGCGGGATTCGTGGCGCTCGGTGCCGATGATGAACAGGCCGCCGGCCGCCCGGACCTTTTCGGCCTCCTCCTTGATGATGGCCTTGTGATAGGCCATCCGCTCGGCGAACAGCTTCCGGGCGGCCAGGATCTCCTCGTTGTCGGTCTCGGCGTAGCCGGTGGCGTCCACGATGACCTCCTCGGAGTAACCGGCCTTCACCAGGTCGGCCCGGGACAGGTACTCGGCGTTGCCGCCCAGCATGATATCGGTACCACGGCCTGCCATGTTGGTGGCCACGGTGACAGCCCCCAGCTTACCGGCCTGGGCCACGATCTCGGCTTCCTTCTCGTGGTTCTTGGCGTTCAGCAGGTTGTGCTGGATGCCCTCCCGCTGGAGCAGGTGGCTCAGCAGCTCGTTCTTCTCAATGGACACGGTGCCCACCAGAACGGGCTGGCCCTTTTCGTGGCACTCCTTCACCTGCCGGATAACGGCCCGGAACTTGCCAGCCTCGGTCTTGTACACCACGTCGTGATGGTCCACGCGCTGGTTGGGGCGGTTGGTGGGGATCTCCACGATGTCCAGGTTGTAGATGGTGCCGAACTCCTCCGCCTCGGTCATGGCGGTACCGGTCATGCCGGACAGCTTATCGTACAGGCGGAAGTAGTTCTGGAAGGTGATGGTGGCCAGGGTCTTGTTCTCGCTGTTGACGTTGACATGCTCCTTGGCTTCGATGGCCTGATGCAGGCCGTTGGAGTACCGGCGGCCGAACATGAGACGGCCGGTGAACTCGTCCACGATGATGACCTCGCCGTCTTTCACCACGTAGTCGATGTCCCGCTTCATGGTGCCGTGGGCCTTCAGGGCCTGGTTGATGTGGTGGTTCAGCGTGGCGTTGGAGGGATCGGACAGGTTCTCCACGTGGAAGAACTCCTCGGCCTTGGCGATGCCGGCGGCGGTGAGGGTGGCGGACTTGGCCTTCTCGTCCACGATGTAGTCGGCGTCGATATGGACGTCCTCTTCCTCCTTATCGTCCATCTGAACGACCACCTTTTTCTTCAGGCGGGAGACGAACATCTCGGCCATGTCGTACATCTGGGTGGACTTTTCGCCCTGGCCGGAAATGATCAGGGGGGTACGGGCCTCATCGATCAGGATGGAGTCCACCTCGTCCACGATGGCGAAGCTGTGGCCCCGCTGCACCAGCTCGTTGGAGTAGATGCACATATTGTCCCGGAGGTAGTCGAAGCCCATCTCGTTGTTGGTGCCGTAGGTGATGTCGGCGGCGTAAGCGTCCTTGCGCTGCTGGGAGGTGAGGCCGTGAATGATCAGGCCCACCTTCAGACCCAGGAAGCGGTGGACCTTGCCCATCCATTCGGAGTCACGCTTGGCCAGATAGTCGTTGACGGTGACGATGTGGACGCCCTGGCCCGCCAGTGCGTTCAGGTAGGCGGGGAGGGTGGCCACCAGGGTCTTGCCTTCACCGGTTTTCATCTCGGCAATGCGGCCCTGATGCAGCACGATGCCGCCCACCAGCTGCACCCGGTAGGGGCGCATGCCCAGCACGCGGTCCGCCGCCTCCCGCACGGTGGCAAAGGCCTCCGGCAGAATATCGTCCAGAGTCTCGCCGTTGGCAAGGCGCTCCTTGAACTCCGGCGTCTTGGCCTGAAGCTGGGCGTCGGTCATAGCCTTGTACTCGTCGGCCATGGCGTCGATCTTATCCACGATGGGATAGATGGATTTCAGCTCCCGGGAGCTGTAATCGCCAAAGATAGATTTCAGAAATCCCATAGGTTTAAAAACATCCTTTCACGCTCCCGTCCGCCTCCGGGCGGGAAGAGAATATACCATATAAAATGAGCGGGAACATAGCCGCCCACGATAAAACAAGCATACTATAGCATATCATCTCCCGGATTGCAAAGAAAAATGGAAGAAATACGAAAAAAGTTTACAAAATATCGACGCGTCGGAATGGATAATCGTTTAACAGGGGGTTTACCTTTTAAAACGGTGGATGCACCGGACCGGAAAAGCGGGGCTGTACGGCACTGTGCCGTACAGCCCCGCCTTTGGGGTGCTTACGCAATATCGAATTCCGCCGCCAGTGCAAAATCCACGATCCGCTTGTCCTTCTCTGTTTCATCTTCGTGGAATTCAAAGAACCACTTGACCGCCCGGTAATGGCCGGGGTCCAGGGAGCCGTAGCGGTTGGCCCAATGGAAGGTCATTTCCCGCGGCGTGCCGCTTTCAAAGATATAGGCTTCCGCCGTGTTGGCATAGTCCTGCTTCTCTTCGAGGTTATACCACTGGCCGTCCTGCTCCACCTGAAGGAAGAAATCAGCGCTGTTGCCGCTGTCGATCTCCGTGTCCGTGGTGTTGAGGATCGTTACCTGAACCTGCCCCGGATAGGCGGAGCCATCCACCACCGTCATGGTGACGCCTTCATGGGTGTTGACCTCCAGATCGGATGCTTCTTCACTGATCTTGGGGGCAGAGCCGCAGGCGGTAAGGACCAGCAGGCACAGGGCAAGACAAAAAACGGATGCTTTTTTCATGGGGGTAGCTCCTTTCTGATACAGATACCAGGCTTTTTTTATTCGGTTAGACGCAACCGGATGGAAAAAGTTCCCGGAAATTCCGGCAAATTTGCGCGAATGACTGGAAAAGTTTACAAAACCTTCCTTGTACTTTCCACGCCCCTGTGTTAAGATGTTCTAAAAGAAATGCTTTGCGTCATCTGTGAAAAATAAAAGGAGGCCCCTATGAAACTGAGCTTTTACGGCGCTGACCAGTGCGTGACCGGCAGCTGTCACTGTCTGGAGGTCAACGGCAAAAACATCCTGATCGACTGCGGCTTGCAGCAGGGACGGGACGAGGTAAACAACGAAGCCCTGCCCTTCCATCCCGGCAGCATCGACTTTGTGCTCATCACCCACGCCCATATCGACCATACCGGCCGGGTGCCCATGCTGGTGAAGCAGGGGTTTCAGGGCCGCATCCTCACCACCCGCCTGACGGCCAACCTCATGGACATCATGCTGCTGGACTCCGCCCATATTCAGGAGTCCGACGCCGAGTGGAAAAACCGCAAGGCGGAGCGTTCCGGCGCGCCCCGGGTGGAGCCCCTCTACACCGTGGAGGACGCGGAGAATGTGAAGCAGTATGTCACTACCTGTGAATACGGCCAGGATGTGGAGCTGTGCGAAGGGGTCAGTGTCCGCTTTGCCGATGCCGGCCATCTGCTGGGCAGCGCCTGCATCACCGTCACCGCCACGGAGAACGGCGTCACCAAGAAGCTGATCTTCTCCGGCGACCTGGGCAATGTGGACCAGCCCATCATCCGGGACCCCAGCCACTTTGCCGGGGCGGATTATGTCGTCATGGAGTCCACCTACGGCAACCGCAACCACACCGAGGTGTGGAGCTATACCGACGATCTGGCCAAGATCATCGACGAGACCATGGCCAAGGGCGGCAACGTGGTGATCCCCGCCTTCGCCGTGGGCCGCACCCAGGAACTTTTGTACTTCATCCGGGAGATCAAGGACAAGGGCCTTGTGAAGTCCAACCCGGATTTCCCGGTTTACATCGACTCGCCTCTGGCCCGCCGTGCCACCACCATTTTCACCGGCGATCTGGACGGCTATCTGGATGCCGACGCGCTGGCGCTGGTGCAGGACGGCACCCACATGTTCAACTTCTCCAACCTCCGCATGACGGAGACGGTGGAGGAATCCAAGGGGCTGAATGAGGACGGTATCCCCAAGGTCATCATCTCCGCCTCCGGTATGTGCGACGCGGGCCGTATCCGTCACCACCTGAAGCACAACCTGTGGAGACCGGAGTGCACCGTGGTGTTCGTGGGCTACCAGGGGGAGGGCACTCTGGGCCGCTCTCTGCTGGAGGGGGCCAAGAATGTGAAGCTCTTCGGTGAGGAGATCGCCGTTCACGCCAAGATCGTGAATTTCCAGGGCCTTTCCTCCCACGCCGACCGGGATCACCTGCTGGCCTGGATCGCCGACATCAAGGCGCCCAAGCCCCAGCACGTGTTCATTGTCCACGGCGACCGGGAAGTGGCGCCCTACTTTGCCGAGAGCGTGGAGAAGCTGGGCTTCACCGCCCATGCGCCCCAGTATACCGAGGTCTATGATCTGATCGAAGATAAAATTGTGGAGCCTGGCTACCTGCCGGAGCGGAAGGCCAAGGCCGTGGGCGGCCAGAAGGTCAACGCCGCCTACGAGCGGTTGGTGGCGCTGGGCCAGCGCCTGGTGGATGTCATCCGCCGTTCCAAGGGCCGGGACAACAAGACCCTCAGCCGCTGGGCGGAACAGCTGCGCCAGCTGCTGGACAAATGGGAAGAATAATTGTAGAATATACACATCCGCAGGGCGTGCCGAGCGGCACGCCCTGCAACTCTGTTCATATTTAAAGAGGATAAGAAGCCATGGAACCATTGGAAAAAGGGAAGATCTATCGAGCGGTGATTGACGGCTATTCCAGCGAGGGCCTGGGCATCGCCCGGGTGGATGGCGCGGTGGTGTTCGTGCCCCACGCCGTCCGGGGGGAAGATGCGGACATCCGCATCACCAAGGTCATGAAAACCTCCTGCGCCGGGGAGATCGTGAAGATCCATACCCCCTCGCCGGACCGCATGGAGCCGGACTGCCCCTATGCAGGCAGGTGCGGCGGCTGTGCCTACCGCCACCTGACCTACCCGGAGGAACTGCGGGCCAAGCGCCAGCGGGTGCAGGACGCTCTGACCCGCATCGGCGGGCTGGACTTGCAGGTGGAGGAGATCCTGGGGGCCAAAAATCCGGAGCACTACCGCAACAAGAGCCAGTACCCTGTAGGGGCTGACGGCTCCATCGGTTTTTTCCAGGCCCGGACCCACAAGGTGGTGCCCATTCACCGGTGCCTGATCCAGACGGAGGCAGCCGACCGCACCGCCCAGGCGGTGGGGGAGTGGATGCGCCGTTACAAAATCTCCGCCTACGATGAGACCACCGGCAAGGGCCTGGTGCGGCATGTCTGCGTCCGGGTGAACAAAAAGGGGGAGAGCCTCTGCTGCCTGGTGGTCAATGGCGGCAAGGTGCCCCGGGAGCCGGAGCTGGCGGCCTATGTCACTGCCGCCGTGCCCCATACGGTGGGCGTTCTGCTGAACAGCAATACCCGCCGGGGGAACGTGATCCTGGGGGAGAAGTACCGGACTTTGTATGGACAGAATTATCTGATGGACACCCTCTGCGGCCTGGAATTCAAGCTGTCCATGCCCTCCTTCTACCAGGTGAACCGGGACCAGGCGGAGGTGCTCTACGGCAAGGCTCTGGAATTTGCGGGCCTCACCGGGGCGGAGACGGTGCTGGACCTCTACTGCGGCATCGGCACCATCACCCTGTGTCTGGCCAAGGCGGCCGGACGGGTCATCGGCGCGGAGATCGTGCCCCCCGCCATCCGGGACGCCAAGGAGAACGCCGTCCGCAACCAGATCGAAAATGCGGAATTTTTCTGCGGCGACGCGGCGGACATCGCCGCCAAACTGGAAGCCGACGGCCTGCGGCCGGACGTGGTGACGGTGGATCCGCCCCGGAAGGGCCTGGCACCGGAGGTCATCGCCTCCGTGGCGGCCATGGGGCCGGAAAAGGTGGTCTACGTTTCCTGTGACCCCGCTACCCTGGGCCGGGATGTGAAAATCTTCGGCCAGTTGGGTTACAAAGCGGTCCGTGCCGCCGCCGTGGATATGTTCCCCGGCACCGCCCATGTGGAATCCGTGGTCCTGCTGGTGCGGGAATAAGGCTGGCGGACGCGGGCCTGGTCAATCATAAAAACTCCGGCACACAGGCATTACCTGTGTGCCGGAGCTTTTTGCGGAAATGCAGGGGCGGGACGGTGCATGGGCTTACCAGTGCGTCCTGGTCTCGTCTGCGATAGCGGACAGGGCGTCCCAGTAAACCGCGCCGGTCTGGTCATAGATGCCGACGGTGTAGAAGCCTGCCTTTTTGGCGGTCTGCGCCGCCTGAAGGGAGTCCTCGAAAACCGCGATCTGGGCGGGAGCGGCGTTCAGACGCCGGGCAGCCTCAAAAAATACGTCGGGGTGGTCCTTGCCTGTGCCCACCTCGTCGCAGGTCAGAAGAAAGTCGAAATAGGGGAGCAGGTCAAATCTGGACAGGCAGATCTCCACCAGATGCCGGGGCGTGGCGGTGACAACGCACATCCGGGCTCCCTGGTGCTTGAGCGAAGTGAGATATTCCACCACGCCGGGCTTGAGCTGCACATCCCGCTGATAATGGCCCTTCATCACGTTCATCATCTCGGCCCGGGCCTGCTCCGGCGTGTCCGGCAGGCCGCAGTGCTGAATGAAGACCTCCGCCGCCTGGATGAGGGGCAGGGGTTTGGCCTGTTCCAGGATCCCGTTCAGAGCCGGGGTGTCCGGTGCGCCGTGGCGGATGAGAAAATCCCGTTCCAGTCCCTGCCAGTACCCCATGGAGTCCACCAGTGTGCCGTCCATGTCAAAAATACAGTTTTTCAGCTCCATATCGCGTTTCAATTCCTCCTGCACCCGGCAGTATTTATTTTCAACCTATTTTCTCAAAATGCCCTGTGATTGTCAAGACGTACCTGGCGGCGGAGAAGGAAGGCGAACTGCCGCAAAAAGGGATTGTAAACGGCGGGAAAAGCGTGTATAATACGGTTACCGATGAAACGATCCATTTTCCGCGGCAGCCAGGAAACGCATCCGCGGAAAAACCCGGTAAGGAGGAGTCACCATGAATAAAACCGCTCGTTTCGTGCTGAAAACCGTGGCCGCCGGACTGGCCTTCTGCGCCTTTGTCTGCCTGATCGTGGGCAGCTGGAGCGATATGTATGAGGCTCTGGAGCGCCGCAGAGCACACCGCCTGAGCAAGTCCGAGTGCGGCGACTACGCCGACGAGGAACTCTACCAGTAAAAACACAGCAGCAAAAAACGAAAGGACGATGCACATTGTGCATCGTCCTTTTCCTTTTTCTGGAATGACCAGACTGGATAAAAACAATTTCTTTCACAAAAAAAGAAAAGCTCCTCTTGACAGACAAGAAGAACCATGGTAAAATAAATCGCTTATATAAACGGACAGCGGATAGAACCCCATCCTGATTACAGATACAGGATAGCACATCCGCCAACGAAAGGCAATAGGCGATTGCAGTAAATGTAACAACTCACCCGAGCGTATCGGATTCAATACCCGCCCGGCCGGATCTCGGGACGGCCAGGCAAAGAAAGGTGAATGTGAAGATGGCTAAGGACAAGTACTACGGCAAAACCCTCCGCAAGAATTTTGCCCGGCACGAGGAAGTCATGCCCATGCCCAACCTTCTGGAGATCCAAAAGACCTCCTACAAGGAGTTCCTGGAAACCGGCCTCCGGGAAGTGTTCAACGACGTGGGCGCGATTACGGACTATCAGGGCAACCTGGAGCTGACCTTCATTGATTTCCGCATGGATGAACCTCCCAAGTACGATGTGGAGGAATGCAAGGCCCGGGACGCCACGTATGCCGCCCCCCTGAAGGTCACTGTCCGTCTGCGGAACAAGGAGACGGAGGAGATCAAGGAGCAGGAGATCTTCATGGGCGATTTCCCCCTGATGACCCATTCCGGCACCTTCGTCATCAACGGCGCAGAGCGCGTTGTGGTCTCCCAGATCGTCCGCTCCCCCGGCGTGTACTACGGCAAGGAGATCGACATCAAGACCGACCTGCCCATTCTCACCTCCACGGTGATCCCCTACCGGGGCGCCTGGCTGGAATATGAGACGGACACCAACGAGGTGTTCTGGGTGCGGATCGACAAGAACCGCAAGATCCCCATTACCTGCCTGATCCGGGCACTGGGCCTCAAGACCGACGCGGAAATCCTGGAGCGCTTCAGCGACGATCCCCGCATCGCCGCCACCCTGGAAAAGGACCCCTGCAAGACGTATGAGGACGCCATGCTGGAGATCTACCGCAAGCTCCGTCCCGGCGAGCCCCCCACGGTGGAGGCCTCCGAGACCCTGATGAACAACCTGTTCTTCGACCCCCGGCGGTACGACCTGTCCGTGGTGGGCCGGTACAAGTTCAACAAGAAGCTGTCCCTGTGGCAGCGGGTCACCGGCTATAAGCTGGCCCAGCCCGTGGCTGATCCCGCCACCGGTGAGCTGCTGTTTGAGGAGGGCCACCTGCTGAGCAAGGAGGACGCCCGCCTGCTGGATACCGTGGGCGTGGCGGAAGTCGTCATCGACGTGGAGGGCCAGAGCCTGCGGGTGCAGTCCAACAAGATGTGCGACCTCAGCCACTATGTGGACTTCAATCCCGCCGAGTGCGGCATCAAGGAGCGGGTCCGCTTCGACGTGCTGCAGGAGCTGCTGGGCCAGTACTCCGGCGAGGAACTGAAGGAGCAGATCAAGCTCCATAAGGACGCCCTGGTGCCCAAGCACATCATCATCGACGATATCCTCTGCTCCATCAACTACATGAACGGCCTGGCACGGGGCATCTCCGTGAAGGACGACATCGACCATCTGGGCAACCGCCGCCTGCGCTGCGTGGGCGAGCTGCTGCAGAACC
>URTS01000028.1 GCA_900550685.1 uncultured Oscillibacter sp. | reverse complement strand
TATGACGATCATGACCACCACCTTTATCCCCTGCGGCGCCAAGGTGCCCTTCATCGCCATGGTGGCCGGTGCCATCTTCGGCGGCGCCGCCTGGGTGGCTACCTCCGCCTACTTCGTGGGTATGGCCGCCATCATCATCTCCGGCATCATGCTGAAGAAGACCAAGATGTTCTCCGGCGATCCCGCTCCCTTCGTCATGGAGCTGCCCGCTTACCACTGGCCCACTCTGGGCAATGTGCTGCGCAGCATGTGGGAGCGCGGCTGGTCCTTCATCAAGAAGGCCGGCACCATCATCCTGCTGTCTACCATCTTCGTCTGGTTCACCACCTACTTTGGCTGGGCCGAGGACGGCTTCCGGATGCTCTCTGAGGAGGAGATCGACTACTCCATCCTGGCCCGCATCGGCAGTCTGATCGCCTGGATCTTCGCGCCTCTCGGCTGGGGCAACTGGCAGGCCGCTGTGGCCTCCATTACCGGCCTGGTTGCTAAGGAGAACATCGTCGGTACTCTGGGCATCCTGTACGGTGGCGGTGACGAGACTGTCTATCAGGCTCTTGGTACTGCTTTCACCCAGATCAGCGGCTACTCCTTCCTGGTGTTCAACCTGCTGTGCGCTCCCTGCTTCGCGGCTATCGGCGCCATCAAGCGTGAGATGAACAACAGCAAGTGGACCTGGTTCGCCATCGGCTATCAGTGCGGCTTCGCTTATCTGTGCGCCCTGATGGTCAACCAGTTCGGCAAGGCCTTCACCGGTGACCTGAGCATCATCGGCCTGGTTGCTGCCATTGCCGCTCTGGCCTTCATCATCTACATGCTGTTCCGTCCTTACAAGGAGGCTACCAAGCTCTCCACCAAGGTCTGAGCCAATCATCAGCCGATTTCATTGTCAAAGGAGTGTTTTTCCATGCTGAACTGGCTGTCTTCCAATCTTTCCACCATTCTTATCTCCATTGTTCTTCTGGCCATTGTCATCTCCATTATCCGCTACCTCATCAATCAGAAAAAGCAGGGAAAAAGCACCTGCGGCGGCAGCTGCGGAGGCGCCTGTTCCGGGTGCTCCGCCTGCGGCGGCAAGTGTCACAACGGACAGTGAATTTCAAAAGAGAACGGTACGGGTCCACCCCGTACTGTTCTTTTTTTGTCCAGCAGCACCGGCCCTTTCCCGTTTCATTTCCGCTAAGTTTTCCGGACAGTGCGGTTTTCCTGTCGTTTTCTCCGCTTTTTTGTCTAATCTGTCAATATGTTTTTTTGCCCCGCCCTGCTTATAATGATAATAAGTATGTCATAATCTAAAAACACCGATCGATCCGTGTACAGTCTATACAGCCCCTCGGCGGTGCTGCCCACAGAAAGGAACCCGGTTTATGAACATTTTCTCCCTCTTCACCCTCTGCGGCGGATTGGCCTTTTTCCTCTACGGCATGACGGTCATGTCCAAAAGCCTGGAAAAAATGGCCGGCGGACGGCTGGAGCGCCTCCTCAAGCGCATGACCTCCAACCCCATCAAGAGCCTGCTCCTGGGCGCGGGCATCACCATCGCCATCCAGTCCTCCTCCGCCATGACGGTCATGCTGGTGGGCCTGGTAAACTCCGGTGTTATGGAATTGGGCCAGACCATCGGGGTCATCATGGGTTCCAACATCGGCACCACCCTGACGGCATGGCTGCTGTCCCTCACCGGCATTGAGAGCGACAGCTTCTTTGTCAACTTCCTCAAGCCCAAGAACTTCTCCCCCCTGCTGGCCCTGGCGGGCATCCTGCTCATCATGGGCTCCAAAAAACAGCGCCGCCGGGACGTAGGCCGGGTGATGATGGGCTTTTCCATCCTCATGTACGGCATGGAGCTGATGAGCGGCTCTGTGGCCCCTCTGGCGGATATGCCGGAATTCACCGACCTGATGACCGCCTTCACCAATCCCCTGCTGGGCGTGCTGGTGGGCGCGGCCTTCACCGGCATCATCCAGTCCTCCGCCGCCTCTGTGGGCATTTTACAGGCTCTGGCCATGACCGGCTCCGTCACCTACGGCATGGCCATCCCCATCATCATGGGCCAGAACATCGGCACCTGCGTCACCGCCCTGATCTCCTCCATCGGCGTCAGCCGCAACGCCAAGCGGGTGTCCGTCATCCACATCTCCTTCAACCTCATCGGCACCGTCGTGGGCCTTATCGTCCTGTGCGGCGGCAACGCCATCTTCGGTTTCCCCTTCCTGTCGGACTCCGTCAACGCCGTGGGCATCGCCTTCTGCCACACGGTTTTCAATGTGTGCACTACCCTTTTGTTACTGCCCTTCACCCGCCAGCTGGAATGGCTGGCCAAGAAGGCTATCTCCACTGAGGACAAGCCCTCCGACTTTGCCTTCCTGGATCCCCGCCTGCTGCGGACCCCCGGCGTGGCCGTCAGCGAGTGCGCCAACATGGTGAATCAGATGGGCGCCCTGGCCCAGGCCAGCATGAACCTGGTGCTGGACCAGTTCCTCCAGTACACCGAGGCCCGGGAGGAGGAGATCCTTGCCAACGAGGACAAGCTGGACATCTATGAGGACCGGCTGGGCGGCTATCTGGTCCAGATCTCCCAGCACGGCACCTCTGCCGACGATAACCACACCATCTCCCGCCTGCTCCACGCCATCGGCGACTTTGAGCGCATCGGCGACCACATTCTGAATCTTCAGCAGTCCGCCAAGGAGCTGCACGACAAGCAGCTCCGCTTTTCCGACGCCGCACGGGAGGAGCTGGCCGTTCTGACCCACCTGATGCAGGACATTCTAGACGCCTCCCTCTCCTGCTTCCGGGAGGATGACCCCATCGCCGCCCAGCAGGTGGAACCCCTGGAGGAGACCATGGACTGCTTGACCGACGAGATCCGCAGCCGCCACATCCGCCGCCTGCAAACCGGCGAGTGCACCATCCAGCTGGGCTTTGTGCTCAACGATCTGCTGAACAATTTCGAGCGTGTCAGCGACCACTGCTCCAACATCGCCGTCAGCGTCATCGAAGAGCGGGACAGCCACATTGCTGCCCACGCCTACCTCCACGACATGAAGAAAAACGGCGAATTCGCCGTCCGGCTCCAGCAGAATCTGAAACGCTATGCCCTTCCTGCGGAAACAGCGGAGCCTGCTCCCCAGTCCGTTGAAGAATGACCCACCAGCCTCAGCCAGCGTGTCGAAGAAATCTTTTCGCCCCGCTGAGCAAGTTTTCAGACTTTTTTTAAAGTTCTGAAAACTGTTGATTTTAATGGCGCAGAACACCCTTCTTGGGTTTCCCGCGCACATTCCCCTTACCGTTGTGGGAACTCTACCGCCCTATCGGCAGTCTCTCAGCCAGCGCTTTAAGCGCTGGCTGTTTCTTTCCGCTCCGAAAGCCTCCCCAGCCGGGCCCCGGAAAGGCGGGCAGCCCCCACCGGCAGAAGCCTGTCCATTTTCGGACAGAAATCCCCTTTTGTCACGAAAACTCCCTGAAATCCCAGGCGATTTGTTCAAATCTTTCCCTTTACGTTCTCTTACTTTTCTGGTATACTATATGTTTGTTAATGTGGATTATTGTTTGTTCCCATACGGGGCAGACAGATTTCCGGAAAAGGAGGCGAGTCCTGTGAAATATCAGAAATGGCACATCGGAACAGCGGCGGAGCAGGACACGGCGCTCCTGAAGGAAGCGGGCTACCCCAGCCTGCTGGCCACCGTGCTGGCCGCCCGGGGCATCACCACTGCCGAGGCCGCTGCCGAGGCGCTGGAGCGTGAAAGCTCCCTGACCATCTCCCCCATGCTGATGCGGGATATGGACAAGGCTGTGGCCCGGATTCAGAAGGCCATGGCTAATGATGAGATCATCGCCGTGTTTGGCGACTACGATGTGGACGGCATCACCTCCACGGTGCTGCTGCTGGATTATCTGAAAAGCTGCGGCGTCCGCTGCCTGCGGTACATTCCCCGGCGGATTGAGGACGGCTACGGCCTTTCCAAGGATGCCATCCAGGGCCTGCGGAACCAGGGCGCCACCCTGATGATCACCGTGGACTGCGGCATCACCGGCAACGAGGAGGTGGACTTCGCCTCCTCCATCGGCATGGACGTGGTCGTAACGGACCATCACGAATGCAAAGAGGAACTGCCCCGGGCCGTGGCGGTGGTGGACCCCCACCGGCCCGACGACGCCTACCCCTTCAAGTACCTGGCCGGCGTAGGCGTGGCGTTGAAGCTGGTGCTGGCCCTGGGCGGGCCGGACCGGGAAAACGCCCTGTTTGCCCGGTACTGCACCCTGGCCGCCATCGGCACCGTGGCCGACGTCATGCGGATGGAGGGGGAAAACCGCACCATCGTCTCCTGCGGCCTGGCCGCCCTGCCCCACACGGACTTTGTGGGCATCCACGCTCTTTTGAAGGAGGCGGGCCTGCTGGGCAAGCCCATCACCTCCATCCAGATTGGCTTTGTCCTCTCCCCCCGGATCAACGCCGCCGGGCGCATGGGGGCCGCGGACCTGGCCGCCGACCTCTTACAGGAAACGGACCCCGCCAAGGCGGAGGACCTGGCCCGGCAGCTGTGCGACCTGAACCGGGAGCGGCAGGCGGTGGAGCAGGCCATCTGTGCCGATGCCGTGGCCCAAATCGAAAAGCTGCGGCCGGAGGAGCGCAACGCCCTGGTCCTCTCCAGCGAGGACTGGCACCAGGGCGTAGTGGGCATCGTGGCCTCCCGCCTCAGCGAAAAATACGCTGCCCCCAGCTTCATGATCCATTTAAAGGACGGCTCCGGCAAGGGCTCCTGCCGCTCTTACGGCGGGTTCAACCTCTTCGCCGCCCTGGAATCCTGCGCCGACCTGCTGGACGGCTTCGGCGGCCACGAGCTGGCCGCCGGCTTCACCATCCCCGAGGGGAATATCGACGCTTTCCGCCAGCGGATGAACCGCTGCGTAAAGGCCGCTTCCGGCGGCGAGAAGCCGGTGAGCTGCCTGGAGGTGGACGCCGCCATCTCCAATCCGGCGGACATGACCCTGGAGCAGGTGGACCACCTGGCCCAGCTGGAGCCCTACGGCTCCGGCAATCCCCGGCCCGTATTCGCCCTGCTGGGAGCCACGGTGGACAGCGTCCAGCCTGTGGGCCAGGGCAGGCATCTGAAGCTGCGGCTCAGCAAGGGCCCCAGCCGGTTCGACTCCATTTTCTTCTCCATGCCGGAGGCCGCCGCCCATCTGGAGCCCGGCTGCCGGGTGGATGCCGCGTTCTATTTGCAGGCCAACACCTTCCGGGGCACCACCACCCTGCAATTGCAGCTGGTGGACCTGCGGCCCTCCCTGACCCCCAGCCGCCACGAGGCCGAGTCCCTGGCGCTGCTGCGCCGTCTGGACGCAGGCCAGCCTCTCTCCCCCCAGGAGGCCTCCCGGCTGATGGCTTCCCGGGACCAATTCGCCGCCTACTGGCGGATCCTGAGCCGCCACCTGAAGCAGGGCAAGCTGGAAACGGACCTGCTGCCCTATCTCCGCTCCCTGGCGGCCCAGGCCGGCGGGTGCGACAGCTTTCTCCGCGCCGCCCTGGCCCTCATGGTCTTTCAGGAGCGGGGCCTTATCTCCGTCTCCTTACAGGAGGACCGGGTTACCCTGTGTCTGAATCCCATCCAGGGGAAGGTGGATCTCTACGCTTCCCCTTATCTGCTCCGTCTGAAAAACGGCACGGAATATGAATCGAGGTGACATGCAATGACATTGGACCAGCAATTCCAGCATTTGGAAGATACCATCCGGGCATACAACCCCGGCGCGGATTTTGACCACATCCGCGCCTCCTATGAATTTGCCAAAAAGCAGCACGGCGACCAGCGCCGCAAGAGCGGCGAACCCTATATCACCCACCCCCTGGCCGTGGCCCAGATCGTGGCGGAGGAGTTGCACCTGGACTCCGAATCCATCGAGGCGGCGCTGCTCCACGATGTCATTGAGGACACCCCCGCCACCTATGAGGACGTGGCCAAGCTCACCTCCCCCACCGTGGCGGACCTGGTGGAAGGCGTCAGCAAGCTGACCCGGATCCAGTACGCCACCAAAGAGGATGAGCAGATGGAGAACCTCCGGAAGATGCTCATCGCCATGAGCAAGGACATCCGGGTCATCCTCATCAAAATTTCCGACCGGCTCCACAACATGCGCACCATGGAGTACCAGTCCCCTGCCAAGCAGAAGCAGAAGTCCCTGGAAACCATGGAGATCTACGCCCCCATCGCCCACCGGCTGGGCATGCAGCGGATGAAGTGGGAGCTGGAGGACCTCTCTCTAAAATACCTGGACCCCATCGGCTACGACGAGATCGTCTCCAAACTGGACGCCAAGCGCCCGGAGTACGAAGCCTTCATGGGCCGCACCCGGGATCAGATCGACCAGCGGCTCAAGGAGATGAACATCGACCACATCGTCTACGGCCGCATGAAGCACCCCTATTCCATCTACCGGAAGATGTTCAGCCAGAACAAGTCCATCGACGAGATCTTCGACCTCTTCGCCTTCCGGGTGGTGGTGGACACCGTCAGCGACTGCTACAACGTGCTGGGCGTCATCCATGACCTCTACAAGCCCATTCTGGGCCGCTTCAAGGACTATATCGGCACCCCCAAGCCCAACGGCTACCAGAGCCTCCACACCACCGTCATGGGCACCGACGGCATCCCCTTTGAGGTGCAGATTCGCACCAAGGAGATGCACGAGATCGCCGAATACGGCGTGGCCGCCCACTGGAAATACAAGCAGAACGGCCAGGGTGCCGGCACCGAGGGCAAATACGAATGGGTGCGCCGCCTGCTGGAAAACCAGGAGGGGGCCGACGCAGAGGAGTTCATCCACTCTTTGAAGGTGGATATGTTCGCCGACGAGGTGTTCGTGTTCACCCCCAACGGCGACGTGCAGAACCTGCCTGCCGGAGCCACCCCCATCGACTTTGCCTACGCCATCCATTCCGCCGTGGGCAACCGCATGATCGGTGCCAAGGTGAACAACCGGATCGTCACGCTGGACCATGTGCTGAAAAACGGCGACATCGTGGAGATTCTCACCTCTAAAAACGCCAAGGGTCCCAGCCGGGACTGGATGAAGATCGCCAAGTCCACCGAGGCCCGCTCCAAGATCCGCCAGTGGTTCAAGAAGGAGCGCCGGGAGGAAAATATTGTCAACGGCCGCTCCGCCTTTGACGCGGAGCTGCGCCACTGCGGCATCGCCATGAAGGACGTGCTGGACCCGGAGTTCCTGCCGGTCCTGCTGAAAAAGGTGGCCTATCCCACTTTGGACGATCTGTACGCCGCCATCGGCTACGGCGGCTTCACCGCCCAGAAGGCAGTCAGCCGGATCCAGGGCGAGCTTCAGCGCCGCCAGCAGCAGCGCCGCCAGGATCAGCTGCTGGTGGAGGCCGCCGCGGAGAGCCGCGAGGAGCCCAAGCCTGCCGACACCCCCAAGCAGCCCAAGACCGTCAAGAGCGAGCAGGGCATCATCGTGGAGGGCCTGGACAACTGTCTGGTGAAATTCTCCAAGTGCTGCACCCCCGTTCCCGGCGACGAGATCGTGGGCTTCATCACCCGGGGCTACGGCGTGTCCGTCCACCGGGCAGACTGTCCCAACGCCTCTCCGGAAAAGCGGAAGGAACAGCCGGACCGCTGGATCAAGGTCTCCTGGGGCAGCGACACCAACGACAGCTATCCCACCACCATCGAGGCGGTGTGCAAGGACCGGCTGAACCTGCTGCTGGACATCTCCTCCGCCCTTTCCACCACCAAGACCTTCGTGCTGGGCCTCAACACCCGCAGCACGGAGGACGGCTTCGCCATCATCCGCATCGAGGTTCGGATTCAGGACAGCGCCCAGCTGAACAACCTGATGAACAAGCTCCACCAGATCTCCGGCGTCCTGAAGGTCACCCGGCCGGTGGGCTGACATTGCTTTCGCGGGGAGCTGCAAGGCCCGCCTTGCCTGCCTGCCAATAAGGAGTTTTAATATGCGTGCAGTTGTCACACGAGTGAAAAATGCCTCTGTGGTCATCAACGAACAGGTCAACGGCCAGATCGGCACCGGCTTTCTGGTGCTGCTGGGCGTCGGCCCCAACGACACGGAGGCCACCGCCGACAAGCTGGCGGACAAGATCTGCAACCTGCGGGTCTTTGAGGACGAAAACGAAAAAATGAACCTGAATCTGGAGCAGGTAGGCGGCAGCCTGCTGGTGGTGTCTCAGTTCACCCTGTACGCCGACACCTCCTCTCGCCGCCCCGGCTTTTCCGGCGCCGCCAAGCCGGACCTGGCCATCCCCCTCTACGAGCGGTTCATGGCCCACTGCCGGGAGCGGGGCTTTGATGTGCAGCACGGCGAATTCGGTGCCGATATGCAGGTCTACTCCCAGAATGACGGCCCTGTTACCATTCTCTTCGATACGGAAGCCTAAATTGATTGGACGAGGTGTGTCTTATGAAGATCCAAGCCTTGCAGGTGGGGTCCATCGGTACCAACTGCTACATTCTCTGCGATGAAGCGGCTAAGGTCTGCGCCGTGATCGATCCCGGTGCGGAGCCGGAGCTGATCCTCTCCGCCGCCGAAAAGCTGGACTGCACCGTGGATAAGATCCTGCTGACCCACGGCCACTATGACCATACCGGCGGCGCGGCAGCCCTGGTGGAGGCCCTGCCGCAGGCAGCGGTCTATATCCACCAGGCGGATTTTGACAGTCCGCAGACCCAGCTGTTCCCTCTGAAAAGCGAACTGGCCCGGATCCCCTTCGGCGGCGTGAATTTCTACGGCGAGGGAGACCGCATCACGGTGGGCACCCTGGAATTGCAGGTGCTCTACACCCCCGGCCACTCCCAGGGCAGCGTCACGCTGCTGTGCGGCGATACCCTCTTCTGCGGGGACACCCTGTTTGCCGGTTCCTGCGGCCGGACGGACCTTTACGGCGGCAGCATGGACGAGATGATGGCCTCCCTGGCCCGGCTGGCAAAGCTCCCCGGGGATTACCGGGTTCTGCCCGGCCACATGGAGCCCAGCACCCTGGACCGGGAACGGGCCTATAACCCCTACATCCAGATGGCGCTCCGAAAGCAGGTCTAAACCATGAAGCTGGAATTTCACGGCCACGACGAACGCTACATCGTCGAGCAGAGCCTGATGAACCTCTTCCCCCTGGAAAAGCCGGTGTACGGACCGGTGCAGCCGGGGGAGGATGACTGGTGCCGCCTTGCCGCCGCGGAGACGGCGGCGGAGTGCCGCGTCACGGCGGAGCTTCGCTATCGCGGGCATGCCGCCGCCGGAACATTCACCGCCCCCCTTACCGGCACGGATTTTGAAAAAGAGGGCCAGCGGCGCCACGCCGTAGCGGCCTGCTTTTACCTGGCCTTCCAAAACCTGTACCCCCAGCTGCCGGAGGAAGTCCGGGCCGCTGAAAAGCTGACCCTGCCCCCCTGGGGCATGCTCACCGGCGTGCGGCCCGACAAGCCCGTCACCTGGGCGCTGATGGAGGGCAAAACACCGGAGGAAGCCAAGAACTATCTGAAAGAGCATTACTTTGTCCCGGAGGACCGGGCCGCCCTGGCCCTGGAGACCGGCACCGTGGGCTATCAGGCCCGGAAGCGGCTGGAAAAGCGGGACATCGACCTGTATGTGGGCATCCCCTTCTGTCCCACCCGCTGCGCCTACTGCTCCTTTGTCAGTCAGAGCGTGGAGCGAAGTTTTTCTCTGGTGGAGCCCTATGTAAAGGCCCTGATCGCGGAGATCCGCTCCGGCGGGGATATGGTGCGCAGCAATCGTCTGCGCCCCCGCGCTTTTTACATGGGCGGCGGCACCCCCGGCATCCTGACGCCGGATCAGATGGATGCCATCCTGACGGCTCTGGAAGAATCCTTCGACCTCTCCGCCTGTCCGGAGATCACGGTAGAGATCGGCCGTCCGGATACCATCACCGCCGAAAAACTGGCCGTTCTGAAAAGTCACGGCGTCACACGGGTCTGCGTGAATCCTCAGACCATGGAGGATCACGTCCTCGCCGCCATCGGCCGCCGCCACGCCTCTGCGGATACGGTGCGGGCCATGGAGCTGGTGCGGGCCTACCGGTTCCCCCACGTCAACATGGACCTCATCGCAGGTCTGCCGGCGGATACACCGGAGGGCTTCCGCCGTTCTCTGGACAAATGTCTGGAACTGGGGGCCGATGACATCACCATCCACACGCTGGCGCTGAAAAAGGGCAGCCGCATTCTGACGGAGGGCCTGTCCATCCCTGACGGCGCCGCCGTGCAGGCCATGCTGGACTACGCCGCCCCCACCTCCGGTCCGCGGGCTTCGCCCCCTACTACCTCTACCGGCAGAAATACATGTCCGGCAGTTTTGAAAATGTGGGCTGGTGCCGCCCAGGCGGAGAGTGCTGGTATAATGTGGACATCATGTCGGAGCTTTGCTCCATCCTGTCCTTCGGCGCAGGCGGGTCCACCAAAATGGTGGAACCCGGCACCAACCACATCGAGCGGGTCTTTAATGTGAAATATCCCAAGGAATACACGGAGCGGCCGGAAAAAATTCTGGCCAACCAGGCCGCTTTCGCGGAATTTTACGCAAAATACGTCCCTGAAACTTGAATGCAGCGGCCCTGGGCCGCAAGGAGGGTCCATTCATGGAACACAGCTATGAAGCGTATCGTGCCAAAGCGGAGGAACTGCTTCGGGACACTGTCTGCACCGTGGGTCTGGGAGCCAAAAAGCTGACGGACGCCGCCAAGCGGCAGCTGGAGATCGCAGACCTCCATGCGGAGGTCAACACCTGTCTCCGGGAGCTGGGCGAGCTGCTGTACGCCACCCACACCGGCACCCCCACGGACTCCGACCGGCTGCTGGAAAAGATGCAGGAGATCGATGGTCTCAAGGCCCGGCTCCGGGAGCTGGAGGGCGAGCCGGTGATCCACCTGCTGTGCCCCTGCTGCGGCAGCGAGGTCCGGGAGGGCGACGTATACTGCCGGGACTGCGGTGAAAAGCTGTAAGCAAGGCATGTTCCGCTTCTCCGGAGCATACCTAACAATAAAGGGACGGCGCGCCGCCCCTATTTCATTCTGAAAATTCGAGGTATCATCCATGGCAACTCCTGCGAAAAAGCAATCCTTTCTGGGCGGCGCCGCCATCCTGACGGCCGCCGTGGTCATCGTCAAGCTCATCGGCGCTGCCTACAAGATCCCCCTGAGCAACATTCTGGGCAGCGCCGGGCAGACCTATTTCGACACGGCCTACCAGATCTACAACTTCCTGCTGACCTTCTCCACGGCGGGCCTCCCCCTGGCCATCTCCCGGATGACCAGCCAGGCCCACGCCCAGGGGCTGGAAAACGAGAAGCGGAAGATCTTCTCCACCGCCATCTGGCTGTTTTTCGGCCTGGGCCTGGTGTGCTCCGTGCTGATGTTCTTCCGGGCGGACGCCCTGGCCCGGTTCCTGAACAACTCCCTGGCGGCCACCGCCGTCCAGGCCCTGGCTCCCGCCGTGTTCTGCGTGTGTCTGCTGGCCTGTATGCGGGGCTATACCCAGGGCCAGGGGAACATGACCCCCACCGCCGTCAGCCAGGTGCTGGAAGCTCTTTTGAAGTTGGGCATCGGCCTGCCTCTGGCCTGGTACGTGCTGCACATCGGCAAGACCGCGGAGCTCAGCGCCGCCGGCGCCATCGTGGGCGTCACAGCGGGCACAGCGGTGTCCATGCTGTTCCTGTGCGGCTACCTTGCCACCCACCGCAACCGGAAGGAGTCCCTGGACGTTCCCTCCTCCAGCGGCCAGATCATCAAGCAGATCCTGCTGATCGGCGTGCCCATCACCCTCAGCAACTCCGCCATGAGCATCATCAACATCATCGACACCAAAATCGTCATGGGCCGTCTCCAAAGCGGCCTGGGCCTGGCGGAGGAAGCCGCCGCCGTGCTGAACGGCCAGTACCGCATCGCCATGAACATGCCCAACATGGTGGCCTCCTTCGTCTACCCCGTCACCATGAGCCTGATCCCCTTCGCGGCGGCGGCCCTGGCCCGGAAGGACCACGCCGAGGCGGACCGGATCATCTCCTCCGCCTTCCGGCTCATCGCCATTCTGGCCCTGCCTGCGGGCATCGGCCTTTCCGTGCTGTCCACCCCCATTGAGATCCTGATGCTGCCCCTCCAGCCGGAGGACGCCCTGGCGGCAGGCCCCCATCTGCAAATTTTGGGCATCGCCCTCATCTTCATCTGCCTGATGATTTTGACCAACGCCATCCTGCAAACCTACGGCAAGGAGAAGCTGCCCATTTTCACCGTCATCGCCGGCGGCGTGGTGAAGGTGGTCATGAACTACATCCTGGTGGGCAATCCGGACATCAACATCCACGGCGCCCCCATTTCCACCCTGTGCTGCTATCTGACCATCTGCCTGCTGAACCTCTTCTTCGTGTGGAAGTACTCCCCCCAGAAGCCCAAGTACATCCAGCTTTTCGCAAAGCCGGTGGTGGCCTCCGCTTTGATGGGCGCCGCCGCCTGGGCGGTGTACGGCCTGGTCTCCAAGGTCCTCAGCGGCCACAGTGCCTACGGCGCCAACGCCCTGGCCACCTTCTGCGGCATTCTGGCCGGTGTTGTGGTCTACGGCGTTCTGGTCATCGCTCTGCGCATTCTGCGGGCCGAGGATGTAAAATCCCTGCCCAAGGGTGAAAAAATAGCCAAACTTTTGCGTCTGAAGTGACGATTTTATAAAAAATCCAGTATTTTCTACGGATTCAGGTTAAAATAGCTTGCAAAGGCAGTAGAGATATGGTAAATTTTCAAAGGAAAGAACGCTATGGCTGGGAAGACCTTCTCACCATTATGCATCTGCTCCGTGCCCCCGGCGGCTGTCCGTGGGACCGGGAGCAGACCCATCAGTCCATCCGCCGGAACTTTCTGGAGGAGACCTACGAGGCCCTGGACGCCATCGACCGGGACGATGTGCCCGGTATGAAGGAAGAGTTGGGGGACGTCCTACTCCAGGTGGTGTTTCACGCTGTCATGGAGGAGGAGCGGGGCCGCTTCACCCCAGACGACGTGGTGGACGGCATCGCCCAGAAGCTGGTGTTCCGCCACGCCCACGTGTTCGGCACCGCCCAGGCTTCCGACAGTGCCCAGGCCCTGGAGGGCTGGGAGGCTCAGAAGAAGCTGGAAAAGGGCTATACCTCCCCGGCGGACGCGGTGGAAGCCGTACCCCACACCCTGCCTGCCCTGTGGCGGGCGGAAAAGATCGTTTCCCGCTCCGTAAAGGCAGGCTTCAACTGGGATTCCATCGCCGGGGCCTTGGATAAGCTGGACGAGGAATCCGCCGAACTGCGGCAGGCCGTAGATGCCGGCGGAGCCGTGGACAGTCCCCACGGCGTCCGGGAGGAGATCGGTGACGCGCTGTTCATCCTCTGCAAAATCGCCCAGATGTCCGGCGTGGACCCGGAGGACGCCCTGCACCGCTCCTGCGACAAGTTCCAGACCCGGTTCCGGGGTGTAACGGAGCAGGCGGACAAGCCCCTTTCCCAGTATACGGAAGCCGAATTGATCTCCCTCTGGGAGTGCGCTAAAGAATCTTCATCGCCCACGCGATAAGAGATAGAATTTTGAAAACCATTTATTTTACAGGAGGATCCTATAATGAACAAAGCTGAACTGATCGCCGCTGTGGCTGCTGCCGCCGAGATTTCCAAGAAAGACGCCGAGACCGCCGTCACCGCTACCCTGGACACCATCACCACCGCCCTGAAGGAAGGCGACAAGGTCCAGCTGGTGGGCTTTGGCTCTTTTGAGGTCAAGAGCCGCGCCGCCCGCACCGGCCGCAACCCCCGCACCAAGGAAGTTGTGGAGATCCCCGCTTCCAAGGTTCCCGTGTTCAAGGCCGGCAAGGCTCTCAAGGACGCCGTCGCTGAATAATTGACAGACCGAAAAGGGGGCGTCACGCCCCCTTTTCATTTTTTAAGTGAGGAATCAACCATGCGTTTAGACAAGTATCTCAAGGTCTCCCGGCTCATCAAGCGGCGGACCGTGGCCAACGAAGCCTGCGACAACGGGCTGGTCACCGTCAACGGCAAGCCCGCCCGGGCCTCCTACGAGGTGAAGGAGGGGGACCAGATCTCCCTGCGCTTCGGCGTGCGGACCATCACCGTGGAGGTGCTGTCCGTCCAGGAAACGGTGCGGCAGAACGAGGCCGCCGCCCTGTACCGGCAGATCCAATAGCTTCTAGATCCCGTCCCCGCCGCATACACTGTGGGCAGGGAGGGATCGATCCATGACCAACGAGTTCAACATCCCCGCCGCCAGCCACCATCTGGAGCTGACCGGCCGGGAGCATCTGACGGTCTCCGGCGTGGAGGACGTGGAGCGCTTCGACGAGAGCGGCGTCATTATGACCACCTCCGCCGGGACCCTCATCGTCACCGGCGAGGACCTGCATATCGGAAAGCTGTCCCTGGAGGGCGGGGAGCTGTTTGTGGACGGCCGCATCGACTCCGTGGCCTATGAGGACAGCCCCGGACACCAGGGCGGCTTTTTCAGCCGCCTGTTCGGCTGACCGCCCATGGCTTTTCAGATCACGGAGCAGCTGCGGGCCTTCGGCTGGGCCATCCTGCTGGGCCTGGCCGCCGGATTGCTGTACGACCTGCTGCGGGCCATCCGGCTGCGGCGTCCCCGCATGACCTGGGCGCTGGACCTGCTGTACTGCCTTGCCGCCGGCGCGGCGCTGTCCCTCTTCGTTCTGCGCCAGGGGGACGGACAGCTGCGGGGCTATATCCTCCTGGGGGCTCTGGGCGGCGGCGTGGTGTTTTTCAGCCTGTTTTCCGCCCCGCTGCGGCCCCTCTGGGACTTCTGGCTGGACCGCTGCGCCGAGTTTTTCCGCCTGCTGGTCTGGCCCCTGCGGAAAGGTTCGGCAATCTGTAAAAAAATCGTCAGACAGACGAAAAACCTCTTTTATTTTTGTGAAAAATACGCTACAATAGGAATCAGAATTCATCGCAGACCCCATTACAAAGGAGGAAGGCCGCATGGCAAAGGGAACTGTCAAGCCCGCGAAAAAAAGATCCGGCGGCCTGTTGATCCACGTGGCGATCCTCCTGCTTCTGGCCGCCATCGGCTGGCAGCTGTACCATCTGCAAAGTCAGATCGCCAGCACCCAGGCGGAGAAGGACCGCACCGCTCAGCAGGTGGAAACGCTGAAACAAACCAACGACGCGCTGCGCGCTGACATCGCCGAGGGCGCCACCGAGGAAAAAATGAAGGACCGGGCCCGGGATGAACTGGGCTGGACCAACCCGGACGAATATGTCTTTATCGACAAGTCCAACTGAAACCGTGATTTCCGGCAGAAGGCCGTTGAATTTGAAATAAGGAGAACAACACCATTTATGGAATACGAGGTCGGAGCAGTTTTAGAGGGGAAAGTCACCAGCATCACCAAATTCGGCGCCTTTGTGGCGCTGGAGGGCGGAAGATCCGGCCTTGTACATATTTCGGAGATCGCCAATACCTATGTCAACGATGTCCATGATTTCCTGCAGGAAGGGCAGACCGTCAAGGTAAAGCTCCTGGCCATCAAGGACGGCAAGCTGGACCTGTCCATCAAGAAGGCTCTGCCTGCCCCGGAGCGCCCCCAGCGGACCTTCCAGCCCCGGCAGACGGCGCCCCGTCCTGCCGCAGCCCGGCCTGCGGCCCAGGCTCACCGTCCCGCGGCCCAGGCGGCCAGCACCGCCCCCTCCGGGGACACCGCCTTTGAGGACAAGCTGAAGCAGTTCCTCTCCTCCTCCGAGCGGAAGATGGCAGACCTGAACCGGAACATCTCCGGCAAGCAGGGCGGCCGCCGCCGGCGGTAATCTCAATGCCAAGCCCGGTGCAGACAAAAGTCTGCACCGGGCTTTTGCTGTCCCTGTCCCTAAAAATCCATAAAAAAGAGCCGCCCTGGCGGGCGGCCCAAACGGTTGGGATATTGGAAAGCTTCCTCTATGATCCTAGCACAGGACCCCCGCCTGTGTAAATAGGAGCTTTTGTCGCATAGGCACTGCTTTTGTCGATTTGGAAATTTTTGTGAATTTTTACTATTTGCTCTGGTCAAATCAAAACTTCTATGCTATACTATCCACAACGAGAGGGGAATTCCCCATTCCCCCTTTCACGAAAGGAGCGAGCTTTATGAAGTATATCTACACCTGCAAGAAGGTCCCCCTGAACGACTCCATCAAAGAATACGCCGAAAAGCGCCTGGAGAAGCTGGAAAAGTATTTCCATCGGGAGGACGCATCCGCCTTCGTGACGTTTACCGTAGAAAAGGACAAGCTGTGCACCGTGGAGATCACCATCCGGGATGGCGGAACCCTCCTCCGGGCGCAGACTACGGAACCGGATGGGGATATGCGCGGCGCTATCGACGCTGCTACCGACACGAGCGACGTGCGCGCTCTCATTGACCACGATTCCCGGCTCGTTCTCGGCCGTGCGAATGACAATGTTAATACGCTCTCTTGGAGCATTGATGATACCGGCGTTTTTGCCACGATTCAGATAAACGAGCTTGATACTGATGCCGTGAACCTCCACGCCCGCACCCAGCGGGGCGACGTCGATCAGGCTAGTTTCGGTTTCGATGAAGATGATGTCGAGTATGTGGATCTTCCGGACGGACGCGTTCAGCGGAGGATCCGCCACATTTCAAAGCTATGGGAGCTTAGCGTATGTACATTCCCCGCATATGAGCAGACCTTTGTCAGCGCCCGCGCCCGCTGTGAAGCGGACATTCGTCGGGAGAGAACAAGGATTCAAAAAGAAAAACTGAAAAGGAGATTTTATCATGCCCCTCAGAACCGTAATGCTGAATAAGAAACGCACCCAGCTGCAGGCGCAGCTTAAGCAGCTCCGTGCAAAGCGCAAGAAGCTTCGCACGGATGAAGAAGATCTTCAGGCTAAGATAGACGCGCTCGAAGAAGTCACCCCCGAACTTGAGCAGCAGGTTGACGACCTGACTCAGCAGCAGACCGAGGTCGATGACCAGATTGCGGATCTGCAGGATCAGATCGACGAGGTCACCGCTCAGATCGATGAACTTGAGGGCAGCGAGCCCACGCCTGACGATGACGGCGACGGCAGCCGTGCCGGCGGCGGAGCAACCGTCGTAAGAGGCGCGCAGCTCCGCACCGTGGAGTCAGGCCGCTTTAGCTGCCGCAGCCGTTGCTTCGCCTCTCGCGCCGCACGTGATGCGTTTTATCAGCGCCCCGCTGTCAAATCCTTTGTTGACCGTGCACGCGCCATGCTTGGCGGCGTAAGCAATCACCAGCGCCGCTCCGTGAACGGTGCCGAGCTTAGTATACCGACCGATGTTCTCGACCTGATTCGTGACAACCTCAACGAGTATTCGAAGCTTATTTCCCGCGTACGCCTTCGCCCCATTCGCGGCAA
>URTS01000027.1 GCA_900550685.1 uncultured Oscillibacter sp. | reverse complement strand
GTTCGCCAACCCCCGGAACGCCGCCGCCGGGTCCCTGCGGCAGCTGGACCCCAAGATCTGCGCCCAGCGGCAGCTGGACATCGCGGTGTTCAATCTGCAGCTGGCGGAGGGCCGGGAATTCCTGTCCCACGCGGAGACCATTGATTATCTGGCCTCCCAGCGGTTCAAGGTCATTCCCCATAAGACACTCCACGGCACGGCGGATATCCAGGCCGAGATCTTCCGGATCAACGATGAGCGGATGGACTATCCCTTTGATATCGACGGCGCGGTGGTAAAGGTGAACAGCCTGGCGGACCGCACCATTCTCGGCTCAACGGCAAAATTCCCCAAGTGGGCCGTGGCCTATAAGTATCCTCCGGAGAAGAAATATGCCGCGGTGACGGACATCGTGGTCCAGGTGGGCCGCACCGGTGTGCTGACGCCGAAAGCGGTGCTGACCCCGGTGCGGCTGGCGGGCACCACCGTTACCAACGCCACCCTGCACAACCAGGACTTCATCACGGAAAAGGACATCCGCATCGGAGACACGGTGCTGGTTCAGAAGGCGGGGGAGATTATCCCAGAGATCTTGTCCGTGGATGTGTCGAAGCGCCCCGAGGGGGCGAAGCCCTATACCCTGCCGGAGGTTTGCCCCGTGTGCGGCGCGGCGGTGGTGCGGGATGAGGACGGCGCGGCCCTCCGCTGCACCGGCGCGGAGTGCCCTGCCCAGCTTCAGCGGAACATCACCCACTTTGCCAGCCGGGACGCCATGGACATTGAGGGCCTGGGCCCGGCGGTGGTGGCCCAGCTGGTGGAAAATAACCTGATCGCCAACGTGGCAGACCTCTACGACCTTCATGCCCAGGATGTGGCCCAGCTGGACCGCATGGGAGCGAAATCCGCCGAGAACCTGATCCGGGCCATTGAAAAGTCCAAAGCCAACGACCTCAGCAAGCTGATCTACGGCCTGGGTATCCGCCAGGTGGGGGAGAAAGCTGCCGCCGTGCTGGCCCAGCATTTCGGTACCCTGGATGCCATGACCGCCGCCTCCGTGGAGGAACTGACGGAGATCCCCGACGTGGGGGAGATCACGGCAAAATGCATCGTAAGCTACCTGAACCAGCCCCAGGCAAAGGACCTGATCGCGCGGCTGAAAAACGCCGGGGTCAACATGGAGAGCACGGTCCAGAAGGTGGACGACCGCTTTGCGGGCATGACCTTTGTCCTCACCGGCACTCTGACCCTGTTCGACCGGAAAACCGCCGAAAAGGAGATCGCCCTCCGGGGCGGCAAGGCCAGCGGCTCCGTGTCGAAAAAAACCACCTACGTGGTGGCAGGGGAGGCCGCCGGCAGCAAGCTGACCAAGGCCCAGCAGCTGGGGGTCCCGGTGCTGACGGAGGATGAATTTGCAGAGATGCTGAAATGAAAAAGCTGTATGAGACACTGAGACTCTTCCTGGGATGCGATGTAGGCGTCTTTGTGGGGAGATGTATCGTCCAGTACTGGGATTTCAAGGCCCATCCGGATCTGTATGCCATGCGGTCAGTACCCTGGTATCAGCCCTTGAAGGTCCAGGGACTTGTCACGGCGGGGATCGCCGTGATCGTGCTGGCGGCCATGTGGCTGGTCAGGAAAAAGATCAACAAAAAGGGGTGAGGGACCATGCGTTCCCTGTTTCGGAAAATAAGGGAGGCCAACCGGCCATTCTGCACGGCGCTGGTGGCGGCGGCAGGCAGCTCCAGCCGTATGGGCGGCGTGGATAAGCTGATGGAGTTTCTGGACAATGTGCCGGTGCTGATGCGGACCCTGACGGCCTTGCAGCAGGCGGATTCCATTGACGAGATCGTCATTGCCACCCGGGAAAGCGCCCTGGTGGATATCTCCGCCCTCTGCAAGACCTACGGCATCACCAAGTGCACCAAGGTGGTGCGGGGCGGTGAGAGCCGGTGTCATTCCGTGCTGCTGGCGGCATTGGAAGCCTCCCCGGAGGCGAAGCTGCTGGCGGTGCAGGACGGCGCCCGTCCGCTGGTAACGCCGGAACTCATCGACCGCACGGTGGAGGCGGCGGCCAAGTGCGGCGCGGCGGCCCCGGCGGTGCCTGTGAAGGATACCATCAAGACCGTGACGGAGGAGGGCGCCGTGACCGGCACCCCGGACCGCAGCACCCTGCGGGCGGTGCAGACCCCCCAGGTGTTTGAGGCGGACCTGCTGAAAGCGGCCTTGCAGTCGGCCCTGGAAAATGAGGTGTCTGTCACCGACGACTGCTCCGCCGTGGAGCGGCTGGGAAAGGTGGTTTATCTGATCGATGGCGATGAGGAGAACCTGAAGATCACCACCCCCATGGACCTGGTGGTGGCGGAGGCCATTCTGGCGGAACGGGAGGCGCGGACATGACGAATCTGCGGATCGGACACGGCTATGACGTCCACCGGCTGACGGAGGGCCGGAAGCTGATTTTAGGCGGCGTGGAGATTCCCTGGGAGAAGGGGTTGCTGGGCCATTCCGACGCGGATGTGCTGGTCCACGCCGTCATGGATGCCCTGACGGGGGCCGCCCGGCTGGGAGATATCGGCAAGCTGTTCCCGGATACGGACCCGGCCTACGCCGGGATTTCCAGCCTGAAGCTGCTGGCGGAGGTGGGCCGTTTGATGGGGGAGAAGGGTTTTTCCGTGGTGAACATCGACGCCACGCTGCTGGCCCAGGCCCCCAAAGTGGGCCCATACCGGGCGCAGATGGCGGAAAATATGGCCGCGGCGCTGAAAATTGACCCGGAGCAGGTGAATGTGAAGGCCACCACGGAGGAAAAGCTGGGCTTTACCGGAGACGGCTCCGGCATGGCGGCCCATGCCGTGGTGCTGCTGGAGAAGGTCAAGTGACCGTCCCGGTGCATATATTACAAGGAGACGTACATCCGGTACGTCTCCTTTTTCCATGTTTTCACGCTGTCATCACGTCTCAGTGAGAGCGATAAGGAGGAACAACTGTGGACGATTATCTGATTCTTGCCCGCTCCGTGACGTACGCGCAGCGGATGCAGAAGACTTTGAGCCGCGCAGGCGTCCGGAACCAGATCTACCGGGCCCCCCGGGACCTGACGGACCTGGGGTGTGCCTACGTGGTGCGGATCGGGCCCCAGGACCTGCATCTGGCCCTGCCGGCGCTGAACCGGGAGGGGCTGGGCCCCCTGCGGGTCTATGGCCGCCAGGGAACGGCATTCCGGGAGATGGGCCTATGATCTACCTGGACAGCGCGGCCACCACCTTTCAAAAGCCGTCCGCCGTGGCCCGGGCCATGGGAGATGCCTTGGCCTCCATGAGCTCCCCGGGCCGGGGCGGCCACCCCCTGGCCATGCGGGCCGCCGACGCTGCCTTTCAGTGCCGGACGGAGCTGGCGGAGCTGTTTCACGTCAAGGACCCGGAGCGGGTGGTGTTTACGTCCAACGCCACCCACGGGCTGAACATCGCTATCAAGAGCCTGGTGCCGCCGGGGGGCCGGGCGGTGATCTCCGGCTATGAGCACAACGCCGTCACCCGGCCTCTGGCGGCCCTCGGTGCGGATGTGTCCGTGGCAGACGGACCGCTGTTTCATCCGGAGGCAGTGGCAGAGGCCTTTGACGCCCTGGTCCGCCCCGGGGTGGACGCCGTGATCTGCAATCACGTTTCCAACGTGTTCGGCTTTGTGCAGCCGGTGGAGGCTGTTGCGGAGATCTGCCGCAGCCGGGGCGTGCCCCTGGTGATCGATGCCTCCCAGTCCGCCGGGATCCTGCCGCTGGACCTGGAAAGCCTTGGGGCGGCGTATATTGCCATGCCGGGCCACAAGGGCCTTTACGGCCCACAAGGCACAGGCGTGCTGCTGTGCGGACAGGGGACGGCGCCCCGGCCATTGATGGAAGGGGGTACCGGCAGCCTGTCCCTCAGCCAGGATATGCCGGACTTTCTGCCGGACCGGCTGGAGGCCGGGACCCACAATATGCCCGGCATCGCCGGATTGCTGGCGGGGGTCCGGTTTGTCCGCCAACAGCGGACAGACGCCATTTGGCACCATGAGTATGCCCTGACCCGCCGGGCGGCGGAGCAGCTGACGGGGCTGCCGGATGTGGAGGTGTTTGCCTCGCCGGATGGGACGGCACAGGCGGGGATGATCTCCTTCCGGGTCACGGGCCGGGACGCGGAGGCGGTGGGAGAGGCTCTGGCGGAGCGGGGCATCGCCGTCCGGGCGGGGCTCCACTGCGCGCCGCTGGCCCACCGCACCGCCGGGACCCTGGACACCGGCACCGTCCGGGTCAGCTTTTCCGCCTTCAACACGCCCCGGGAGGTGGATATGCTGGTCCGGGCCCTGGCAGGGAGTTTGAAATAAAATTCTGAACAGGACGTGAATTTTTAACGGTTTTCCTTGAATTTTACAGGGAATTTCTCTATAATACAAATACGAATGTCTATACGATCCCGAAGAGGTGAGGAAGAGGAATGGAAGTAACGCTTGCGCAGGTCAGCGGCTGGGTGGTCCGGTATCTGCTGACTATTCAGATCACGGATATTCTGGACATTGCCATCATGGCCTTTGTCCTTTATAAGATCTTTACCCTGGTGCAGAGCACCAAGGCGGCCAGCCTGGTGAAGGGGCTGCTGATCTTTTTGGCGGCGCTGGTGCTTTCCTCCGCCCTGCACCTCAACGGGATCAATTACATCATGAGCCGCATGGTGAACCTGGGCCTGCTGGCCCTGATCATCCTGTTCCAGCCGGAGATCCGGCGGATTCTGGAGCAGGTGGGCAGCCGCCGCCTGACGGCCTTCTTCATCCATGAGGAATCTGCTGGGGCTATGGAGCGGGCCATCAGCCAGACGGTGCTGGCCTGCACGGAGATGTCCCAGTCCCGCACCGGCGCTCTCATCGTCTTTGAGCGGGAGATCCTGCTGGACGATATGGTCCGCAGCGGCACGGTGCTGGACGCGGCGGTGTCCAGCGAGCTTTTGAAGAACATTTTCTTTGTCAAGGCTCCCATGCACGACGGCGCGGTCATCGTGCGCCACGGCCGGGTGCTGGGCGCGGGGTGCATGCTGCCCTTGAGCAAGAACGTGAACCTCTCCCGGGATCTGGGCATGCGCCACCGGGCGGGCATCGGCATGAGTGAGAATTCCGACGCGGTGGTGGTCATCGTCTCCGAGGAGACGGGCTCCATCTCCGTGGCCACAGGCGGCATGCTGAAGCGGCACCTCAAGCCGGAGACGCTGGAAAACCTGCTGCGCAACGAACTGCTCCCCCGTGAGGAGGATGACCTGGACAAGCCGAAGTTCAGCCTGCTGACGCTGCTCAAGGGCAAGAAGGATGGAGGCGAGGATGATGAATAAGAACCCGAAGCTCTGGAACATCCTGTATCTGATCCTGGCCATTGTGGTGGCCGCCGGCGTCTGGTTCTATGTGGATGAAAACAGCGACCGCACCGTCAGCGTCACCGTGACGGACATTCCCATCGAGTATACCAATCAGGCGTCTTTGACGGACAACGGGTTAATGCTGGTGGAGGGAGACGACAGCGGTACTGACGCCACCATTGACATCACCTTCAAGGGCAAGCGGCGGCATGTGGTGCGGCTGGACCGCTCCAAGATCCGGGTGACGGCGGACCTCTCCAGCGTTACCTCCGCGGGGGTCCAGTCGGTGAATATCACAACGTCCTATACGGACCGGAAATTCAACCAGTCCAATACGACCATCGATAAGCAGAGCATTTACCTGGCTACGGTGAACATCTGCGAGCTGAGCCACAAGGAAGTGGAGCTGCGCTGCGAGCTCACCGGCAATGTGGCGGAGGGCTACTCCGCCGGAAAGGTCCAGCTGTCCCAGACGGCCATCGAGGTCCGGGGCCAGGAGGACGACATTGCCGTTATCAGCTATGCCAAGGTGGTCTTTGACGTGGGCAAAAACGCCAAGGAAACCGTGACGGCGTCTCTGGATTACAAGTTCTACGACGCCGAGGGCCACGAGGTGGATGCCTCCGGCGTTCACGCCGAGGCGGGCCAGATCCAGGCCACATTGCCGGTGTACGTCACCAAGGAGCTGAAGCTGGAGGTGGACTTCCAGGAAGCCCCCGGAGCCCGGCTGGCGGATATGGCCTGGGCCATCCGGCCGGAGAGCATCATGGTCTCCGGCGATGCCTCGGTCCTCAACGGCATGGACAGCATCGTGCTGGACAGCTTTGACCTTTCCAATGTGACCAAGGAGAGCACCACCCACAGCTATGCCATTCTGGTGCCGGACGGCTGCGAAAACCTCAGCGGCGTCACCAAGGCCACGCTGGAGATCGGCTATCCTGACAAGGCCATTGCAGACGTGACCACCCAGAATATCCAGGTGGTGAACCCGCCGTCAGACCGGACGGTGGAGATCCTCACCACCCAGTTGACCGTGCGCATTGTGGGCACGGAGACGGAGGTGGCGGACGTCACCGGCGAGGACGTGACCATCGTGGCGGACCTCAGCGACTACGCGGTGGCTTCCGGAACCTATATGGTCCCGGCACAGGTGGAGGTCGATGGCCGTGTGGGCGTTTCCGGTACCTATCAGGTGCAGATCCGGATCCCGGAAGCCCAGGAATGAGACCGGGAAAATTGACAGGAGCGATATCATGACACAAATTGCAACAGTTGAACGAATTTTGGACGCCACGCACGCAGAGATCTCCGTACCCCGGAAGTCCGCCTGCGGCCATGACTGCGAAGAATGCGCAGGCTGCGGCGTCAGCGGCGTGTCCGTCTATGCCAGGGCGCTGAACACCGTGGGGGCCCGGCCGGGAGAGAAGGTGGTGGTGGAGAGCGACACCAAGAAAATGCTCAAGATCGTCAGCTTCGTGTATCTGATCCCGGTGGTGCTGTTTCTGGCGGGCTACCTCATCACCCTGGCCCTGACGCCCAGCGTGGCGGTGCAGTACACCGCGGCGGTGTTGGGGGCGGTGCTGGGCGTGGTCCTGGCCGTGTGGTATGACCGCCGGGTGAAGGCCCGGGGCGGACTGTCCTTCACCATCGTCCGGGTGTTCTGATGTTCGGGTATGTGCGGCCCTCCGTGCAGGATCTGCCGGAGGGGGAGCTGGACCGGTTCCGCACCATGTACTGCGGACTGTGCCATACCCTGTCCCGGCGGTACGGCCAGGCGGCCCGGTTCATCCTGAACTACGATTTCACCTATCTTGCCATCCTGCTGTCCGATAGGACGGCAGGGAAGGAGAACGCGGGGCGGTGCTACACCAGCCCCATCAGGAAGCGGCCCTATCTGGAATCCACCGCCGCCATGGAGCTGGCGGCGGACGAAAGCGTGATCCTGGCCTACTGGCAGCTGCGGGACGGCGTGGAGGACCACGCCTGGGCCGCCGGACTGAAATACCGGGCGGGTGCCCGTCTGCTGGAATCCGCCTACCGGAAGGCGGCGGCCTTTCAGCCTGCATTTGATCAAGCGGTGCGCCGCCAGCTTCAGATGCTGAGCGCACTGGAAAAAGAGAAAGACCCCTCCATGGATAAGGCGGCGGACACCTTTGCGGTGCTGCTGTCCAGTGCGGCGGAGGGCGTGGAGGAGCCCGTCCGGCGGCGGGTCCTGGAGCAGATTTTGTACCACTTGGGCCGGTGGGTCTATCTCATCGACGCCGCCGATGACCTGAAAAAAGACGCGAAAAGCGGGAACTATAACCCTGTGGCCCTGCGGTATGGTCTGAAGGATGGCACCTGGGACCCGGAGAGCCGCCATGCCTTTGCCGTGACCCTGGACCATTCCATCCACCAGATGGCGGCGGCCTTTGAACTGTGGAACTTCGGCGTGTGGACAACGGTTTTGCAGACCACCTTTTACGCAGGACTGTTCCGGGTGGGACATGCCGTGCTGGAGGGCACTTACCACCGCCGCGATAGAAAGAACATCAGAGAGATTGAGGAAACCACATGAACGATCCGTATGAGGTCCTGGGCGTTCCCCGGACCGCCACCGACGAAGAGATCAAAAAAGCATACCGGAACCTGGCCCGGAAATACCATCCGGACAATTACCACGACAGCCCCCTGGCGGACTTGGCCCAGGAGAAGATGAAGGACATCAACGCCGCCTACGAGGCGATCACCAAGGAGCGCAGCGGCCGGGGGAGCAGTACCTCCGGCGGCTACCGCCAGAACACCTACGGCGGCTACGGGAGTCAGGGCTACGCCGGGGGCACCGTGCTCCAGCAGGTGCGCTATGCCATCCAGATCGGAGACCTGAGCCGGGCGGAGGCCCTGCTGGCCGCTTGCAGCGACCACAACGCCGAGTGGAACTTCCTGAAAGGGGCCGTATGCTACCGCCGGGGCTGGATGGACGAGGCCAAGCGCTACTATCAGACCGCCTGCCAGATGGACCCGGACAATCTGGAATATCAGCGGGCCCTGGACTATATGGAAAACGGCCCCCGGCAGGCCTACACCCCCGGCGGCACTGTGTTCGGAACGGATCTTTGCGGCAGCAACATGTGTCTGCCTATGTGCTGCCTGTGGTCCCTTTGCAGCGGCAGTGTGCCAATTTGCTACTGCTGCTGAGAAATCAAGTGAAAATCGGCGGAAACGTGCTCCGGCAGGGCAGGGAGCCATACGCGGAAGGCGTTTCTCCGTAAAATAGAGGAGGAAACAACGTGATTAAAAGCATGACCGGCTATGGCCGGGCCAGAGAAATGCGGAACAAGCGGGATATCACCGTGGAGGTCCGCTCCGTCAACAACCGGTATCTGGACTGCACCGTGAAGATGCCACGGATGTACAGCTTTGCAGAGGATGCCGTGAAGCAGTGCGTTCAGAAGGCTATCTCCCGAGGCAAGGTGGATGTGTTCATCACCGTGGACGCCTCCGCGGCAGACGTGGCCAAGGTCACCGTCAACCGGGAGCTGGCGGCCCAGTATGCCGCCGCTCTCAATGAGTTGGCGGAGGTCTGCGGCGCGGAGGCAAAGGTGACGCCGGAGCAGCTGTCCCGGTTCCCGGATGTCCTCACCGTCACCAAGGCGGATGAGGATCTGGAAACGGTGTCCGCCGACCTGTGCGCCGTGGCGGAGCAGGCTCTGGAAGCCTACAACGCCATGCGGGCCGTGGAGGGCCGGAAGCTGGCAGAGGACATCGGCAACCGCCTGACCTATATTGAGGACTACACCGCCCAGGTGGAAAAGCGTTCTCCCGAAACCGTGGCGGAGTACCGCGCCAAGCTCACCGCCCGGATGGAGGAGGTGCTGCAGAGCACCACCATCGACCCCCAGCGGATTTTGCAGGAGGCCGCCATCTATGCCGACAAGGTGGCCGTGGACGAGGAGACCGTCCGCCTGCGGAGCCACGTGGCCCAGCTGCGGACCATGCTGGAATCCGACGAGCCCATGGGCCGGAAGATGGACTTCCTGATCCAGGAGGTCAACCGGGAGTCCAACACCATCGGCTCCAAGTGCTGCGATGTGGCCATCGCCCAGGTGGTGGTGGGCCTCAAGGCCGAAGTGGAGAAGATGCGGGAACAGGTCCAGAATGTGGAGTGAGCCATGAAGCTGATCAACATCGGTTTTGGCAACCTGGTGTCCCAGGAGCGGCTGGTGGCCATCGTCAGTCCGGATTCCGCGCCCATCAAGCGGATGGTGCAGGAGACCCGGGAGCGTGGGATGCTCATTGACGCCACCTACGGCCGCAAGACCGCGTCCATTTTCATTATGGACAGCGACCATGTGATTTTATCGGCGCTGCCGCCGGAGCGGTTCAGCCCGAAGGAGCAGGAGAAAGAGATATGATGAAGGGAAAGACATTTATTGTTTCCGGACCTTCCGGCGTGGGCAAGAGCACGGTGCTCAAGGCCCTGCTGGAAAAGCGGAAGAACCTGTATTTTTCCGTGTCCGCCACCACCCGGCCGCCCCGGCCCGGTGAGTTGGACGGCATCCACTACCATTTCATGGACGTGGATTCCTTCCGCAAGTGGATCGCCATGGACCAGTTTTTGGAGTACGCGGAGTACGTGGGCAATTTCTACGGCACCCCCAAGCGCTTTGTGGACCAAGCCATGGAAAAGGGCCAGGATGTGATTCTGGACATTGAGGTCCAGGGCGCCATCCAGGTGACCAGCAAGCGGCCGGACACCGTGCGCATTTTTATTGCGCCCCCCAGCTGGAAGGAACTGGAGCGCCGGCTGAAGGACCGGGGCACCGATGATCCCGACAAGGTGCAGAAGCGCCTGCTGCGGGCCAAGGTGGAGTTCCAGACGGCCCACACCTACGATTATTTCGTCATCAACGACACGGTGGAGGACGCCGTCCGGGAACTGGACGCCATCATCACCGCCGAGCACTGCAAACCCAAGGAGCGGATGTCCATTCTGGCGGAGTAACTGCCGGATATCTTGCCCTCGTTAATCGATGATACCCTGTACAATAAAAATTCAAGCCGCACAGCGGCAGATTGGAAGTAGATCATTATGATGCTGTATCCCGCTATGAGCAAGCTCAACAGTCACATCCCCAACCGCTATATGCTGGTGAACGTGGTGGCCCTCCGTGCCCGGCAGATCGCTGAGGACGCCGAGGACGCCGGTGTTCAGCTGGACGAGAAGCCCGTCACTCTGGCCATTCATGAGGTGGCTGACGGCAAGATCGACGCCAGCGGCATGGACCTGACCATTTCTGTGGATAACTGACCGGAAAACAAGCACTTGGAGGAGGGCGAGGCATGGAGACCGCGGACATGGTAAAGGTTGCGGTCAGCGCCGCGCCCTATTCCATTGATAAGCCCTACAGCTACCTGGTGCCGGAACATCTGTCGGATGCGGCGGTGCCTGGCGTCCGGGTGGTGGTGCCCTTTGGCCGGGGCAACAAGGAGAGCGAGGGCCTGATCCTGGCCCGGTCCCCGGAGCCCAAGCTGCCGGGGGTAAAGGCCATCCGCAGCGTGCTGGACCCGGAGCCGGTATTGGACAAGGCTGGGATCGACCTGGCCCTGTGGATGCGGGGCCGGTATTTCTGCACGGTGTTCGAGGCGGTAAAAACCATTCTCCCCACCGGACTGTGGTACGGGCTCCGGGAGGTCTGGTCCCTGCATATGGAAGCGGAGGCGGCCCGGTCCGCCGCGGCGGCCATTCCCGGCGCATGGCAGGCGCTGGACCTGCTGGCGCAGCAGGGAGGCCGGGCGGAGATCCAGCTTCTGCGGGACACTTTGGGGGTTGAAGCGGAAAAAACACTGAAGGCCCTGAAAAAGGCCGGGATCCTCACCTGTGAGACCAATGCCCGCCGGAAGGTGGGGGACAAGTTCCACCGGATGGTGGAGCTGGCCATCGACACCGGGGATGCTTTTGCCCTGACGGAGCCCAAGCGGCGCTCCGCTCCGGCCCGGTATGAGGTCGTCAGCTTTCTGGCTGCGGCGGGACGGACCCCGGCGGCAGAAGTCTGCTACTACACCGGCGCGTCCCCCCGGACCCTCAAGTCCATGGAAAAGGCGGGACTGATCGCCTTTTCCGATGAAGAGGAGCTGCGGGTGCCGTCCTTTGAGGATGTGGAGCCGGGGCCGGAGATTCTGCTGAATGAGGAGCAGGAGACGGCTTTTGAGGAGATCCTGGGCCGGGTCCGGGAGGAGCGGCCCTCCGTGACGCTGCTGCGGGGCGTGACCGGCAGCGGCAAGACCCAGGTTTATCTGCGGCTGGTTCAGGAAACACTGGCATTGGGAAAGACCGCTATGGTGCTGGTGCCGGAGATCGTGCTGACGCCCCAAATGATGCGGAAGTTCAGCTCCTATTTCGGTGAAAAGGCCGCCATGCTCCACAGTTCCCTGAAAATGACGGAGCGCTACGACCAGTGGAAGCGCATCCGCCGGGGAGAGGTGGACGTGGTGCTGGGGACCCGCTCCGCTCTGTTCGCGCCCCTGAAAAATCTGGGCCTCATCATCATGGACGAGGAGCAGGAGGGGAGCTATCAATCGGAAAATGCGCCCTGCTATGATACCCGGGAGGTAGCCAAGTACCTCTGCGCCCGGGAAGGCGCGGCCCTGGTACTGGGCTCTGCCACCCCTACGGTGGAATCCGCCTGGGCGGCGGAGCAGGGGACCTACCAAAAGGCGCTGCTGCGGCGGCGCTACAACGAAAGCGCTCTGCCCCAGGTGCTGATCGCGGACATGCGGCAGGAGGTGCTGGCCGGAAATCCCGGCCTTATCAGCGCTCCCCTGCGGCAGGAACTGGAGCGGAATCTGGCCGCCGGGGAGCAGAGTATTTTGTTTCTGAACCGCCGGGGCAGCAGCCGGTACCTCCTGTGCGGAGAGTGGGGCTATGTGCCCCAGTGCCCACGGTGCAGCGTGGCCATGACCTACCATTCCGCCAACGGGCGCCTCATGTGCCACTACTGCGGCCACTCCCAGCCGGTGACGGAGACCTGCCCCGAATGCGGCGGCTGGATGAAGCGCATCGGCGCAGGCACCCAGAAGGTGGAGGAGGAGCTGCGGGAACTGTTCCCGGAGACGGGCATCCTGCGGATGGACGCCGACACCACCGCCGGAGGCCATGAGGAGATCCTGCAGACCTTTGAAAAGGAGCGGGTCCCCATCCTGCTGGGCACCCAGATGGTAGCCAAGGGGCTGGATTTTGAAAACGTGACCCTGGTAGGCGTTTTGTCGGCGGATATTTCTCTGTACGTGGACAATTACCGGGCGGCAGAGCGGACCTTCAGCCTGCTGACCCAGGTGGTGGGCCGGGCCGGCCGGGGCAGCAAGACAGGCCGGGCCGTTATTCAGACCTATACGCCGGGAAACGACGTGATCCAGTGTGCCGCCCGGCAGGATTACGATGCCTTTTACGAAAGTGAGATCCGGATGCGCCGTCTGCGGCGCTATCCGCCCTTTGCGGATATTTTCACCGTCACCGTTTCCGGAACGGAGGAGGGCCGGGTGCTCCGGGCCGCTGCTGCCGTCCGGGAAACGCTGCGGCAGCTGTGCCTGAGGCCGGAGCTGGCCGCCGGGGAGCCGGAGGTTCTGGGCCCTGCCCCGGCGTCGGTGGTAAAGGTGAACAACCGGTTCCGCTATCGCTGCACCCTAGTGGGCCGGAACGATAAGCCTACCCGGGAGATGCTGGCCTGGCTGCAAAAGACCTTTGCCAAGGACAGCGCCAACCGGGGACTGAATATTTTTGTGGACCATAACGCGGCGGACTGACGCTGCCGCGACAAATCAAGGAGGTGCCATCATGGCATTACGAAAGATCGTGGAACAGGGCGACGAGTGCCTGACGAAGGTCTGCCGCCCGGTGGTGAAGTTTGACCGGCGGCTGCATGACCTGCTGGACGATATGGCGGAGACGCTGGCGGACGCCAACGGCGCCGGTCTGGCCGCCCCCCAGGTGGGGATCCTGCGCCGGGTGTGCCTGGTGCTGGACGAGGAGAGCGAGGAGTATCTGGAGCTGGTCAACCCGGAGATCATCGCCCAGAGCGGCGAGCAGACGGGCCTGGAGGGCTGCCTGAGCCTGCCCGGCAAGTGGGGCATCGTCACCCGGCCCAACCGGGTGCGGGTCCGTGCCCAGGACCGGGACGGCGATTGGTTCGAGGCGGAGGCCGAGGGCCTGACGGCCCGGGCCTTCTGCCATGAGATCGAGCATCTGGACGGCCACTTGTTTGTGGAGCACATCGACCATTTCCTTACCGACGAGGAGCTGAAAGAGTACCTGGAGGGCGAGGAGTAATGCGGATCCTGTTTATGGGCACGCCGGACTTCGCGGCGGTGTCCCTGAAGCGCCTGGTGGAGGACGGCCATGAGATCTGCGGCGTGTTCACCCAGCCGGACAAGCCCCGGAACCGGAATAAGGTGACCTTTTCTCCTGTGAAGGAGTATGCCTTGTCACATGGCCTGACTGTGTACCAGCCGGTGAAAATGCGAGACGGCACGGCCCTGGAGATTGTGAAATCCCTGCATCCGGAGCTGATCGTGGTGGTGGCCTATGGCCGCATCCTGCCTAAGGACATTCTGGATGTGCCGCCCCTTGGCTGCGTGAACGTTCATGCGTCTCTGCTGCCCAAATACCGGGGGGCGGCTCCCATCAACTGGGCCATGCTCAACGGCGACGCGGAGACCGGCGTCTCCATCATGTATATGGCGGAGGAACTGGACGCAGGCGACGTGATCCGGGCAGCAAAAACCCCCATCGACCCGGAGGAGGACCTGCCCATGCTGTGGGACCGGCTGGCGGAGCTGGGGGCCCAGACCCTGTCTGAGACCATCCCCACCCTGGCGGACGGCACCGCCGCTCGGACGCCCCAGGACGGCAGTCAGGTGACCTTTGCACCTATGCTGTCCCGGGAGCTGTCTCCCATTGACTGGACGAAGCCCATGGCGGCCATCCGCAACCAGGTCCGGGGCCTGATCCCCTGGCCCTGCGCCGCGGCGGAGCTGGCGGGCCAGCGGTTCAAGATCTATAAGACCGCCCCCGGCGGCGAGACGGCCAAGGCCCCCGGCACCCTGCTCTCTGCAGGGAAAAAGGGCATTGAGGTGGCCTGCGGCGATGGGCAGAGCCTGTGGATCACAGAACTTCAGGCGGAGGGCGGCAAGCGCATGAGCGCCGCGGCCTATCTGCTGGGCCATCCCATGCATATCTGATTGGAGGAACCCCATGCCTTATTACGGTTATTACGGCGGTTACGGCGATTTTCTGGCCAATAATATTTACTGCATCCTGCTGATCCCCGTGCTGCTCCTGTCCCTCTGGGCCCAGGCCCAGGTCAGCGGCAATTTCAAGCGCTACAGCGGCGTTGCCAACCGGCGGCACCTCACCGGCGCCCAGGCGGCAGAAGCAGTGCTCCGGGCCCACGGCGTCTATGATGTGGCCATCCGGCCCTGCTCCGGCAACCTGACGGACCACTATGATCCCCGGGACAACAGCATTTCCCTGTCGGAAAACGTCTACAATTCCGCCTCTATCGCAGCGGTAGGCGTGGCGGCCCACGAGGCGGGCCACGCCGTGCAGTATGCCGAGAATTACGGCCCGGTGCGGCTGCGGACGGCTATCATTCCCGCCACCCAGATCGGCTCCAAGTTTTCCTTTGTTCTGCTGCTGGTGGGTATGATCCTCTACAGCCAGTCCCTGTTTTTGATCGGTATTCTGTTGTTCTCCCTGACCACCCTGTTCCAGCTTATCACCCTGCCGGTGGAGTTCAACGCATCCCACCGGGCCTTGCAGACGCTGGAAAATGAACAGCTTTTGTATGACGATGAGCTGTCCGGGGCGAAAAAGGTGCTGAAGGCGGCGGCGCTGACCTATGTGGCGGCTCTGCTGATGTCCGCCCTGCAGCTGCTGCGCTATGTCCTCATTTTCCTGGGCCGCAGCAACCGGGGCCGGAGGGACAACTGATGGGCGCCCGGGAAACGGCCCTGCGGGTCCTGATGTCCTGTCGGAATAACCATGCCTGGGCGGACGCCGCTCTGAAAGCTCAGTTAGGCCGGGACGGTTTGGTGGGCCCGGAGGCAGCGCTGTGCAGCCGATTGGTTTACGGCGTGGTCCAGAACCAGCAGTTGTTGGATTTCTACCTCAGCGCGTACTGCTCCCAGAAGCCGGATCATCTTCAGCCGCCGCTGCTGGAAATTCTGCGGCTGGGAGCTTACCAGATCTTGTACCTGGACCGGGTGCCGGACAGCGCCGCGGTGAATACCTCCGTGGAGTTGGCGAAGATCTCCGGCAGAGGGCAGGCATCCGGCCTTGTGAACGCGGTGCTCCGCAAGATCGCTCAAAATAAGACGGCGCTGCCGCCCATCCCGGAGCGGGATGAGGTGAAATACCTCTCCATCCGGTACAGCCACCCCAAGTGGCTGGTGAAGCGGCTGTTGGCGATCCTGGGCCGGGAGGAGGCGGAAGCCTTTCTGGCGGCTGACAACAGCACCCCGCCCCTGACGGTGCAGGTCAATCCCCTGAAAACCGATGGGGAAAGCCTGACAGCGGAGCTGGCGGGCTGGGGCGTGACGGCAAAGCCGCACCCCTGGGTGCCGGGCTGCCTGGAACTCACCGGCGCCGGGGATCTGACCACCCTGGAACCCTTCCGGACCGGCAAGCTGCTGGTGCAGGACCCTGCCGCACGGCTGGTGTCCCTGATCGCCGGGGTGCAGCCGGGGCAAAAGGTGCTGGATCTCTGCGCCGCTCCCGGCGGCAAATCCTTCAGCGCTGCCTTTGCCATGGAGGACAAGGGGGAGATCGTTTCCTGCGACCTCCACGAAAACAAGCTGAAGCGTATCCAGGAGGGGACGGCCCGGCTGGGGCAGACCTCCATCACCACCTCCGCCGGAGACGGCCGGGTGTTCCGTCCGGAATGGGCGGAGCGGTTCGACGTGGTGCTGGTGGACGCGCCCTGTTCGGGTCTGGGCATCATCCGGAAGAAGCCGGACATCCGCTATAAGAAGGCGGACGATCTCTTTACCCTGCCGGTGATCCAGACGGCGCTGCTGGACAACGCCGCCAGATACGTGGCTCCCGGCGGCGTGCTGGTGTACTCCACCTGCACTATCCTGCCGGAGGAAAACGAGCAGGTGACGGACGCGTTCCTGGCGGAACACAGCGAATTTTGCCGGGAGGGCTTCACCCTGCCGGAGCCGGTGGGGGAGACGGAGGGCCAGCTGACCCTCTGGCCCCAGAGCCACGGCACCGACGGCTTTTACATCTGCCGCATGAAGCGGACATAACGAGGAATTTATGATCGATTTGAAATCCCAGACCCTGGAAGAGATGACGGCCACCCTGAAAGAGATGGGGGAGCCTGCCTTCCGGGGCAAGCAGGTTTTTACCTGGCTCCATAAGGGTGTCACGTCCTTTGACGAGATGAGCAACCTCTCCAAGCCCCTGCGGGAAAAGCTGAGGGAGCGGTGCTATATCACGGCGCCCACCGTGGCCCGGAAGCAGGTTTCCAAGCTGGACGGCACCATCAAGTACCTGTGGGAACTGCTGGACGGCAACTGCATCGAGACGGTGGTCATGCAGTACCACCACGGCAACACCGTCTGCGTTTCCTCACAGGTGGGCTGCCGGATGGGGTGCGCTTTCTGTGCATCTACAATCGCCGGCAAGGTGAGAGACTTAACACCATCTGAAATCCTGGACCAGGTGATTTTCGCCCAGAAGGACTCCGGACTGCCCATTTCCAACATCGTTCTGATGGGCATCGGCGAACCGCTGGATAATCTGGACAACGTGCTGCGGTTCCTGGAACTGGTGAACCATCCCGACGGGCTGAATATCGGCATGCGGCACATATCGCTGTCCACCTGCGGTATCACAGAGAAGTTCGACGCGCTGGCCGAGCGTGACCTGCAGCTCACGCTGTCTGTCTCGCTGCACGCGCCGGACGATGAGACAAGGTCTAAGATTATGCCGGCAAACCGAGGCCGTGGTGTGGAGGAGCTTATGCGCTGCTGCCGCCGCTATTATGACAAAACGGGGCGGCGTATATCCTTTGAATACGCAATGATAGACGGTGTGAACGACACCGAGTATCATGCCCGCCTGCTCGCAAAACGCGCAAAAGCGGTGTGCGCGCATGTGAACCTTATACCGCTCAACCATGTTGAAGAGCGCCAGTTTGCCCCCTCAACGGCGGGACATATGAAGGCGTTTATAAAAATTCTTGAGGACGAGGGCGTGAACGTCACCGTGAGGCGCAAGCTTGGCGGCGATGTGGACGCCTCCTGCGGGCAGCTCCGCAGAAAAATGCAGACCCGTGAAGAGGGGGTGAACAGGAA
>URTS01000026.1 GCA_900550685.1 uncultured Oscillibacter sp. | reverse complement strand
CCCAGGTGGGGGGACGGCTGGTGCATCTGGAGTGCAGCCGGGAGGAGACCTTTGTCTCCAACCGTGTCCGCCACGCCATCCGCTTCCACATCGTTTCCTGGCTCCGGAAGGACGGCCAGCTGGCCGCCCGGAAGGTGGAGTGCTTCTCCAACCAGGGGGCCTACGCCTCCCACGGTCACTCCATCTGCGCCAAGGCCATGGGCTCCTTTGTCCAGATCTATCCCTGCGACAACATGGAGTGCGACGCCTGGACCGTGTTTTCCAACCGGCCGGTGGCAGGAGCCATGCGGGGCTACGGTATGCCCCAGGCCACCTTTGCCGACGAGGCTAACATTGATGAATGTGCCGCCGCCGTGGGCATGGAGCCCCTGGAATACCGGATGAAATTCATCATGCCCAAGGATTTTCACGACGCCTTCTCCGGCAACACCAACTATTTTGACTCCTTCCGGGCCTGCCTGGAAAAGGGTCGGGCCGCCATGGACTATGACCGCAAGCGGGCGGAATTTGCCAAGGACACCGGCCCCATCCGCCGGGGCATCGGCGCGGCGCCCTTCTGGTACAACACCGGCGTGTATCCCATCTCTTTGGAGACGGCCTCCAACCGGATGCAGCTGAATCTGGACGGCACCGTTACCATGCAGTGCGGCGAGACGGAGATCGGCCAGGGGGCCGACACCGCCTACGCCCAGATGACCGCCAAGGCCGTGGGCCTGAAAAGCTACAAGGATGTTCACGTGGTGTCCTGCCAGGATACGGACATCACCCCCACGGGTCTGGGCGCCTACGCCAGCCGCCAGACCTATATGGAGGGCTTCGCCATCGACCAGACCGGCCGCCTTCTGCGGCAGAAGATCCTGGCCTATGCCGCCGAAATGCTGAACTGTCCGGCGGAGGAGCTGGACATCGTGGAGGGAAACATCGTCCGCAGGGACGGCGGCGCGGTGGAGATGGACCTGTCCCACCTGGCTATGACCGCCCAGTATAACCCGGTCCATTCCGAGCACATCACGGCGGAGAGCACCGCCACCATCCGCTCCAACGCCTATTCCTTCGGCTGCACCTTTGCGGAGGTGGAGGTGGATATCCCCATGTGCAAGGTGACGCTGAAACGGATCATCAACGTCCACGACTGCGGCAGCCTCATCAACCCCGCTCTGGCGGAGGCCCAGGTCCACGGCGGCATGTCCATGGGCATCGGCTATGGCCTTTCCGAGCAGCTGCTGTTTGACGAAAAGACCGGCAGGCCCCTGAACGACAATCTGCTGGACTACAAGCTCTCCACCTTTATGGACCATCCGGATCTGGAGGCCCTGTTTGTGGAGAATCCGGAGCCCACGTCTCCCTTCGGCACCAAAGCTCTGGGCGAGCCTCCGGCCTGTTCTCCGGCTCCGGCCATCCGCAGCGCTATTTACAACGCCACCGGCGTTTCCATCGATACCGCGCCCATGACGCCCCATGTGCTCTACCGGGCCTTTAAGGACGCCGGACTGATCCATGACGAACAGGAGGGTTGACCATGTATGATATGAAAGCCCTATATCAGGCAAACAGTGTGGAAGAGGCGGTGGCCCTCCGCTTGGAGCACCCGGCGGCCCAGATCATCGCCGGCGGCAGCGACGTGCTGGTGCAGATGCGGGAGGGCAAGCGGGCCGGCGCGGAGCTGATCTCCATTTACGGCATCAATGCCCTCCGGGGCGTTTCCATGGAGCCGGACGGCACCCTGCGCATCGGTTCCCTCACCAGCTTTTCCCACATTACAAAAGACCCCCTGATCCAGAAGTACATCAACGTTTTGGGGGAGGCGGTGGACCAGGTGGGCGGCCCTCAGATCCGCAACATCGGCACCATCGGCGGCAACACCTGCAATGGCGTCACCTCTGCCGACTCTGCTTCCACCCTTCACGCCTGGGACGCCGTCATCGAGCTGACGGGCAAAAACGGTGTCCGCCGCCTGCCCATCCACGATTTCTATATCAAGGCCGGAAAGGTGGACATCCGGGGGGAGGACGGCGAGATCCAGACCGCCGTGCTGATCCCGAAAGAAAGCTATGAAAACTGTTTCGGCCACTACATCAAGTACGCCATGCGCAACGCCATGGACATTGCCACCCTGGGCACATCCGTGAATGTGCGGCTGTCGGCGGATAAGAAAACAGTGGAGCGGGCCCGGGTGGCCTTCGGTGTGGCGGGGCCGGTGCCTCTCCGGGCGGCCACGGCAGAAGAACTGGCAAAGGGTCAGCCGGTCTCACTGGACCTGGCGGAGCGATTTGCCCACGCTGTGACCCAGGACATCAATCCCCGGGATTCCTGGCGGGCCGCCAAGGATTTCCGGATGCACATCGCCGTGGAGAGCGCCAAGCGGGCGTTCATCGAATCGGTGAAGCTGGCGGGAGGTGAACTGTAATGGCACAGTATCAGGTGGTCCATTTCAATCTCAACGGCAGAGACGTGGAGAAGATCGTGGACGTCCGGGCCAGCCTCACGGACATGCTCCGGAATGATTACCACATGACCAGCGTGAAAAAGGGCTGCGAGGTGGGGGAGTGCGGCGCCTGCAACGTCATCATCGACGGCGAGTGCTTCAACTCCTGCATCTACCTGGCTGTCTGGGCGGAGGGCAAGCACATCCGTACCCTGGAAAGTCTGATGGGGCCCAACGGCGAGCTCAGCGACATCCAGCAGGCCTTTATTGAGGAGACCGCCGTCCAGTGCGGCTTCTGCACCCCTGGCTTTATCATGACGGCGGTGGAGATCCTGGAGAGCGGCAGGCTCTATACCGATGAAGAGCTGCGCAAGCTTCTCTCCGGGCATCTGTGCCGCTGCACCGGCTATGAGAACATCCTCCGGGCGGTGAAAAAGACCATGTACAAGCGGCTGGGGCTGCCCCTGCCCGCAGAGAAGAAAGATTGATGAAAAGTCCGCCCTTTGGGCGGACTTTTTCACGCAGATTTTCGTTTGACGTGCCCCAGGATTTGTGTTAAAATATTATCGTAGATTACATCCGTGTCCTTTGACAGAGATGCGAGTCCTCAAACGCAAAGAACAAGGAGGAACGTTTATGAAAACGATCATTACCATCGGACGGCAGTTTGGCAGCGGCGGCAAGGAGGTCGGCATCCGGGTCTCCAAGGAGCTGGGCATTCCCTTCTATGACAAGGAACTGCTGCAGGAGGCCGCCAAGAAGAGCGGCCTGTGCCAGAAGATCTTTGAAAATTTTGATGAGCGGCCCAAGAGCCTGCTGTACGCCATTGCCATGGACGCCTATCCCTTGGGCTTTTCCGGCGCTACCGGCGAATCCCTGGAGCAGCAGGTGCACCTGGCTATCTTCAAGACCATCCGCAACATCGCGGAGGAGGGCCCCTGCGTCATCATCGGCCGCTGCGCCGATTACGCCCTGGCGGAGAATCCCAATCTGCTGAGCCTGTTCATCAGCGCACCTATGGAGGACCGCATCGCCCGTGTGGCCAAGCGCCAGAAGGTGAGTCCGGAGGAGGCCAAGAGCCTGATCCAGAAGACGGACAAGCGCCGTGCCGCTTACTGCGAGTACTACGCCTCCAAGAAGTGGGGCGCGGTGGACGGCTATGACTTCTGCCTCAACAGCAGCGCTCTGGGGCTCAGCGGCACCGTGGAGCTGATCCGCGTCATGGTGGACCACAAGGAGAACCCCATCCCCAGCCCCACCGAGGTGGACCCTACCCAGGCATAAAATACCATCAGAGAGAACGGCCTTCGGGCCGTTCTTTTCTTGCCCTGAAAAATGGACTTGACAAACGGCAGATAAATTATATAATATCAGATAGTTCAAAATTGAACTATTTGAAAGGAGGCAGTGTCATGCTGCCGGCTGTCCGGTTTTATACCTATGCCAAGCGATTTGAGGAGGCCTATGCCGCTGTGATGCGTCCGCTGACGGTGGAGCTGGGCATGGCCCAGCCCGCCGTGGATATCCTGTTGTTTCTGGCCAACAACCCCGGCATGGACACCGCCAGGGACATCTGCACCTACCGGCACCTGAAGCCCGCCATCGTGTCCTTTCATGTGGACAATCTGGTGCGGGAGGGGTATCTGGAACGGCGGGAGGTGCCGGGAGACCGGCGGAAGTGCCGCCTGGTGTGCACGGAGAAGGCCTCGGATGTCATTGCCCGGGGCCGGGAAGCCCAGGAGGCCTTTTCCCAGCAGCTGACAGAGGGGCTGACGGAGGAGGACCTGGAGATCTGCTTCCGCTGCTTCGCGGTATTTGGAGAAAATATGGCCCGGCTGACAGGCCGCCGTGGCCCATGCAAGGAGAAGTAACATGGATCAGGATAAAACATTTCTGGGTACGGAGCCCATTGGAAAGCTTCTGCGGAAGCTGGCGGTGCCCACGGTCATTGCACAGCTGGTGAACATGCTCTACAACATCGTGGACCGCATTTACATCGGCCACATTCCCGGGGACGGGGACCTGGCCCTTACCGGCGTGGGCGTGTGCCTGCCGCTGATTTTGATCGTTTCCGCCTTTGCGGCCTTGGTGGCCTCCGGCGGCGCGCCCCGGGCTTCCATTTACATGGGGAAGCAGGACCATAACACGGCGGAAAAAATCTTGGGCGGCTGCTTTGCCCTTCAGGTGTGCATCTCCGCTGTGCTGACGGCGGTGCTTCTCCTGTGGAGCAAGGATCTGCTGCTGGCCTTCGGCGCCAGTGAGAACACCATTCCCTACGCCGTGGATTACATGCGCATCTACGCCATCGGCACCATTTTCGTCCAGATGACCCTGGGCCTCAACAGCTTCATCACCGCCCAGGGCTTTGCCCAGATCGGCATGCGGACGGTGCTCATCGGCGCGGTGTCCAACATCGTGCTGGACCCCATCTTCATTTTTGCCCTGCATATGGGCGTCCGGGGCGCGGCCCTGGCCACCATTTTGTCCCAGGGCATTTCCTGCGTCTGGGTGCTGCGGTTCCTCACCGGCCCTAAGACGCTGCTGCGGCTGAAAAAGGAAAATATCCGCCTGGCTCCCAGACTGATTCTGCCCTGCGTGGCTCTGGGCACTGCGACGTTCATCATGCAGGCCAGCGAGAGCGTGATCTCCGTGTGCTTCAATTCCTCTCTGCTGAAATACGGCGGCGACATCGCCGTGGGGGCTATGACCATCCTTTCCAGCGTCATGCAGTTTGCCATGCTGCCCCTTCAGGGCATTGCCCAGGGCGCCCAGCCCATCACCAGCTACAACTACGGCGCCCGGAACACGGACCGGGTCCGGCAGACCTTCCGGCTGCTGGTGAAGGTGTGCCTGGGCTACTCCGTGGTCCTCTGGGCTATTATTCAGCTGTTCCCGGGAGCCTTTGCTCACATTTTCACGCCCAACGCCGACCTGGTGGCCTTCACGGTGCCGGCCCTGCGGATCTACTGCGCAGTGCTGTTTCTCTTCGGTATCCAGATCGCCTGCCAGATGACCTTTGTGTCCATCGGCGCGGCAGTCTGCTCCATCGTTGTGGCGGTGCTGCGGAAGTTCGTGCTGCTACTGCCGCTGATCTATCTGATGCCCTGCCTGATGGCGGACAAGACCATGGCGGTGTATACCGCCGAACCGGTGGCGGACGCCATTGCCGTCACCTGTACGGCCATCCTCTTCGCCTTCCAGTTCCGCAAGGCTCTGCGGAAGGTGGAGCAGGAGGCATAAACCGAAAAACAAGGGCGCGGAGTGAAAACTCCGCGCCCTTTGCGCTGCATGGATCAGATCCAGTCTTGGAAAGTCTCCTGAAAACGGGCCTGGCTGTAGGCGTTGATATCCGCCGAGAAACGCTGGTAGGCGGCCAGAATCTGCTCCCCCTCCGGCGTCAGCACCGCGCCGCCGCCGTTGCGGCCGCCGATGGTGGAGTTGAGAAGCTTGCAGCCAAAGCCCTCCTCGGCGTTGCGGATGATCCGCCAGGCCTTGGAGTAGGCCATTTCCATGGCCTGGGCGGCGGAGCGCAGGGACCGGTGCACCTGCACCTGCTGCATCAGCTCCGCCACGCCGGGACCGAAGATCCGTTCTCCGTCCTGATAAAAGCGGGGGGTCAATTTCATTTCCATGGGCTGCCTCCAAATTTGTGGATGACTGTATTCTATCATATTTGACCGGATTTGCAAATGAGAAAAAACGATGCTATAATCAGACCCACAGAAGAATTCGATCATGGCTCCGGCCCTGGCCGGGGCGGTAAGGAGACAAAATGTTACTGAAAAGTGAGGATGCCAGCTTAAAGCTGGAATTTGTGAACTATGAATTTCCCGAGGCAGGGGCCGGGAGCGACCAATTTGACCGGAACTGGCTGCTGCTGCGGTGCACCTGGGTGGACGAGGAAGGCTATACCCACAAGGATTCCAACGCCTGCCTCCTGGCCCAGGAACTGGCGGGGATGAACGCCGGACTGAAGGTGCTGCTGGCGGGGATCAAGGACCGGTACGACAGCGACTTTATCGAGCCGGATTTCACCCTGTCCGCCTGGGCGGAGGGAGAAAACTTCCGGGTCTCCGCGACCTTCTACCTGCCCAGCACCATGGACGGGGACGACACGGCGGAGGTGGACTGCACCCTCACCGGTCCGGAGCTGAAAGCCGTCATTGAGGACCTGGACAAGGCCTGCGCCCGATTCCCAGAGCGGAAGTAATACAATACAATATAGGAAAAGCGCCGTATGCAGCTGCATACGGCGCTTTTTTTCAGGATACAGACGCGGCGGCAGGGGTTTCCGTTTCTCCGTCAGGACTCATGGTCCGCACCACCTTCCGGTAGGCGAAGAAGAAACAAATGCCGTGGGCCAGGGCCGTCAGGGCCCAGGAGATGGGATAAACGATGTAAACGGTCTCGATGCGGTGATAGGCCGGGATCTGGAACACGGTGGCCAGCCATACCAGCCGGAACACGCAGGCACCTACCAGGGACACCAGCATGGGCAGCACGTTGTAGCCGATGCCACGCATGGAGCCTACCTGTACGTCCATCAGGGCGTCCAGGCCGTAGACCACCAGCATGAACCACATCCGCAGCATACCAGCCTGCACCACCTCCGGACTGGTGGAGTAGATGCCCAGCAGCTGATGGCCGAACAGAATTGCTATCCAGCCCAGCAGAGTGGTACTAATGACACCGGCGATGACGGCGGTATGCCGGATCTTCAGGATCCGCTTATAGTTGCCGGCGCCAAAGTTCTGGCTGGTAAAGGCAGTGTTGGCTTGGTAGAAAGAGTTGACATTGGCGTAAACGAAGTTTTCCACGCTGCTGGAAGCGGAACTGCCCGCCACCAGGACCGTATCGTCAAAGGAGTTGATGGAGGACTGGACGGTGACGTTGGCCAGGGAGAACAGGACCCCCTGGAAACCGGCGGGAATGCCCACCTGCATGATCTGCTTGAGCTTCATGGGGTAGATTTTCAGCTTTTTCAGTTCTAGCTTCAGGGGACCGTTTTCCTTCATCAGGCACCGGATCACCAGTCCGGCGGAGATGCACTGGGAGATCACCGTGGCCAGGGCCACACCCGCCACATCCATCTGGAGCTTGATGACGAAGAAGAGGTTCAGCACCACGTTGACCACGCCTGCCGCCAGCAGGAAGTAGAGGGGGCGCTGGGTATCGCCGCCGGCCCGGAGCAGGGCCGCGCCGAAGTTATAGAGCATGGTGGCGGTCATGCCGGCGAAGTAAATCCGCAGGTAGATGGTGGCCAGGCCCAGCACATCGTCGGGGCACTGCATCCATTCCAGAATCACCCGGGCGCCGCAGACGCCGACAATGGACAGCAGGATGCCGCTGTAGATGGACAGGAGGATGGAGGTGTGGACTGTCTTGCTCAGCTCCTCATCCTCCCGGGCGCCATAGTGCCGGGCGGCCAGAATGTTGGCGCCGATGGAAAGACCAAGGAACAGGTTGGTCAGCAGGTTGATCAGGGCCGTGTTGGAGCCCACCGCCGCCAGGGAATTGTCTCCGGCATAGCGGCCCACGACTACCACGTCCGCCGCGTTGAACAGCAGCTGGAGCATGGTGGAAAGGGTCAGGGGTACAGAGAAACGCAGCAGCTTTGGCAGGATGGGACCATTGCACATGTCGATCTCATAACTTTTTTTAGAACTCCTGGCCATGAAATACCTCCTAAAACGCAGTATATCGTCAACAAATTATCAAAAAAAATGCAAAATATTAGGGCTGCCTCAGGGCAGTGCACCTATTTTAACACCGCCCTGCTGGAAAAGCCACAACTTTTTTAAAAATAGTGTATCAATTTTTCTACCTTTTTTCCAGTGGATTTGGTGAAGTTCCGCAAGAAAGACGGTCTGCCGCTGCAAAACGAAAAATTTCAGATTTGTTCATAGGTTATACATTGCACCGCCGGGAGAATACTGCTACTATAGTGCGATAGAAAGGCGGTGAGGGAAGCGTGGAAAGAGAAAAGCGGGCCCGCTGGCTGCGGGACATGCTGTGCGGCGCCCTGATCGGGGCGGGGGCTATTCTCCCCGGCGTGTCCGGCGGCGTGCTGGCGGTGGTATTCGATGTGTACCGCCCTATGATGGAGACGCTGACCCACCCCAAACGGGGATTTTTGAAATACTGGCAGATATTCCTGCCCCTGGGCATCGGCTGGGTGATCGGATTTCTGGGGCTGGCCAAGGGTATCACGGCGGCCTACAGCCTTTCCGCGGCGGCCACGATGTGGCTGTTTATCGGATTGATTGGCGGTACCTTCCCGGCCCTCTGGCGGGAGGCTGGAAAGGAGGGCCACAGCCCCGCCGCCTGGGCCTCCTGCGCTGTCTGTGCCCTGGCGGTGTTTTTCACATTGTTTTATGTGCGCCATGTGTTGCATGTGACAGTGGAGCCCAATTTCTGGTGGTATAACTTCTGCGGCGCATTATGGGGTGCGGGCGTGGTGCTGCCGGGACTGACCAGTTCCTCCATTATGATGGCCCTGGGGCTGTACGAGCCCATGATGCACGGTCTGGCGGATATGCAGTTTCTGGTGCTCTCCGCCTGCCTGCCGGGGATGCTGCTGACCATGCTACTGCTAGCCCGGGTGGTGACCTGGCTGTTTCGACGGTATTACGCCGTGGTGTTTCACGGCATTTTGGGCATCGTGGCGGCCTCTACCCTGGTGATCGTCCCGGTGCGTTACGGCAGCTGGGGGGAGGGACTGGCGTCGGCAATCTGCTGCGCCGCCGGATTCGGCGTGGCCTACTTCCTGGAAAAGCTGGACCGCTCCCTGCCCCGCTGAGGGAAGCAGAATAAGAAACACCGCGCTCACAGATGTGAGCGCGGTGTCTTTTTACAGGTCGAAGAAGCCCATAATGGCAATGCCGATGACCACCAGGCAGATCATGGCGTAGTGCTTCCAGGAAAGCTTTTCCTTTAGGAAAATGCGGCTCCACAGCACGGACGCGGCACAGTAGGAGGAGATGATGGGGGCGGACATGGCCAGATGAGAGGTGTCGGAAATGGCGTAGATGTAGGCGAACTGACCGGCGGTTTCGCAGATGGCGCCAAAGTACTTGGGGGCCTCCATTTTGGGAACCAACCGATCCTTCTTGATGACCACCACATAGATGAAGCAGAATGCAGCTGCGGCAAGGAACGTCAACTCGTATGCGCAGTTGGCAGAGGCCGCCGCCTGATCGGCACATTCTCTCAGCGTGGCGAACATACCGGCGTTCATATAGCGGTCCGTCAAAATCTCCAGCACCCGGTTGTCGGCAAAGGTGCCGGCGGCGTCCAGCAGACAGTAGGCTGCGGGGAGGGCCAGGGCGAGAAAGCTCTTGGCGTACTTATAGTTGCTGGCCTTCTGCCGTTCCAGACGAAGCTCCGGGTCCTCCGTGGCATCCACCACACCCAGACCGATGGCACCCGTGCACACAAGCGCGATGGCCAACAGGGCCAGGGGGGAGTAATCGTCTCCGCCCACGAAGAGCAGCGTCAGCACTGCCACCAATGCGCCGGAGGAATTGCAGATGGGGGAGGAAACGGACAGCTCGATATACCGCAGGCCCAGATAGCCAAGGGCCATAGAGCTGATATACAGCAGGGACACCGGCAGGTAGGTCCAGATGACGGACCAGCTGATGGCCGTGCCGCCTACGAAGATCTCAAAGGCGGCGTGAAGGCCCATCACCACACCTACGGCGATGACCATTTTCAGATGGCTGTAACGGTCACTGCCGTCCCGGCAGCCGATTTTGGAAAAGAGGTCGCTGCCGCTCCAGCACAGGAGGGTAGTCAGGGAAAGCCAAAGCCACATGGGAAAGGTCTCCTTATTGAAAAATTAGAATTGGACTTACAGAGTCACGAGACCGGCGTCCACCAGCTTTTGCAGGCTCATAAGGATGCCCAGCTTGGCGTGATACCAGGTGAGACCGCCCTGGAAATAGACGGCGTAGGGGGGGCGGATAGGGCCGTCGGCGGACAGCTCAATGCTGCTGCCCTGGACAAAAGCGCCTGCCGCCATGATGACATCGGAATCATAGCCGGGCATGGCCCAGGGCTCTGGGGTCACATAGCTGTCCACCGGTGCGGCGGCCTGGATGCCCCGGCAGAAGGCCACCATGGCCTCCTTGCTGCCCAGGGTCACGGCCTGGATGATGTCGTGGCGGTTCTCGGCGCCGTTGGGGACGCAGGCAAATCCCAGCTTTTCGTACACGTTGGCGGCAAAGATCGCGCCCTTCAGTGCGCCGGACACCACCGTGGGGGCCAGGAACAAGCCCTGATAGAAGGCGGGCATCAGTCCAAGGTTAGCACCTACCTCCTGGCCCAGGCCGGGAGCGGACAGCCGGTAGGCGCACCGCTCCACGCATTCCTTAGTGCCGCAGATGTAGCCGCCGATGGGGGCCAGGCCGCCGCCCGGATTCTTGATAAGGGAGCCCACCACCATGTCAGCCCCCATGTCGGAGGGCTCGATGCGCTCCACAAACTCACCGTAGCAGTTGTCCACCATCACCTTGACGCCGGGCTTGACCTCCTTGCAGAACCGGATCAGTTCGCCGATCTGGTCCACGGAGAAGCTGGGCCGGGTGGCGTAGCCTTTGGAGCGCTGGATGGTGATGAGCTTGGTGTGTTCATTGATCTTGGCGCGGATGGCGTCATAGTCAAAGGTGCCATCGGGTTTCAGGTCCGCCTGGGCATAGGTGACGCCGTATTCCTTCAAAGAGCATTTGCTCTCCCGGATGCCGATGACCTCCTCCAGGGTGTCGTAAGGAGCGCCCACAGGGGAGAGAAGCTCATCCCCCGGCAGGAGGTTGGCGGAGAGGGCCACCGTCAGGGCATGGGTGCCGCAGGTGATCTGGGGCCGTACCAGGGCTGCCTCTGTATGGAACACGTCGGCATAGACTCGCTCCAGATTGTCCCGGCCCTCGTCATCGTAGCCGTAGCCGGTGGTGGCGGCGAAGTGGGTGGCGTTCACCCGGTTTTTCTGCATGGCGGCGATCACCTTGGCCTGGTTGTATTCCGCCGTCTGGTCGATGGCGTCGAACCGGTCCCGAAGGCCCGCAATGATTTGTTCACCGTATTCATAGACAGCCGCGCTAATGCCCAACTGCTGATACATGGATTCCATTTTCATGTTTCCTGTTCCTCTTTTCCCAAAATCTCGTCTGCCAGATCGTTCAAAACCTCCGGCCGGGTCACCACCAGGCCGCTGGCCTCGTTGCCGAGGATCAGCAGGGTGTCTCCCGGAGAGATGCCGAAAAACCGGCGGGCCTCCTGGGGAATCACGATCTGTCCCCGGTCGCCTACCTTGGCGGTGCCGAAAACCCGGTTTTTCCCCTGGACCAAGATGTGCTTGCCCCCAGGCATGGGATCGCCTCCTCAGTCATATTTTTCACACTTGTATGAATATAGCAGACTGCATCTAAAAAGGCAAGCCCTTTTTGCAGGAATTTCCGGTTTTTGCCTGAATGACCGGAAATCCTGGGCGGCAGGCGGTTTTTGACCGTTTTTCGGTCCAATCTGCGCCAAAAGCGCAGAATAAAACCCCGGCACACAGCTGTGTGCCGGGGAGAAACGCCTATTGGATCAGCTGAGACGAAGACCGCCCACGAAATATGTATTGTAGTAGCCGGAGGTCATGTCGCTGATGATGACGCCGCCGCCCCGGGAGGAGGAAGCGTGGATGTGCTGGCCGTTGCCGATGTAGATACCGGCATGGGAGCAGGCCTTGCCCGCATTGCGGCTGGGATCGTTGAAGAATACCAGGTCGCCGGGCTGTAATTCAGAAATGCTGGTGATCTTGGTGCCCATGCCGCTGAGCCACTGGCTGGTGGCGGAATGGGGGAGATTGTAGCCGAACTGCTTGTAAATGTACATGGTGAAGCCGGAGCAATCAAAGCCGCCGGCAGAGGCGCCGCCGTAAACATAGCGGGTGCCCAGGTGCTTTAGAGCGGTTTCCACAATGGAAGCGCCCTTGCCGCTGGTGGGATTGCTGGTGAGCACCAGCAGGTCGCTGCGGATATAGCCCTCGGTGCCGTACTGGCAGGTGACATCGTACCAGCCGTTCACCAGGCCGTTGACGGTGACCACAGTGCCGGCGCTGATGGTGGCCAGGCTGGCGCTGTCAGTGCTGGTACCGGCCCGGACGTTGACGGTGCCTTCGGGCACCCGGCCGTAGGTGGTGAAGATGTTGTCCTGATCGATCACCAGGTAATCGGAGGACACATAACCGGTATTGCCGTTGTAATTGATCTTGTACCAGCCGGGGGTGCTGTCATCCAGCAGGGCCACGGCCACGGATTTATTTAAAGTGGTGACGATGCTGGCGGAGGTGCTGGGCTCGGAGCGCATCCGCAGGGAGGTGCCGGTGGTGCAGACGGCGCCGATGGCGATCTCGCCCTCAGCAGAGGCAAAGGCGGTCAGCGCCAGGGTGGTGAGCGCAGTAAAAACGGCGGCCTTTACGGCCTTTTTCATCAAAAGCTTCATCGAAACGCTTCCTTTCCTTCGTATCGGCGGGGACGGGCTTATTTGCCGGCCAGCGCCCGTTCCAGCCAGATGGAGGCAAAGTCCATCGCCTCGTACAAGCTGCTCTTTTCGCCCTTTTTGACCACCCGGTCACGGGCCTTTACGGTGGGGTCTGTCAGCTGGAGCTGGAGGGAGACCTTGGTAGCCATGTCCAGGCCGTTCTCCTTCTTGCTCTCCAGGATCTGCATCATTACAATATATTTATCGGACATCGTGCCGTAGTAGATCAGGTTATCGATCCGCCGCAGGGGATGGCCCTTGTACATAAGGCCTTCCGTTTTTGCTTCTGCCATGGTAACACTCCTCTGAAAAAATTGTAACCAAATTGTAACATCTTTTATCCAATTTGTCAACATTGGAATCTGGGGAATATTTTCCAGGCCCGGATGGCTGGCTGATACCTTTAAATATGGGCACTTTGGGGAGGCACAAGAGAAACCCGGCACCGCCCTTTGACTGGCAGTGCCGGGTTACAAAATCAGATGGGAAGTGCTTCCGGGATGTATCCGGCCCCACCGGGCAGACACGGTATCACAGGCAAAGAGGGATACGCTGCGCCGGACATTCAGCAAAATCACCAAGAGGGGGAGGGCGGGCCCGCCGGGAAGGCTTTCAATGGGTCAGACCTCTGTTTCAGCGGCAGCTTCCTCCGGTGCGGCTTCTTCCGCTTCAGGTTCCGGTTCCGTCCAATCCACCATGGTGCCCACGCAGCGGTTGATGGGCTGGCCCAGTTCATGGAACTTGGCCTCATAGTCCGTCATCACGCCTACCGGGCCGTTTTCGTGGAGGTTCCGGGTGACCTCGGACAATTCAAAGCCGAACTTGGGCAGCTCCTCCACAGAGAACTCGAAGAGGGGCTGGTTGTCGGTTTTGAAGTGGATCTGGCCGCCCATTTTCAGCACCTGACGGTACAGCTTCAGGAAGTTGCCGTGGGTCAGGCGGCGCTTGGCGTGGCGCTTGCTGGGCCAGGGATCGCAGAAGTTGACGTAGATCCGGTCCACCTCACCGGGGGCGAAGAACTGGGGGAGCTGGTCGGCGTTGGCGTCCACGAAAAAGACGTTGGTAAGACCGGCATTGACACAGCGCTCCATGGCCACCACCATGGCGTCCGGCACCATTTCAATGGCAATGAACAGCACGTCCGGCTCCGCTGCGGCGGTGCCCTGGGTGAAGCGGCCCTTGCCGCAGCCAAGCTCCACCCGCAGTTCCCGAGCCTGGGGCATCAGCTCCCGCCAGCGGCCCTGGTGCTCATAGGGGTCCCGGATCAGCTGGGCGGCGCAGCGCTCCATCCGGGGGATCAGATTTTTCTTTTTTCTCATCCGCATGGGAAAAACCCTCCAAAGGTCACAAAATTTTCTCCATTGTAGCATAGAAATCGTTTTCTGTAAACGGTCAGAAAAATATGTTAAGTTTTTAACGTTAATTATTTAACGGATATGTAAAAAATTTAACGAACTGTTTGTGGGATGTGCAGAAAATCCCGGGAAAGGGGAAAAGAGGCTTGCTTAATTGAGACGTTGACCTTATAATGGTAACAGGTCAAAACAGTGCCCGCGAAATGTTATGCAGCAGCGGGCGCCCAATTATGGAAACAAAAAACAGGAGGAATCTCACATGAAAGTAGCAGTATTTGGTGCCGGCACCATGGGCAGCGGCATTGCCCAGGTTTTCGCGGCAAAGGGCCACACCGCCCTGATGTATGCAAGCTCTGTTGCTTCCGCCCAGAAGCACAAGGACAAGCTGGCTGCCTCTCTGCAGAAGCGCGTTGAGAAGGGCAAGATGACCCAGGAGGCTGTGGACGCTCTGCTGGCCAACATCCTGGTGGAAGAGAAGTCCGCCTGCGCTGACGCCGATCTGATCATCGAGTGCGTCAAGGAAGATATGGCAACCAAGAAGGAGCTGCTGGGCGAGCTGGATACCCTCTGCAAGCCCGAGGCCATCTTTGCCTCCAACACCTCTTCTCTGTCCATCACCGAGATGGGCCACGGCCTGAAGCACGCCGTCATCGGCATGCACTTCTTCAATCCCGTGCCCAGCATGAAGCTGGTGGAGATCATCCGGGGCGCCAACACCACCCAGGAGACCTTCGATACCATCTACAAGCTGTCTCAGGACATCGGCAAGGATCCCGTTGAGGTCGCCGAGGCTCCTGGCTTCGTGGTCAACAAGATCCTGATCCCCATGATCAACGAGGCTATCGGCCTGGTTGAGACCGGTGTTGCTTCCGTTGAGGACATCGACAAGGCTATGCGCCTGGGCGCCAACCATCCCATGGGCCCCCTGGCTCTGGGCGACTTCATCGGTCTGGACGTGTGCCTGGCTATCATGGACACCCTGTACACCGAGACCGGCGATCCCAAGTATCGTCCCGCTCTGCTGCTGAAGAAGATGGTTCGCGGCGGCCTGCTGGGCAAGAAGTCCGGCAAGGGCTTCTACGACTACAGCAAGTAATTTCATTCAAAACCGGGCTGTTGCAAAACAGCCCGGTTTTTGCAGAAAATGGGCAGATTTCTGGCGGAAAAGTGCACAACTTGACGGCTTGGACGTTTGATACAGATTTAACGTTAAAAATTTGGCGATTTTCACGAGCCGCTTTTTCTTGCCTTTCTGTACATGCAGCGTTATAATTTTCACATAGTACGGGTGGCTTAGCCATGAACTGCAACAGAGAAAACGGATTCACTGTTGCGATTTATTTGCCCAAAAGGTGTTAAAATTGTAACAAGGTGTACAATTCCAACGCTTTGCCGTCCGTCAAAGGTTGTATTGCTTACTCCGGTCAGGGTCGGAAGGAGAGAGCCGTCCGGACCGGGGGATTGTAATAACCGAACAAGAAATTGTAGGAGGATCGAATCATGGATTTTCATCTGACAAACGAGCAGCAGATGCTCCGCAAGATGTACCGGGAATTCGCCGAGACCGAGGTCAAGCCTCTGGCTGAGGAGATCGATGAGGAAGAGCGCTTCCCCATGGAGACCGTCGAGAAGATGGCGAAGCTTGGCATGCTGGGCATTTACTTCCCCAAGGAGTACGGCGGTGCCGGCGGTGACGTTCTGTCCTATGCCATGTGCGTGGAAGAGCTGGCCAAGGTCTGCGGCACCACTGCTGTTATCGTGTCCGCTCATACCTCCCTGTGCTGCGCTCCTATTTTTGAGAACGGCACCGAGGAGCAGAAGCGCAAGTATCTGCCTGACCTGCTCAGCGGCAAGAAGATCGGCGCTTTCGGCCTGACCGAGCCTAACGCTGGTACCGACGCTTCCGGCCAGCAGACCATCGCCACCAAGAATGAGAACGGCGATTACGTGCTGAACGGCTCCAAGTGCTTCATCACCAACGGCAACGTGGCCTCCACCTTCGTGGTCTTTGCCATGACCGACAAGACCAAGGGCAACCACGGCATTTCTGCTTTCATCGTTGAGAAGGATTTCCCCGGCTTCTCCACCGGCAAGCACGAGAAGAAGATGGGCATCCGCGGCAGCTCCACCTGCGACCTGATCTTTGAGGACTGCATCGTTTCCAAGGAGAACCTGCTGGGCAAGGAAGGCAAGGGCTTCAAGATCGCCATGCAGACCCTGGACGGCGGCCGTATCGGCATCGCTGCACAGGCTCTGGGCCTGGGCGAGGGCGCTGTGAACGAGGCAATCAAGTACACCCAGGAGCGTGTCCAGTTCGGCAAGCGCCTGAGCCAGTTCCAGAACACCCAGTTCCAGCTGGCTGACATGCACACCCGCATGCAGGCTGCGCAGTATCTGGTGTATGCTGCCGCTATGAAGAAGCAGCTCCATGAGGACTATTCCATGGACGCTTCCATGGCCAAGCTGTTCGCCGCTGAGTCTGCTTCCGATGTGACCCGCCGCGCCGTTCAGCTGTTCGGCGGCTACGGCTACACCCGTGAGTATCCCGTGGAGCGCATGATGCGCGACGCCAAGATCACCGAGATCTATGAGGGTACTTCTGAGGTCCAGCGCATGGTCATTTCCAGCCACCTGGGCGTGAAATAATTGTAGGAGGTAAAGGTTAAAATGAAAATTATTGTTTCTATTAAGCAGGTACCCGATACCTCCGGTAAGGTGGCTGTCAATCCCGACGGCACCTTGAACCGTGCTTCTATGCAGACCATCATCAACCCTGACGACATGAACGCCGTTGAGGCCGCCCTGAAGATCAAGGACGCCACCGGCTGCAAGGTCACCGTTGTCACCATGGGTCCTCCTCCCGCTGCCGGCATGCTGCGTGAGGCTCTGGCCATGGGTGCCGATGAGGCCTATCTGGTGTCCGCCCGTGAGTTCGGCGGCTCCGATACTTACGCTACTTCCCAGATCCTGGCCGCTGCCATCAACAAGATCGGCGTGGAGAAGGACGACGTTGTGATGTGCGGCCGTCAGGCCATCGACGGCGATACCGCCCAGGTGGGCCCCCAGATCGCTGAGAAGCTGCACCTGCCCCAGGTCACTTACGCTGCCGACATCACCAAGGACGGCGATACCATCACCGTCAAGCGTATGCTGGAGGACGGCTACATGACCATCAAGGTGCAGACTCCCTGCCTGATCACCTGCATCAAGGAGCTGAACAACCCCCGTTACATGTCCATCGGCGGCATCCTGTCCACCTACAGCAAGCCTCTGACCACCCTGGGCTATGAGGACCTGAAGGATCATCCCCTGATCGATGCCACCACCATCGGCCTGAAGGGCTCTCCCACCAACATCTTCAAGAGCTTCACCCCCCCCCAGAAGGGCGTCGGCATGATGCTGGAGGGCGATGGCAAGGAGACCTGCGAGAAGCTGGTTTCCATCCTCGTGGAAAAGCACATCATCTAAGGAAGGAGAACGAAATAATGTCTAATTTCAACAGTGCTGATATCGCTGCTTTCAAGGATGTATGGGTGTTCT
>URTS01000025.1 GCA_900550685.1 uncultured Oscillibacter sp. | reverse complement strand
GACCATGCTCTCAAAGCCCATGTCAAGGAACACCTGCTTGATCTCATCCAGCACGGTGTACATGGGGTGCTTGTGGCCCATGGCGATCTCTTTGCCGGGGATGGTGACGTCCACGGTCTCGGCCTTCAGCTTGGCCTCCAGGGCCGCCTTCTGCAAAATGGAGGCCTGGGTCTCGATGGCCTTTTCCACGGCGGCCCGGACCTCATTGGCCATCTGGCCCATGACCGGCCGCTCCTCGGCGGAGAGGGAGCCCATCTGCTTGAGGACGGCGGTCAGCTCGCCCTTCTTGCCCAGGTACTTCACCCGCAGGGCATCCAGATCCGCCGCGGCCTTGGTGCCCACGATGGACTCCAGCGCGCCTTTGCGGATGGCTTCCAGTTGTTCTTTCATCATAAACGCAAAACTCCTTTGTATGGAATTGGGATATTGGACTGGTGTGTCCGCCCAGCAAAAAAGCCCTTCGTCCCACATTGGGACGAAAGGCTCACTTCCGCGGTACCACCCAAATTTGCGCCGGAGCGCACACTTGCACCCTGGTAACGGAGGGCGTCCGCCATGTCTCCATGGAAGCTCCGGGGCGAACCAAACCAGGCGTCCGCAGGCCGGCTTGCAGCCGGTGACCGGCCCTCTCTGCGGCGGCGTTTCAGATTATTTTCCCCTTCATTGCCTATAACGTACCCACTTATACCATAAAAATATAGAAAATGCAAGCGCAAAATGCACAAAAACGCGAAATGGGCCCGGAGCTTCATTCCTTTATAAGAATTTCATTGCACCCGGGCCGCCGGTATGGTACAATACCCTCAAAAGATCACCCGGGAAAGCAACGGGAGTACGAGGGGGAATTTGCATATGAACAAGATCATCACCATCAGCCGGGAATACGGCGCAGGCGGCCATTCCATCGGCCAGCAGGTGGCAAAGGAACTGGGAATCCCGTTCTATGACCGGGACATCCTGAAGGAAACGGTCAAGACCAGCGGTTTTGACCCGGATATGGTGGAGCATGACCAGGAGGACGTGTCCGCCTCCGCCAACTTCTTCAAGAGCATCTGCTCCTTTTCCGATGCCTCCTTCTCCGACACGCAGGACGCCATCCACGATGTCCAGAAGGCCGTCATCCTCCACTTTGCCAAGGAGGGACCCTGCGTGATCCTGGGCCGCTGCGCCGATGAGATCCTGCGGGAGGCGGGGGTGGACGCCCTGAATGTGTTCATCCATGCCGACGCAGTGCACCGGGCGGTGCGGGTCAGCGAACTGACCGGCTGCACGGATGCCACGGAACTGCAAAAAATAATTGCGAAGAAGGACAACAGCCGCCACACCTACTATCATCATTATACCGGCAAGAAGTGGGGCGACAGCCACAATTACCAGCTGGTGCTGGACAGCGGCGCCCTTGGCTATGACCTGTGCGTGAAGCTGATCCAGGAAGCGGCCAAGGCAGAATAAGTGTAAAAAAACAGCGGGGAACCAGGTGTTCACCGCTGTTTTTTGGTTGCAGAGGGGCGGAGCCTCGGATATAATGAAGAAAAAATCCCAAGGAGGGCTGACTATGAAACTGACCACATCCGCCCAGATGCGGGAGTTGGACCGCATCGCCATTGAGGAGCGAAAAATTCCCTCCATCGACCTGATGGAGCGGGCGGCGGAGGGCGTGGCGGCTGCGGCGATGGAGCTGCTGCCGGAAAATCCGTCCCGCTGCCGGATCGCGGCGCTGTGCGGCGCGGGGAACAACGGCGGAGACGGCATCGCCGCCGCCCGGCTGCTGTTTTTCAAGGGCGTGCAGGTGCGGTGCTTTTTGGTTGGAACATACGAAAAGCTGACGCCGGACAGCCTGGAGATGACCCGCCGCCTGTCGGACTGCGGCGTGGAGCTGGAGCCATTTGCCCCGGAGAATGAGGAACAGCTGGGGTATATCCGCCGCTGTGATGCGGTGGTGGATGCCGTGTTCGGCGTGGGCCTCAGCAGGGAGGTGGCGGCAGGCAGCGTGTTTGCCGCCGCCATTGATGCCATGAACGCCAGCCGCGCCAAAGTCGTATCCGCCGACATTGCCAGCGGCGTGGAGGCGGACACCGGCCGGATTCTGGGCAGGGCTGTTCGGGCGGACAGGACCGTGACCTTTACATTCCCAAAGATCGGTCAGGCAGTGGGAGCCGGTGCGGTTTACAGCGGGGACGTCACCGTCTGGAACATCGGCATCCCGGCGGACCTGACAAAAAGTCTGGTCAGCCCGGTGCAGACGGTGGAGCCGGACTTTGTGCGCTGGGCCCTGCCGCCCCGGAAGATCGACGGCCACAAGGGCACCTTCGGGAAGCTGCTGATCGTGGGCGGCGCCGTGGGCTATACCGGGGCCCCGTACCTCACCGCGTCGGCGGCGGTGCGCACCGGCTGCGGGCTGGTGTCCCTGGGGGTGCCGGAGGCCATCTGGCCCATGGAAGCGGCCAAGTGTGTTTCCGCCATGCCCTTTCCTCTGCCGGAAAAAGGCGGGATGCTTTCCGCCAAGGCCCTGCCCCAGATCCTGGAAAAGCTGTCCGGCTGCGACGTGCTGGCCCTGGGCCCCGGCCTGGGCCGCAGCGAGGGTACGGCCCGGCTGGTGTGGGAGCTGCTGAAAACAGAAAAGCCGGTGGTGCTGGACGCCGACGGCATAAACGCCCTCTCCGGGCATATAGATGTTCTGGATGCCCGCCGGGGCAGGATCACAGTTCTGACGCCCCACGACGTGGAGTTTGGCCGCATCGGCGGCGATCTGAGCCGCGGGGACCGGGTGAAAGCGGCCCGGGACTTTGCCGTGGCCCACGGCTGCGTGCTGGTGCTGAAAGGCCACCGGACCGTTACCGCCGGGCCGGAGGGCAACGTCCTGGTGAATACCACCGGCGGCAGCGGCCTTTCCAAGGGCGGCAGCGGCGATGTCCTCACCGGTGTCATTGCATCCCTGCTGGCTCAGGGAGTCGGGGCGGTCCAGGCGGCTGCCGCAGGCGTGTGGCTCCACGGCCGGTCCGGCGACCTGGCGGAGCGGGAACTGACGGCCTACGGCGTCACGCCGGAGGATGTGGCCCGGGGACTGCCCGGAGCCATCCGGGAAATTCTGGAATAACGGAGGGAAAACAGGGTGCGCATGGGAAGCTGCGTACCAATGATAGCCCTGTGCCTGCTGCTGTGCGGCTGCGGGGGACAGACGGAAGAAACGCCGGATATCCGGGCCGCCTACCAGGCCATGTCCGGCTGTGAAATGACGGCGGCGGTCACCTGTGACCAGGCGGGTCTGGAATGGTCCGCCACCCTCCGGGGAACCTATGTGCCCGGCGAGGAGAGCACTGTGGAGGTGCTGGAACCCCTGGAATTGGCAGGGGTCCGGGCTATCATCCGGGAGGACGGCTGGACCCTGGAATACGGCGACCTGTGCCTGGATGCGGGCACTCTGACGGATGAAGCCGTCAGTCCCGCCACGGCCCTGGCCCGGATCGTATATGCCCTGCGGGAGGGCTGGCTCCTGGAAGAAAACGACGAGGACTGGGACGGCGTGCCCTGCACCCGGCTGGCCCTGGAGCAGAGCGGTGCTTCCGGCGGGGACATGGTCACCACTGTCTGGCTCCGGCAGGAGGACAGTATACCGATTCGGGGAGAAATTGCCGTAGAGGGCGAAACAATTTTAACAGTGGAGTTTACGGATTTTACATTCTGTGATACAATACCAGAGAATTCCTGAAAAATCGCGGGGAAGGCCCGCAAATCCACATAGGACAGGTGAAAGAACTTGGAGGATACGATTTTACGGCGTACCTGGGCGGAGATCGACCTGGACGCCCTGGAACACAATTACAATGTGGCCCGGCAGAAGATTGGCCCTAACGTGAAATATTTAGGCGTGGTGAAGGCGGACGCCTACGGCCACGGCGCGGTGCAGATCGCCCGGAAGCTGGAGCAGCTGGGGGCGGATTATCTGGCGGTTTCCAGCCTGGACGAGGCCCGGGAGCTGCGCCACGGCGGCATCGCCATGCCCATCCTGATTTTGGGCCATACGCCCCCGGAGATGGTGCCCCAGCTCATTGCCTACAACATCACCCAGGCGGTGTCCGCCAAGGCCAAGGCGGAGGCGTACAGCGCTGAGGCCGTGAAATGCGGCGGTACCCTGCGGGTCCACATCAAGGTGGATACCGGCATGTCCCGGCTGGGCTTTCTGGTGCGGGGGGAGCACTTTGAGGGCGGCGTAAACGCGATTGCAGAGTCCTGTGCCCTGCCGGGGCTGGACCCGGAGGGCATTTTTACCCACTTTGCCGTTTCCGACATGGATGGCGCAGAGTACGAGGACTATACCCGGGATCAGTTCGGCGTGTTTACCCGCGTGCTGGATGCCCTGGCGGCCAAGGGCCGCACCTTCCGCATCCGCCACTGCGCCAACAGCGGCGCACTGACCCGGTATCCGGAGATGTATCTGGATATGGTGCGCCCTGGCATCGCCCTGTACGGCGTGGGAGACGATGCGGAGCGGCTGGGCCTGCGGCCCGTCATGAGCCTGAAGTCCAGTATTTCCACCATCAAGGTCTTTGACCCGGACACCACCATCAGCTATGGCCGCACCTTCCGCACTGCGGAAAAGACCCGCATCGGCGTGCTGCCCATCGGCTATGCCGACGGCTTCTTCCGGGGCCTTTCCAACCGCATGGCGGTCCAGACCGTCTATGGTCCGGCGCCCCTCCGGGGCCGCATCTGCATGGATATGTGCATGGTAGACCTGACGAATCTGCCGGAGGTGAAGGTGGGGGACACCGTGGAAATTTTTGGCCAGACCCAGAGCGTGGATGCCCTGGCCGCCATTCTGGACACCATCCCCTACGAGCTGACCTGCGCGGTGAGCAAACGGGTGCCGAGACTGTATATGGAGCACGGTAAGGAGATCGAGCGGAGTTTACGGCTGCTGTAAAGTAGGTCAGCTCGCCGCCGCAAATGCGGCGTAAGCGGCCATTCCGCACCACAGTCCTGTCCGCCGCATAGGATGCTACGGGGCGGAACGCCGGAATTTTGACCGGTCGGTATAAATTCCGGCGCTGCGTGGGAGAATGAAAGTGGCCTCACCGATTGGTGACGGGTACTTCTTTCGGCGGAGTGTGAACTTTGTGGATACAAGTGTCAAGCGCGGCGATATTTACTATGCCGATCTCTCCCCGGTGGTGGGCAGCGAGCAGGGCGGCGTCCGCCCGGTTCTGATCATCCAGAACGACACGGGCAACCGCTACAGCCCCACGGTCATCGCGGCGGCGATCACCTCTCAGACGGGCAAGGCCCGGCTGCCGACACATATCGACCTCCCGGTGGACGGGAGCTGCGGCCTCAGCCGGGATTCCATCATCCTGCTGGAGCAGGTACGGACCCTGGACAAAAAGCGCCTGCGGGAGCGGATGGGCCATGTGGAGGAGCGCGTGATGGAGAAGGTGGACACCGCCATCGCGGTGAGTTTTGGGCTGCCCCACGACCAGTTGGTATAATATGCGGAGAAACCTTCCGGCGGGCGGAAACGCCCCTCGGAAGGGCATTAAGAGTCAACGGAGGTACATATGAAAAACAAATGGGCCCTGCGCCTGGCGGCGCTGATGCTGATCAGCTGCCTGGCGATGACCGGCGTATCCCTGGCGGTGGAGCCCGGTTCCGCCAGCGACCCCCTGGTGACGCTGAGCTATCTGAACGAGACCTTTCTGGGCCAGATCATGACTCAGGTGGACCAGAAGATCGCCGCCCGGAACAGCCAGCTGCTGCAGCATTCCGGGGGGACAGGCAGCGCGTCCAGCGCGGAATTCACGGTGGTGACCCTCTCTAAGGGGCAGACCCTCACCGGGGACATCGGCTGCGAGGTGATGCTGCGGATCGGCTCCGCTTCCTGTGTGTCCCCCTCCAACCCGGGCCTGATTGACGAGACTACCGCCGCCGCGCTGAATAACGGCGGCGCGCTGGCCGTCAACCACCTGTACATGATGACCATTGAGGGACGGGGCGTGAAGGCCGGGGCCGCCACCACAAAGCTGTTGGTGCGGGGCACCTATACCATCGCCTGAATTTTACATAGCGGGGTCCGCCTGTGCATAAGCTTGCACAGGCGGATTTTTGCTATGCAAAAGATAGCAAAATTGGAAATGTGCATCATTTCCGGCTGCCCCGCAGGGGCAAGGAAATGATGCACAAAAACTTCATGCGCCGGTGCTTTGCGCATGTTCACGGTGCGGTGTCAGCGCATGAAGTTTTATGCCGGGAGGTGACGGTCCATGGACAAGTATCCGGTGATGGAAGGGAAACAGGCGGCAGGAGAATTGACGGTCATGCCGGAAGCACTGTATACGGTTTTTGACGTCTCCTGTCCCGGACGGGAGGGGCTGTGGTGTGCCTGGGCGGTGGGAGAGACGGGGACACTTCGCATTGGCGTGCTGGAACCTGAAAAAGGCCGCCTGCATATCTGCCGCCGGTTTTCCCGGCAGCTGACGGCCCCGCTGGGCACGGTCCTCCGGGGGGAACTCCGCAGTCTGGACGAGGAGCGGGAGCACTGGGCACCTTTGAAGCCGGACACCCTGCAAAGCCCCTATCTCCGCCGCAGCCTGGGACCGCTGCCAGGGGTGCTGACCTGCCGGTCTGAAGGCCTCCGCCTGGTCGCCGTCCCCCGGGACGACCGCCGCCCCTTTCCCCTGGAAGCCATGTTCTGCTTTGCTTGTTCCAGGCGGGTAAAAGGCCGGGAGTGCTGGGTGTTTCGCTTCGACGGCCGGGAATGGCCTGCTTTCTGAAAAAAATCAAAATGGGGATACCATATTTATACGGAATATGGTATACTTGCCCCAGCATCGTGTACTTTTTCACGAATGAACCGGGCTTTCGCTTCTGAAAGCCTATCAGGAGGTCACGCCTATGAAATGTCCCTATTGCGGTCACCCCGAAAGCAAGGTCATCGATTCCCGCCCCGCCGACGAAAACGCTAGCATCCGCCGCAGGCGTGAATGCCTGTCCTGCGCCCGGCGCTTCACCACCTATGAGACGGTGGAGAGCCTGCCTATGGTGGTCATCAAAAAGGACGGCAGCCGCCAGAGCTTCGACCGGCAGAAAATGCTGCGGGGCATGATCCGGGCCTGTGAGAAGCGGCCTGTGACGCTGGCGGAGCTGGAACGCATTGCCGACGAGATCGAGCAGGAGCTGCAAAACTCCATGGAGCGGGAGATCCGCACGGAGATCATCGGAGAAAAGGTGATGGAGCGGCTGCGGAAGGTGGACCAGGTGGCCTACGTCCGCTTTGCCTCCGTTTACCGCCAGTTCAAGGATATCGATACGTTCATGGCGGAACTGAATAAGCTTTTGGCGGAGAAGTAACTGCGCCTGTAACATGAACCCTGCTGTGTATCGGTGATCTGCATGGAATAGGGAGGTGGAGGTTTGAAATCCGGACGGGCAAAATTGATTTTGGCGGTTGCTGCTGCATTTTGCATAGTGGCTGCGCTGATCAGCATACACGGAATCAATAAAACGATTGATCGAACCGTTCCTGTAAAGGTTTATGAGGACAACGGATATTCATACACATCCTCTCACATTACGATTTTGGGGAATCTCAAGAAAACCCTGTTTTCAACCAACTTTGTTGGGACCTTTGCGATCGAGTGCTATGAACCTTCATGCAGAGACGGTGTAGAAGCAAAAATCGAATGGGATGATCCAGATTGTCCGTTGATAACATTTTTCTATGCAGGCAATTTTTCACAGCTTGATGTGCAGACGATCGACATAGACAAAGATATGAGCAGCATGATGGTCGTGCTGAAAGATGGAACACTGATTGCATCGGAAAATTATTATATCCCCACGGAGACGCTGTATTATCACAAAAAATAGGAATTTGCCAGTTTCCGACTTGGCCTGTGACGTTTCTTTGGTGATTTACAACACATTCCGGATATTCAATGCCTCCATCTCCGCGATGAGCCGCAGCTGGTCCCGGAGGTCGGAAAGCTCCGCATGGAATTCCGTGATCTCCTCCGTCTCCGCGAAGGCGATGGCACGGCGGTACATGGCCTCCGCGTCATCCACCGCGTCGTGGTGGGAGACGATGTGGAGATAGGTCTGGCTGCGGGACCAGTCGTCGTAGCTCTCCCAGAGGGCATCCAGAGTTTCGGCCCACTCGCCGGAGAGGGCCAGCTGGTCCGCCGCTTGAAGCTGGGCGCGCCAGCGGTCCGTTTCGACGTCCATATGATGGATGTTCCACAGGGATACCGCCAGCAGGGCCGCCAGCACCAGAACAGGGGGCAGGAGCATACGCTTCATGGCCGGTCCTCCTTGGGGATGCACAGGGTTTTCCCGTTTTCATCTACCGTCAGGAGAAAGATCTCTCCGGCGGTGTGCTTTTCCCGCTTTAAAACGCTTTGCAGCCAGGCCTCGTCCCGGCCGCAGCGGCGGAGATTCTTTTGCAGCACCCGGCCGTCGTTGATGAGAATGACCGGCAGGGTGCCCTCCGCTGGGTGGAAGCCCAGTTCCTCCGCGGTGGGGGGCTTCTGCCGGGCCCAGGGCAGCACCGACAGCTGCCCGGAATTTTCCAGCACGGCGTACTGCACCTCCTCCACGGAGGCGCAGCCCTGGCTCCGCAGCTGTTCCAGCAGTTCGTCCAGGGTGTAGCGGTTTTCCCGCATGGCCGCCTGCTGAAGGTGGCCGTTGCGGATGAGGACCGTGGGCGTGCCGCACATCAGTTCCCGGAACCGCAGGTTCAGCAGGGACAGCTGGCTCAGCAGCAGGGACAGGGACAGCAGCGTCAGAATGGGAATGACCCCGGCCAGCAGCGGGATGCCGAAATCCTGCATGGGCACTGTGGCCAGATCCGAGATCATCATGGTCAGCACCAGCTCGCTGGGCTCCAGTTCACCGATCTGCCGCTTGCCCATGAGCCGCAGGCCGATCATAATGAGAAAGTAGAGAATGACCGTGCGGCACAGCGCGGTGATCATGTCATCGCCCCCTTTTTCTTCCAGTATGGGCGGCTTGTTGTGGATTTATGCGGAGAGAGCCGGGGCGGACATCCTGAAAATTTACATTTTTCCTCTTGTATCTGTCGGAAAAAGCGGATATGATAGGGAAGATTCATAATGAAAGATCAAAGGAGCATATTGTTCTGATGGGTAAATATTTTGGTACAGACGGATTCCGTGGCAAGGCCGGTGTGGATCTGACGGCGGAGCACGCCTTCCAGGTGGGGCGTTTCCTGGGCTGGTATTACAGCCGCCGGCATACGGAGGATTCCGCCCGCATCGTCATCGGCAAGGACACCCGGCGGTCCTCCTATATGTTTGAAAACGCGCTGGCGGCTGGCATTGCGGCTTCCGGGGCCGACGCCTATCTGCTGCACGTGACCACCACGCCCTGCGTCAGCTACATCACCCGGACGGAAAACTTCGACTGCGGCGTGATGATCTCCGCCAGCCATAACCCGTTCTATGACAACGGCATCAAGCTGATGAACGGCGTGGGTGAGAAGATGGACGACGCCCTCCAGGCGGAGCTGGAGGCGTTTATTGACGGCAATCCCGCCTACCTCCCCTGGGCCACCGAGGGAAAGATCGGCAAGACCATTGATTTCTACTCAGGCCGCAACCGGTATATCGGCTACCTCACCAGCCTGCCCTCCAAATCCTTTGAAAAGCACAAGGTGGGCCTGGACTGCGCCAACGGCAGCTCCTGGATGATCGGCCGGGCGGTGTTTGACGCCCTGGGAGCCAAGACCTATGTCATCAACGACCAGCCGGACGGCGTGAATATCAACATGGGCTGCGGCTCCACCCATATCGAGGGGCTTCAGCTCTATGTCCGGGAGCACCACCTGGACGTGGGTTTCGCCTTTGACGGCGACGCGGACCGGTGCCTGGCCGTGGATGAGCGGGGCCGGGTCCTGAACGGCGACAAGATTATGTATATCTGCGCCAAGTATCTCAAGGACCGGGGCCAGCTGCCCGGGGACACCGTGGTCACCACAGTGATGAGCAACTTCGGCCTTTACAAGGCCCTGGACAAGGCGGGGCTCCGCTATGAAAAGACCGCTGTGGGCGACCGCTATGTCTATGAGAACATGAAGGAAAACGATTTTGGCCTGGGCGGCGAGCAGTCCGGCCACATCATCTTCCGGAAGTACGCCCACACCGGCGACGGCCTGATTACCGCCCTGATGCTGATGCAGGTGATGATCGACACCCAGCTGCCCCTCAGCGTGCTGGCCGCAGGCGTTACCATGTATCCCCAGGTGCTGAAAAACGTCCGGGTGGACGACAAGGACGGCACTCTGGCAGACGCCGCCGTGCAGGCCGCGGTGGATGCGTGCACCGAGGAGTTGGGAGATTCCGGCCGGGTGCTGCTGCGCAAGAGCGGCACGGAGCCGGTACTGCGGGTCATGGCGGAGGCCGGAAGTCCGGAGAAATGTGAAAAGCAGGTGGACCGCATCATCGCCGCCATGGAGCAGAGCGGCCATCTCATCGAGGTGAAGAAGTGATGCTGACAGTTCATGACCTGTATGACCTGAGCCATTCTCTGGCCGGGGCATATCTGAAGGAGTTTACCTACCCCTGGGAGGCCCTGGCCGGGATCTCCGATTGGATCCTGGAGATCGGCAGGCACCTGCCGGAGGAGGAATATGTCCACCCCAGGGACTGGGACGGCAATATTTTGGAGGATGTGTGGGTAGCCAAGGATGCCACCGTATTCAAGACCGCCTATCTCCACGGTCCCTGCATCATCGGCCACCGGACGGAGGTCCGCCAGTGCGCCTTCATCCGGGGCAGCGCCCTGGTGGGCAATGACTGCGTGGTAGGCAACTCCACGGAGCTGAAAAACGTGATCCTGTTTGACAATGTCCAGGTGCCCCACTATAATTACGTGGGGGATTCCATCTTGGGCTACAAGGCCCATATGGGGGCCGGTTCCATCACCTCCAATGTCAAGAGCGACAAGCTCCTGGTGGTGGTGAAGGACGGCACCGAGCAGATCGAAACGGGCCGAAAAAAGGTGGGCGCCATGCTGGGCGACCGGGTGGAAGTGGGCTGCAACAGCGTTCTGAACCCCGGCACCGTCATCGGTCCGGATTCCAACGTGTACCCCACGTCCTGTGTCCGGGGCGTTATCCCGGCGGGGCATGTCTATAAGGATAAAGACCATATCATCGCAAAAAAGTGAGTTGACTGCGCTGCGGGCGGCAGACCGCCGCCCCGGCGTTTTCATAAAAAAGCGCAGAATGAGAAAGGAGGCTATGGGCAGGACCCATCAACAGCGCCATGTGCCCGGAAAGAGCTTGCGGAAGCGGCGTTTCCGGGATAACGAGGAGAGGGGAGTATCGAACTTTCGGCGGGTGCCCCTCCGTGGCCGCAGCCATGTGACAGGTTCAGAAAATACGGGGGCGACCCCGGAACAAAGGGGACCTGACTGCGAAGAAAAGCGACAAATCTCTGCGCGTTTGTCCTTTTGAATCAATTTTCAGGAGGATTTTTAACTATGTGTGGAATTATTGGTTATGTGGGCCGTCAGGAAGCGGCCCCCATTCTGCTGGACGGCCTGGCCCGGATGGAATACCGGGGCTATGACTCCGCCGGTGTGGCGGTGCGCTCGGAGACCAAGGGCCTTCAGGTCCGCAAGTCCAAGGGCCGTTTACAGGCCCTTTCCGACATGATCCACGGCGGCGCCGATGTGGAGGGCACCCTGGGCATCGGCCACACCCGCTGGGCCACCCACGGCGAGCCCAACGACATCAACGCCCATCCCCATGTCAGTGAGGACGGCCGTATTGCCCTGGTCCACAACGGCATCATTGAGAACTATATGGAGATCAAGCAGCAGCTCCTGCGCCACGGCGTGACCTTCCAGTCGGAGACCGACACGGAGGTGGTGGCCCAGCTGCTGGAGTTCCACTATAACGAATGCCATAACATGCTGGAAGCCGTGGGCCGGGTCCTGCGGCGCATTGAGGGCTCCTACGCCTTCGGCATCATCTGCGCCGATTATCCCAACGCCCTGATCGCCGCCCGGAAGGACAGTCCCCTCATCATCGGCTGCGGCGAAGGCGAGAACTTCATCGCCTCCGATGTGACCGCCATCATCAGCCACACCCGGGACGTCATCTACATGGAGGACGGGGAGATCGCCGTACTGACGGCAGAGGGCGTCAGCATGTTCAACGCGGAGATGGATCCCATCGAAAAGGCCCACAGCCACATCGACTGGGATGTTTCCGCCGCGGAAAAGGGCGGCTATCCCCACTTCATGCTCAAGGAGATCATGGAGCAGCCGGAGGCTATCCGCAAGACCATTTCCTCCCGCATCCGGGATGGCCGGGTGGTGCTGGACGACCTGCACCTGACCCGGGAATATATCGAAAGCGTCAATCGCATTTTCATTGTGGCCTGCGGTTCCAGCTACCATGTGGGCATGGTCTGCAAATACAGCTGGGAGCGGCTGATGCGCCGCCCGGTGGAGGTCTGTCTGGCCTCTGAGTTCCGGTACAGCGACCCGCTGGTGGATGAACATTCCCTGGTGATCTTCCTGAGCCAGTCCGGCGAGACCCTGGACACCATGGCTGCCCTGCGGGAAGCCAAGCGGCTGGGCGGCCGGACGCTGGCGGTGGTGAACGTGGTGGGCTCCTCCATTGCCCGGGAGGCCGACGATGTGCTCTACACCTGGGCGGGCCCGGAGATCGCCGTGGCCACCACCAAGGCATATTCCACCCAGCTGGCGATGATGAACCTCATTGCCCTGTACCTGGGCGACCTGCTGGGCACCGTGGAAAAGAGCGAATACGACCAGATCCTCAGTGAGATGGAGCGTCTGCCGGAGAATGTGGAAAAGGTGCTGGAGAGCATCGAGAACGTGAAGTATTTCGCCTCCCGGTATTTCAACCACGAATCCATTTTCTTCATCGGCCGGAACCTGGACTTTGCCATGGGCATGGAGGGCTCTTTGAAGCTGAAGGAGATCAGCTATATCCACTCCGAGGCCTACGCATCCGGTGAGCTGAAGCACGGCACCATCTCCCTCATTGAGCCGGGTACCCTGGTCATCGCCCTGGGCACCTATGCGCCCCTGTTTGACAAGGCCATGAGCAACGTAGTGGAGGTCAAGGCCCGTGGAGCCGAGGTGCTGGCCCTGACTACGGAGGACTTCCGGGAGAAGATGGAGCACACCGCCGACAGCACGGTGGCTGTGCCCAAGACCCATCCGGTGGTGCAGCCCTCTCTGGGCATCGTACCTTTGCAGCTGTTTGCCTATTATGTGGCTCTCCAGCGCGGCTGCGACATCGATAAGCCCCGGAATATGGCGAAGAGTGTGACTGTGGAATAAAGACTGAAAACCGCCCGGAAAAATTCCGGGCGGTTTTTGCCGCTGCAGGGCTTCACGGAAGATTAACATAATTTTCCGGCAGAAATTTCCGGCAGAATATTGACCCCTGTCTCCGGTTCCGCTATAATGCCGGTAGGGCGACATAACACCATGGCCCGTTGGGCCATGGTGTTTTTTTCGGAATAGATTCGACTTTGTTTGACAGAAAGGAACAGCTATGAAGCGGCATTTTGGAAAATGGCTGGCGGCGGCAGTCCTGGCGGTGGGCTGCACCACCATCACCGCCGGGGCCTTTACGGATACGACGGGCCACTGGGCCGAGAGCGCCATCAACAAGTGGAGCCAGGAATACGGCATCATTCAGGGCTATGACGACGGCACCTTCCGCCCCGACAACTCCATCACCCGGGGGGCTTTCGCCGGGATCCTGGACCGGTTTCTTCACTTTCAGGAGACCTCTCCGGCCAGTACCTTTTCCGACACGGCAGGGACCTACTGGGAGGATGCCATTTTGAAGCTCCATGCCTCCGGCGTTTACCTGGGCAACCAGGGCAAGGCCCTTTCCGCCAGCACCATCACCCGCCAGCAGGCGGTGGCTATGATCGGCCGGGCGTTCAACATCCCTCTGGAGACGACCTCCGTCAGCTACTCAGACGGCAGCTCCATCGCGGAATATGCCCTGCCCTATGTAGCTGAGTTTGAGGCCCACGGCTATCTGACGGACTGTACCGACGGCCGCTTCCGGCCTACGGACGCCATCACCCGGGCGGAGATCGTCAACATTCTGGGCAACATGATCCACACGCTGGTGAAGGAGAATACCACCTGGACCACGGACGTTCCAGGCACCCTGCTTATCAGCGCGCAGGAGGGGGCGGCCCTCAAGGGGGTGACCGTCAGCGGGGACCTGATTCTGGCCCCCGGCGTGAAGGGGAATGTCACCCTGACGGATACTACCGTGACCGGCAGCATCTGCAATTACGGCACCGGACAGGTGGTGATGGAGGAGGCAAAACCGGACCCGACGCCGGAACCGGAGCCGGAGGAGCCCGCCAAGCCCGGTATCCAGCCCTCGGAGGTCTACACCCCCGGTGCGACCCTGGACCGGACCTTTACCTACAACGGCAAGACCATCCCCATTTACCGGGACCGGCCCTTGAATGTGTTCTCCAACAGCGATTTCATCTGGTCCGAGGAGCACCCGGACCGGCTGGAATACCTGGGGGACGAGTTCCGCACCCGGTACGGCATCGATGTGTCCTCCTATCAGGGGATGATCGACTGGGATGCCGTGGCGGCGGACGACATTGACTACGCCATGGTCCGAGTGGGCTACCGGGGCTACGGCAACGGTACCCTGAACGCGGACAAGAACTATGTGCAGAACATCAAGGGGGCCATGAACGTGGGCCTCAAGACCGGCGTGTACTTCTTCGCCCAGGCCATCACCGTGGAGGAGGCCATCGAGGAGGCGGACTTTGTCATCAGCCTGCTGGAGGGCCACGAGATCGACGGCCCCGTGGCCTACGACTGGGAGATGCATGACGCCACCTACCGGGTCTACGGCACCTCGCCGGAAATGGCTACCGCCTGCGCCGTGGCCTTCTGCGAGCGGATCAAGGAGGCAGGCTACACCCCCATGGTCTATGCCGGTACTTACGTCAGCTATATGAAGTACGACCAGGGCGCCCTGTCGGAATATCTGAGCTGGTATCCGGAGTATAAGAGCAGCAAGTCGGAAAAGCTGTGCCCCTCGCTGATCTACCACATGGATTACTGGCAGTTTTCCAGCAGCTGCACCGTAGCCGGCATCAGCGGCCGGGTGGATATGAACATCCAGTTCATCCGCAGATAACAGAAAAGGACCCGCCCGGAGGAATTCCTCCGGGCGGGTTTTGCATGTACCGGGTTCAGAAGGTCAGCCGCATCTGATACCACACCACGCCGCCGTGGGTGGATTCGGAAACGCCCTCGCTGACAAAGCCGAATTTGGCGTAGTAATGGACCAGCTTGTCCTTGCAGGTCAGCACTAGGCCCTTCCGGCCCTGGGCCTTGGCGTCCGCAATGGCCCGCACCAGCAAGGCCGCCGCCACGCCCTGCCGCCGGTATTCCGGCAGGGTGTTGACGCCGAAGATCATCTGCCAGGCACCGTTCTCATCGTGGAGACTGGCCTGGGCGTAGAGATCGTCGGAGAGGTCGGCCTTGTCCGTCACCATGCCGTCCACAAAGCCGATGAGCTTCTCACCGTCGAACATGAGCCAGAAGTGGCCGCCGTAATACCGCAGGCGTTCTTCAAATTCCGCTGGGGTGGCGGCCTCCGCCGCCGGGAAGCAGGTGGCCTCCACGGCGGATACTGCGTCCAGGTCCTTGAAAGTTGCTGTTCTGATTTCCATATGTCTGTTCCTTTCCGGAAAAATTTACAGGTCCAGGGTCAGCTGGTCCCCGGCGGCATCACCGATCTCCAGCCCAAACTCGCTGGGCAGGAACCGGGGGCACACGTTCTCCGAGGTGCAGATGACGGAGGCTGCCAGCCGGGTGCCGATGCCGCAGGCCTCCAGCATGGTCTTGCCGTAGGTCAGGCCGATGGTGACGCCGGCGAAGAAGGCGTCTCCCGCGCCGGTGGTGTCCTTTACGTCCACCTTGATAGCGGGGCAGATGCCGCTTTCCCCATCGTGGGTGGCGTATACGGCCCCCTGGCCGCCCATGGTCACCACCATCCGGGAAATTTCCGCCGCCTGGATGTGATGGGCCAGGATGTCCCGCAGCTCCTCAGGCGTTTTGCCCGCATAGTCCTCGGAGAAGAGGATGCCCGCCTCCTGCTGGTTGCACACGAAGCAGTGGCAGGAGCGGAGAAAGTCCCGCCGCTCCACGGCGATACTCATGTTGGACACGGCGGCGAACACCGGCTTGCCGTATTTTTCCGCCAGGGCAAAGACCTTTTTCACGATCTCCTTGTCACAGTCGATCTCCAGGGCGATGCTGTCCGCATCCTGAAAGATCTCGTCACCGTGGTCCTCCAGGATCCCCAGAATGGGCCGCAGGTCCGGCCGCTTGGAGATGGAGGCCACCACGTCGCCGCCGTTGTCGAATACTGCCAGCCAGGTGCCCATGCCGTCCGGCACGGCACGGATGTAGTCCGTGTTGACCTTGTGGTCCTGCAATTTGCGGATCACGTCCGCCCCGGTGCCGGTGTTATCCACCAGGCTGATGAAGGTGGGCCGCAGCTCCACATTGGCGATGTCCTCCACCAGATTGCGGCTGACGCCTCCGTGGACCTGCTCCACCCGTCCGGCGTTCCGTCCGCCGGGGATGTACACATCCGCCGGATAGCCCTTGATATCCACAAAAACGGCTCCTAAGACCACAATGCCCATAGCTGCTCCTTTTCTTCTGCGGCCTGCCGCAGATTTCACCTGAATTTTACAAAGTATGATATCATAGGACCGGGGAAAAGTCCAGCCTGCCGTGATTGCCAAACCGCCGGGACCGTGGTATAATGCGGATAAATCGAACAGGGAAGGAGGGATCGCAATGGATAAGGAACCTCGTCTGACGCAGCTGACCCCAGCGGCGGGTTGAGCGGCAAAATTAGGGCCGGGTGTCCTATCGAACATTCTGAAAGACCTTCCCAACGGCACTGATCCCAATTTGATGGTGGGCTTCGACACCAGCGACGACGCCTGTGTGTACCGTGTCACCGACCAGATCGCCGCCATCCACACCGTAGACTTCTTCACCCCCATTGTGGACGATCCCTTCTGGTTTGGCCAGATCGCTGCGGCAAACGCTCTCAGCGATGTGTACGCCATGGGGGGGCGGCCTGTCGTGGCGATGAACCTGCTGTGCGTGCCGAACTGCCTGTCCCAGGAGACTGTCCGGAAAATTCTGGAGGGCGGCCACCGAAAGGCGGTGGAGGCTGGCTGCGTCATCGCCGGGGGCCACACCATCCAGGACAACGAGCCGAAATACGGCCTGTGTGTCACTGGCTACGTCCATCCGGACAAGGTGCTGCGGAACGTGGGGGCCAGACCGGGGGATGCCCTGGTGCTGACCAAGCCCATCGGCACCGGCGTGCTGACCACCGCGGCGAAGGCGGACCTGCTGGAACCGGAGCAGTATGACCGGCTGGTCCGCTCCATGGCTCAGCTGAACGCCAAGGCGGCGGAGGCCATGCTGCAATGCCGGGAGATCCATGCCTGCACCGATGTTACCGGCTTCGGCCTGCTGGGCCACGCCGATGAAATGGCGGCAGGCAGCGGCGTTACCGTCCGTATCTACAGCCGGCATCTGCCCCTGCTGCCGGGGGCCTTGGAGCTGGCGGAAATGGGCATTATCCCCGCCGGGGCCTACCGCAACCGGGACTATGTGATGTCCCGGCTAAGCGTTGGGGAAAACGTGCCCCAGGCCCGCCTGGACCTGATCTCCGATCCCCAGACCTCCGGCGGACTGCTGATCGCCCTGCCCATGGAGAAGGCCGGGGCCCTGGTGGACGCCCTGCGGGCAGACTGCCCGGACAGCGCCATTGTGGGTACGGTGCTTCCCAAAACGGATCACACCCTTGAGATTGTCTGAAGATTTCGCC
>URTS01000024.1 GCA_900550685.1 uncultured Oscillibacter sp. | reverse complement strand
ATTATATCAGGCTCAGTTCTTTTTGTCAAGTACTTTTTTCAAATCTTTTTCAGATCCTCAAGTAGCTCAACTTTTGAACTTCATCGCCGTCAAACAGCTTAGTTAGAATACCAGACGCGCAAGGAAATGTCAACCCCTTTTTTCGATTTTTTTCATTTTTCTGCTCCGGCGCACCATTTGCATAGTTTTCCGCACGATATCCGGTGTTTTTTCACCCCTCCCTTTATTATAATACAGTATCATCATTTGTTTCGAGGTGATTTGCTTGCGGTTCTGGAAAATGAACGGTGCCGGCAATGATTTTATCATCATTAACAATATCGAAGAACGCCTCCCTGAAAGCTGTTACCCTAAGCTGGCCAAGGTCCTATGTGAGCGACATCTGTCCATCGGTGCCGATGGATTGATGATCGTGGATCCGCCCCTTCAGGGCGGCGACTACCGGATGCGGTTCTACAACTCTGACGGCAGTCTGGGAGAAATGTGCGGCAACGGCGCCCGCTGCATCTGCCGCTACGGATACGAAAATGGCCTGGCCGGCGAGACGCAGACCGTGGAGACCACCGCCGGTCCTGTCACCGGACAGCGGATCGACCGCCGACTGTACCGGATCCGGCTGAACGATCCCACCACCATCCATCTGGATATCTCCATTGAGATCGACGGCGTCCGCTATACCGGCTCCTATCTGGAGTTGGGGAACCCCGGCCTGCCTCACGCGGTCATCCCCTATCACGATCTGGCCCACGCCGATGAAAATGAGCTGCGGGAGTTGGGCCGGGCCATCCGCCATTATAAGGACTTTCCCAAGGGCGCCAACGTCAACTTTTATGAGCTGACCGGCGAGGACGAGGTTTTCGAGCGGACCTTCGAGCGGGGCGTGGAGGATTTCACCTACGCCTGCGGCACCGGCACCGGCAGCGTGGTCACCGCCCTGACTTTGCAGGGCAAGGTCAGCGGGCATCAGGTGCGGGTCAATATGACCGGCGGACAGCTGACTGTGGACGTGGACCGTGAGGGCAGCGCCGTTCGGAACCTTTATCTCACCGGTCCCACCAACATTGTCTGCAAGGGCGAGGTCACGGACGAAGACCTTTGTCTTGCGAAATAAACCCACCCCCAAGTGTTTTAGGAGGAACTTTTATGGACAAAAAATCTGTCGCAAAGAATTACCGTTTTCTGGCGATCCTGCTGAGCTGCATGATCGCCGGTGCCCTGGTGGGCTGGTTTGCCCCCGACTTTGGGCACAGCATTGCTTTCCTGGGCACCGTGTTCATCAACATGATGTTCTGCGTCGTGGTGCCTCTGGTGTTCGCCTCTATTGCCGGTTCCGTGGCCAACATGGAGAGCCGTCAGCGAGCCGGTAAGATCATGGGCGTCACAGTCGGCACCTTCGTCATCACCGGTGCCGTTGCCGCCGTCATCATGTTCCTGCTGATGAAGCTGTTCCCCCCTGTGCTGGCTCCCTGGGCCGACATGGTGGCTGAAGAGATCGGTGAGCACGCTACCTTCACGGAAATGATCGTCAACTTCTTCACTTCTTCCGATTTCGTGGGCCTGCTGAGCCGTCGTGCCATGCTGCCTCTGATCGTGTTCTCCATCCTCTTCGGCTTCTCCGTGCAGATGTCCGGCGGTAAGGACTCCATCGTGGGCAAGTGGCTGGCCGGCCTTTCCGATGTGATGATGAAGTTCGTCCAGATCATCACCTACTACGCTCCCATCGCTTTCTTCGCCATCTTTGCCGATCTGGTAGCTACTTACGGCGCTGAAGTTGCCAAGGGCTATGGCCGCGCTCTGCTGGTCTATTATCCCCTCTGCTTCATCTACATCTTCACCGCCTTCCCCCTGTTTGCCTGGTTCGGCGGCGGCAAGGGTGCAGTCAAGACCATGTTCAAGCACATCGCCCGTCCCGCCGTGGTGTCCCTGGGCACCTGCTCCTCTGTGGCTACCATCCCCACCAACATGGAGGAAGCCATTGAGACTGGCATCGACAAGGACATTGCCGGTATGGTGCTGCCCCTGGGCGCCACCATGCACATGGACGGCTCCTGCTTCTCCTGCGTGCTAAAAATTGCCTTTGTTCTGGGCGTGTTCGGTGAGCAGCTCTCCTGGTCCCGGCTGCCCTTCATCGTCCTGGTGGCTGTGCTATCCTCTGTGGGCATGAGCGGCGTCCCCGGCGGCGGCTACATCGGCGAGTACATCATCTGCTCCATCTTCTTCCCCACTCAGATGGAACTGGCCTTCCCCATTCTGGTGGCCATCGGCAACCTGGTGGATCCTCCCGCAACCATGATCAACTCTGCCGGCGACTATGTGGTCACTTACATTGTCTCCCGCTTTGTGGAAGGCAAGGATTGGCTCCAGAAGCAGCTGAACTCCAACGTGTAATCTGTCATTTCCCCACAAAAAGGACGCTGTTTTATAGACAGCGTCCTTTTTCTATATCCAAAACCAGTCCCAGCAACACAAGACCTCCCTATCTCCCAAAACAGTGAAGCCCGGACACATTCCGTGTCCGGGCTTCGCGTTCTCTTTTCAGCAGTTTGTTCTTTACGCCTGATTCATCTGCTCCTTGATGGCTCTGCCGGTGGGAGTAACGGCCAGGCCGCCCAGCGCCGTTTCCCGCAGCTCCATAGGAATGCGGCGGCCCACATCTCCCATGCAGTCGATGACCTCGTCTACCGGGATACGGCTCTCGATCCCCGCCATGGCCATGTCTGCACAGCTGACGGCATTGACAGCCCCCACCACGTTCCGCTTCACGCAGGGGACCTCCACCAATCCCGCCACCGGGTCACACACCAGGCCCAGCAGGTTTTTCAGGGCCATGGCCACCGCGTGGCCGATCTGGGCGGCGGTGCCCCCCTGAATGGAGGCCAGGGCCCCCGCCGCCATGGCAGACGCAGTGCCGATCTCCGCCTGGCAGCCGCCGGCGGCGCCGGCAATGCAGGCCCGGTAACCGATAACGGCACCGATGCCGGAGGCGGTATACAGCGCCTGGATGATCTGCTCCTCCGACACCATGCCCGCCTGATACAGCGGCACCAGCACCGCAGGCAGCACGCCGCAGGCCCCCGCCGTGGGAGCCGCCACTATCTTCCGCATGCAGGCGTTGGACTCCCCTACGCTGAGGGCCGTGGCCACCACCTCCCGGAGGTACGCCCCGCAGAGACCGCCGCCACTTTCCGCGTAGCGCCGCATCTTTGCGCCGTCACCGCCCACCAGGCCGCTGCGGGAACGTTCCTCTCCCTGATAGGTGGTAACGGATTCCAGCATTGCCTGCCAGGTGAGCCCCATTTTCTCCATGGACTGCTCCTCCGTCACCTGCCGCTGCTCCACGTCCGTCTCCAGGACCACCTTCCAGAAGGGGATCTGTTCCGCCGCCGCTTTTTCAAAAATTTCCTGCATGGAATCCAAAGCCATGGTCAATCCCCCTCCTTTTCATAATAGATCACGCTGACCACGCAGGGCACCTGGGCCAGCTTTTCCCGCACGGCCTCCGGCACCGGCTGGTCGATCTCAAAAATGGTCATGACGCTGCCGCCACGCCGGTCCCGCATGAGACTCATATTGGCGATGTTGATGCCGCCGTCGGACAGTTCCTTGGTCAGATGGGCCAGTTCCCCCGGCACATCCCAGTGCCGCAGGATCAGCGTGTTGAAAATGCCGGTAAAGCTCACCGCCACGCCGTCCAGCTGGTCCACCCGGATGCGGCCGCCGCCGGTGGATGCCGCTTGGACGCAGGTCTTTCTACCGCTGGCTCCTTCCACCGTCAAAACCGCCGTATTGGGGTGGGCCTCCCGCAGTTCCACAGGATGGACTTGAAAATCCAGCCCCTGCTCCCCGGCGATCTCAAAGCTGTGAGGGATCCGCAGATCGTCCGGCTTCATGCCCAGCAGCCCCGCCACCAAGGCCCGGTCCGTGCCATGACCCCGGCCGGTCTCCGCAAAGGAGCCGTACAGTCCGATATCCGCCTTCACCGGCGGCTCTCCCAGCAGCGTCCGGGCCATCCGGCCGATCCGCACCGCCCCCGCCGTGTGAGAACTGGAGGGGCCTACCATGATCGGTCCCAGGATCTCAAAAATATCCAGCATCTCCGTTCCTCCCTGTTCCCTTCCATCCGCAGACTGCGGTGATATTCTTATCATAAGGGTATCATATCCGCCCTTTTTTTACAAGCGGGATTCTGCGCAAAAAGCCGCCCTGCTTTTCGGCAGGGCGGCCTGAGCCTATTCTATTTTAATCCAGCACCTGCACCGCCGCGCCCAGCACGCCGTCGCCGATGTAAACGCTGAGGGTCCCGTCGATCTCGCCGTCCCAGATGTGGTCATAATCCGGCAGGGCCGCTGTCAGCATCTGCCGTACCGTCTCCATCTCCTCCGGCGCGCCGCCGTTGGCAACAGCCAGATTGTAGCGCTTGTGGCTGCCGCAGCGGCTGACCGTCATTTCCACCAGCTTCCGCATTACCTGCTGCCGGCCCCGGACCTTGGCAACGGACTGAAGCTGGCCATCCTGCGCAAAGGTGATGATGGGCTTGATCTGAAGCATGGTGCCCGCCATGGCGCTGATCTTGCCGATGCGCCCGCCCTTTTGCAGGTATTCCAGGGTATCCACAGAGAAGAAGGGGAAGGTGTTGGCGATCAGCTGGGGTGCCCGGCGCTCCACCAGTTCCTCCCAGCCCATGCCGTTTTTGATATCCTCCGCCAGCTGCAAAACCGTCATACCCTGGCCAAGCGCGCCGCTGAGAGAGTCGAACACCCGCATCTGGTACCCCTGGGCATTGCATTCCTCGGATACAATCCGGGCCAGATTGTAGGTGCCGGACAGGCCGCTGGAAAGCATCACCGCGATGACGCCGTCAAAGCCCATAGCAAAAATCTCGTGGAGCTTGGCGCTGAAATCCTCCACCCGGGGCAGGGACGTCTGGGGCAGTTCGCCGTTATGCAGCCGCTTGTAAATATCCTGGCCGCCGATGTTCACACCGTCCAAATACTCTCCGTCCTGGCACAAAATCCGCAGGGGCACAAAAAAGATATTGTCTGCCTGGACCTCCGCCCAGCGCAGGTCAGCGCTGGAATCCGTCAGCAGGGCGATTTTCTTAGGGGTCATTCCGTTTTGTTCCGCCTTTCTCTCTGCCCCCTTGTCAGCAGGGGGCGATGCCTACCAAAAATGTAATGGAATGATTATGACACATTTTTCGTAAAAGAGCAAGTCCCCGCAGTTCCGGATTTGCAATTTTTTCGGGAAACCGGGTTTATCCCCCGTTCTCCTTTTCCCGCTGGGCCCGCTCTTGATCCGGAACATCGTCCTGCATCCGGCTGCCGTGCTCCTCCCCCGGCTTCGGCTTTCTGATATGCCAGTAGGACATGTTGATGGGCTGATCCTCCTCAAAGAGGTCATAGTAATCCGCATCCCGGAGCTTGGGACGGCGGTGGCGGACAACGGCCGTCAGTGTCGGATACATCACAATGGCGATCAGTCCGCCGGAAAAGCCGTTGTTGTAAAGGTTCAGTCCCGCCACAGGGCCGCCGGTCTGAAGGACCAGCGCCGAGTGGATGAACCCCGCCGCCACACCGAAAACCGCGCCGAAATGGCCGGACACCGGCGCCAGGGTGGTGCCGAACAGCCCCGCCAGCTGCAAGGCCGGGTAGTTGGGCTCATAGTGCATACCGTAAGCCCCCAGCCATACCCCCAGCATCACCGGAATGATGTTCCGGGGGTGCTTGCCGAAGGCGGAAAAACCCATAATGGTGAAAATGCCGCCCAAAGTCGGGCCGTTGATGTCGCCGTCCACCAGCAGAATATACGCTATGCCGATCAGGCCGTTGAGGCCGATGTTGATGAGGACCGGCCCGGCGCCGAACATACGGAGATAGTCGTTGGGGGCCCGGCCCGTAGTAGTCAGCAGCAGGTGGTACCGCTCCAGCACATCCTTAACCCCTTTATCCGAGGAAAACAGGCCCATGAGAATCAGCACCGCACAGATCATGGCACAGGCAAAGCCCAGTTCCGTGTTGCGGCCAGTGGACCAGTACATGGCGGAGTCCGGCTTGTCACCGAAGGCCGTCAGCACCGGCACCACCATCATGGCGAACAGGCCGCAAGCAAAGCCCATGTTGTAGAGGTTCATACCGTTCTGCACCTTGTAGGTATAGGCCGAAAGAGAGGGCATCAGAAAGCCCACGATCACGCCGGATAAAATGCCCAAAGGCAGGCTGGCATGAACGCTGCCCAGGGCCATATAGCTTACTAGCGGTGCCAGGGACGTGGACAGCAGCGCCACGGAGGCATACTTGGAAAAGGGTTCCCGCTGGTAGCGGGCATACAGCCACGTTCCCAGAATAATGGGCCAGATGTTGAACATGTTCTTCCCGAACAGGGAAAAGCCCGCCATCAGTCCCACCTCCACGATGGTAAAACCGTTGAAGGGGTCCTTGGCCAGCCTGAGGATGCAGACAGAGGTGATGGTCACCAGGCCGGCGTTGATGAAAGCGGCGGCAGGCCCCGCAATGTCAATATAGTCTGTGATCAGCAGATCCTGCATGGTCACGATCTTCCAGAGGCCCGGCAGGATCTCTTCCGGCTGCCCGATGCCGATGCCGATCAGCATCAGGGCAACGGAGAAAGCAATGGTGGCTGGAAAGATCGAACGATAGCGTCCCGTCGTATTCACAAAGCTCCTCCTGTTTCTTAACGTTTTTTATATAATATTATACCGGGAGAACGCCTGCTTGGCAACTGAAATCGTGAAATTTTTCACCATTTTACAGATTCTTCATCATTCATGCCCCTATCTCCCCCTCTTTCCCCGGTTTCCTGCCAGTTTTCGCAGGGAAGCCGCTTTTCACAGGCCCCCTTTGTCCTCATATATGCTTGCCCTTCGTCCCGGTTCCTATTATACTGTAGAAAAACACGAAAGAAGGGTTCCTCATGTCTCGTTTTTCCATTCTGGCAGGTGATCTGACCGCATCCGATGCGGAGGCCATTGTCAACGCCGCCAACCCCACCCTTCTGGGCGGCAGCGGCGTGGACGGCGCCATCCATGCCGCCGCGGGACCGGAGCTGCTGGCGGAGTGCCGGACCCTCCACGGCTGTGAAACAGGCCAGGCCAAGCTGACCCGGGGTTACCGCCTGAAAGCCCGGTACGTAATCCACACCGTGGGCCCCATCTGGCAGGGCGGCGGTCACGGCGAGGCGGCAGCCCTGGCCGCCTGCTACCGCAGCTGTCTGGACCTGGCCCGGGCACACGGCATTGATTCCGTGGACTTCCCCTCCATCTCCACCGGGGTCTACGGCTATCCCATGGCCCAGGCGGCCAGCGTAGCCCTGAAAGCCATCATGGAGGATCTTCGGACCCATGACCATCCCTGCCGGGTGCGGATGGTCTGCCACACGGAGGATGCCGCGAGCATCTACCGCCAGACCTATAATCTCTGGTACGCGGAAACGAAAGAAGACCGGCTGTAAAAGCGCATATTCAAATTCAAATGAAAAAGGAGCGGCAAAGCCGCTCCTTTTTCTTTTGATTGAATCCATTCTAACACAAACTCACTGTGCGTCGATCTTTTCCTTCAGCTCTGTAAGGTACATCCAGCGCTCCGTTTTTTCCTCCAGGGCCGCTTCCAGTTCCGCCTGTTTGGCCTGTAAGTCTTGCAGCTTTACATAGTCGCTGCCGCAGGCCCCCTGGGCCTCTTCGCAGTCCTTAATCTGCTGTTCCAGGGCCGCCAGGTCCGCGTCGATGGTCTCAAACTCCCGCTGTTCCTTGAAGGTGAATTTCAGCTTCCGCTCCCGGGGCCGCTCCTGGACCGTCTTGGGCTTTTCCGCCTTGGCCGGAGCCTCCTCTTCCTTCCGTTTGGCCTGCCAGTCGGACCAGTTGCCGGAATACCGCAGCACCTCCCCATCCCGGACCTCAAAGACCTGCTCCGCCAGCTTGTCCAGCAGGAAACGGTCGTGAGACACAATGAGGATGGGCCCCGGGAAGCCCTGCAAATAGTCCTCCAGAATAGAGAGGGTCATCACATCCAGATCGTTGGTCGGCTCGTCCAGCAGCAGGACGTTGGGGGCTTCCATCAGAATGGACAGCAGGTACAGCCGCCGCCGTTCTCCGCCGCTGAGCCGTCCGATGGGGACCGACTGCAAATCGCTGGGGAACAGGAACCGCTCCATCATGGCCTTGGCGGTGAAAGTCCCCTCATCCGTGCGGACCTCGTCGCCGATGTCATGGATAAAATCATAGACCCGCTGATTCAGGTCCAGTTCCCGGCCCTCCTGGGAAAAGTGGCCGATTTTCACCGTGGTGCCGATATCCACCGTGCCGCTGTCCGGTGCCAGTTCCCCGGCGAACAGCCGCAGCAGCGTGGATTTTCCGGCGCCGTTGTGGCCCACGATGCCGATGCGGTCATTCCGCAGCAGATTGTAGGAGAAGTCCCGGATGATGGTCCGGCTCTCATAGGCCTTGCTGACATCGTGAAGCTCAATGAGCTTTTTCCCCAGGCGGCTGGACGCCGCCGCCAGCTGCATGGTGTCATCCGTCTCCGGGGCCTCCTGATTTTTCAAGGCCTCATATCGCTCGATGCGGTCCCGGCTCTTGGTGGTCCGGGCCCGGCAGCCCCGCATGATCCATTCCCGCTCTGTCCGCATGATGGACTGCCGCTTCCGCTCGCTGGCCTCCGCCATTTCCGCCCGCTGTTCCTTCAGTTCCAGGTATTTGGAATAGTTGGCCTCGTAGTGGTACAGCTTGCCCCGGCTCAGTTCCGTGATGTGGTTCACCACCCGCTCCAAAAAATAGCGGTCGTGGGTCACCATCACCAGCCCGCCCTTGAAGCGGCGGAGCCAGTCCTCCAGCCAGGCGGTCATCTCCGCGTCCAGATGGTTGGTGGGCTCGTCCAGAATCAGCACATCTGCCGGGTGGATCAGGGCCGCCGCCAGGGCCACCCGCTTCCGCTGTCCGCCGGAAAGGGTGCCCACCTTCTGCTCATAGTCCGGCAGGCCCAGCTTATTGAGCATGGTCTTGGCCTCATACTCGTTCAGTTCCCGGAATTCCTTGGGAAAGTGCAGAAACACCTGCTCCAAAATGGTGGCGCCATCCTCCATGGGGGGATTCTGCTCCAGAAGGCTCACCTGCACATTGGGATTCCGTGAGATGGTCCCGGCATCCGCTTCCAGCTTTCCGGCCAGGACCTTCAAAAAGGTGGACTTGCCGGTGCCGTTGATGCCGATGACGCCCACCTTGTCCCCCTCATTCAGGTAAAAATTCACGTCCTCCAGCAGCTGGCGGCTGCCGAAATTAATGGACAGATGCTCCGCAGATAAAAGCATAACGGTTCTCCTTTGCTTTTTTTCATTTCCGTGGTATACTATATACTAATTTTCAGAAACCGGCAAGTGCCGATGGGAGGCTTATTCATGAAAACCTGTCTTGTATTAGAGGGCGGCGCCATGCGGGGCATGTTCACCGCCGGGGCGCTGGATGTTTTTTACAGCGCCGGCATCCGCTTTGACGGCATCATCGGCGTGTCCGCCGGGGCCGCCTTCGGCGTTAACTATCTTTCCGGCCAGCCGGGACGGGTCATCCGCTACAACAAGCGCTTCAATTCCGACCATCACTACATGGGCCTGATCCCCCTGCTGAAAACCGGCAACATTGTGGACACAGAATACGCCTATGACAAGGTCCCCCGCCAGCTAGACCCCTTCGATGGCGACACCTTTGACGCCTCCGGCGTCCCCTTTTGGGCGGTGGTGACCAATGTGGAGACCGGCCAGGCGGAATACATCCGCCTGGAACACGCCATGGAGCAGATGGACGTGATCCGGGCCTCCGCCTCCATGCCCTTTGTGTCCAAGCCGGTGAAGATCGGCGGCAAGCTGTATCTGGACGGCGGTGTGGCGGACTCCATCCCCTTCAAGGCGGCGGAGCAGCTGGGCTTTGACCGGGTGGTGGTGATCCTGACCCGGGACAAGAGCTATGTGAAAAAGCCCATGAACCCCAGGCCCATCGACCTGTGGTACAAGCACTGCCCGGCATTGGCAGAGCAGCTGAAAAACCGCCACAGCACCTACAACAACGCCGTCCGGGAGCTTCTGAACTGGGAGCAGCAGGGCAAGGCCTGGGTACTGCACCCCAGCCAGCCCATTGAGATCGGGCGGCTGGAACGCCATGCCGAAAAGCTTCAGGCTGTGTACGACCTGGGCACCGGGGACGCCAAAGCGGCCCTGCCCAGCCTGGAAGCATTCCTGGCCCGGAGCTGATGGAAATCCTCACCTACACCGTACCGCCGGAGGAGGACGGCGTCTGCGTCCGGCACATTCTGAAGGCAAAGCTCCACTTCTCCACCCACGCTGTGGCCCGGCTCACCCGGGCTGAGGACGGCATCCGGGTCAACGGCGTCCATGCCCGGACGGTGGACCCGGTCCATGCCGGAGACGTGGTAGCGGTGCGGTCCGACGATCTGCGCCCTCCGAAAATCCTGCCCACGCCGGGAAACTGGCCCCTGCCCATCGTCTATGAGGACGCCCATCTGATGATCCTCAACAAGCCAGCGGGCATGACGGCCCACGCCTCCAACTTCCTGCCGGATACCCCCACGGTGGCGGGCGCCCTGGCCTATCAGCGGGGACCGGACTTTCTCTTCCACGTGGTGAACCGGCTGGATAAGGGCACCACCGGCCTCATGGCCGTGGCCAAAAGCGGCTATATCCATGACCGCCTGCGGCGCACCCTCCACACCGAGGGTTTTTACCGGGAATACCGGGCCGTCTGCATCGGCTGTCCCGATCCCCCCACCGGGACCATCGACGCCCCCATCGGCCGGGATGAGACCTCCACCGTCCGCCGGATGGTGCGGTCCGACGGCCAGCAGGCCGTCAGCCATTATGAGGTGCTGTCCAGCCGGAACGGCCTGTCCCTTGTAAAGCTGCTACCGGAGACCGGCCGCACCCACCAGCTGCGGGTCCACATGGCTTACATCGGCCACCCTTTGGCAGGCGACTGGCTTTACGGCACGGAGGACCCGGACCTGATTGCCCGGCCCGCCCTCCATTCCTGTGCCCTGGCCCTGACCCACCCGGTCACCGGGGAGCGGATGACCTTTACCGCCCCCTTCCCGGCGGATATGCAAAGGCTGCTGGAATCAGGTTGACATAACAAAAGCACCTCCGGAAGGCATAGCCCTCCGGAGGTGCTTATTTTTTATTTGCTGGTGCTTACTTGGTAACAACCAGCTTGTCGTCCTCCACGGCCAGCTTGGCGGTATCGCCGGTCTTGAGGGTACCGTCCAGCATCTTCTCAGCCACAGCGTCCTCCACCTTACTCTGGATCGCCCGGCGCAGGGGACGGGCACCGTACTTGGGGTCGAAGCCCTCCTTGGCCAGTTCCTTCACCGCCTCGTCGGAAGCGTCCAGATGAATGTCCATGGACTCCATGCGGGCCGCCACGGTCTTAAGCATCCGGCGGGCCACCTCTTCGATGTCCTGCTCCGTCAGGGCGCGGAACACGATGATGTCGTCGATCCGGTTCAGGAACTCAGGCCGGAAGGTCTGGCGCAGCTCCGCCATAACGGTTTCCTTGGCCTGGGCGTATGCCTGGTCGGCATCCTCCTCAGCCTTCTTGTCGCTGGCATCGAAGCCCAGCTTAGCCCCGGCGGCAGTCAGCGCCTTGGCGCCGATGTTGCTGGTCATAACGATGACGGTGTTCTTGAAGTCCACGGTGCGGCCCTGGGAATCGGTGATGCGGCCATCGTCCAGGATCTGGAGCATGATGTTCCAAACATCCTCGTGGGCCTTTTCGATCTCGTCGAACAGCACCACGGAGTAGGGCTTACGGCGCACCTTCTCCGTCAGCTGGCCACCCTCATCGTGGCCCACATAGCCCGGGGGAGAACCGATGAGGCGGGATACTGTGTGCCGCTCCATGTATTCGGACATATCGATCCGGATCATGGCGTTTTCATCACCGAACATGGCTTCCGCCAGAGACTTGCACAGCTCCGTCTTGCCCACGCCGGTGGGGCCCAGGAACAGGAAGCTGCCGATGGGGCGCTTGGGGTCCTTCAGGCCCACACGGCCACGGCGGATGGCCCGGGCCACAGCCTTCACGGCCTCGTCCTGGCCCACCACACGCTTGTGGAGGGTGTCCTCCATGTGCAGCAGGCGCTGGCCCTCGTCCTCGGTGAGGCGGGTGACCGGGATACCGGTCCAGCCGGACACCACAGCGGCGATGTCCTCGGCGTTTACGTCCCGGTGCTCCTGATTGCTCTTGCGGCGCTTATCCCGCTCGATCTCCACCTGCTCCTTGTAGTCCTTCTCGATATCCCGCAGCTGGGCGGCCTTTTCGAAGTCCTGGGCGGCGATGGCAGCGTCCTTGTCCTTGGACAGGGCGTTGATCTTCTCCTCCAGGCTCTTCAGCTCCTCAGAGGGCTCCTCCTGCTCCATCCGCACCCGGCTGGCGGCCTCGTCCATCAGGTCGATGGCCTTGTCCGGCAGGAACCGGTCGTTGATATACCGGGCGGACAGCTCCACGGCGGCCTGCAAAGCCTCGTCGGTAATGTGCAGCTTGTGGTGCTGCTCATACTTCTCCCGCAGGCCCTTCAGGATCTCCAAGGTAGCCTCCTGGCTGGGCTCGCCTACCGTCACCGGCTGGAACCGGCGCTCCAGGGCGGCGTCCTTTTCGATATACTTGCGGTACTCATTCAGGGTCGTTGCGCCGATGATCTGGATCTCGCCCCGGCCCAGAGCGGGCTTGATGATGTTGGCGGCATCCACAGCGCCCTCGGCGGAGCCTGCGCCCACGATGGTGTGCAGCTCATCGATGAAGAGGATGATGTTGCCGTCCTTCTGGACCTCCTGCATCACCTTTTTGATCCGCTCTTCAAATTCGCCCCGGTACTTGGTGCCGGCCACCATGCCGCTGAGGTCCAGAGACAACAGCTTCTTATCCAGCAGGTTCTCCGGCACATCGCCCATGGCGATCTTCCGGGCCAATCCTTCCGCGATGGCGGTCTTGCCCACGCCGGGTTCACCGATCAGGCAGGGGTTGTTCTTGGTGCGGCGGGACAGAATCTGAATGACCCGCTGAATTTCATCGTCACGGCCGATGACCGGATCCAGCTTGCCGGTCCGGGCATCTGCCGTCAGGTCCCGGGTGAACTCCGCCAGGGTCTTGCCGCCCTTGCCGTCCTCCTTGGCGCTGCCGGCAGCCGGGGTACGGCTGTCGCCGCCCTGGGCCCGGGGAGCCGCGCTGAGCTTCTTCATCAGCGCGGTGTAGAGCTGGCGGGCATCCACACCGGCAGACCGCAGAATACGGACGGCCATGTTGTTGCCCTCCCGTAGAATACCGGCCAGCAGATGCTCCGTCCCCACATAGGCATAGCCGCCCCGGATGGAATCCTCCATGGCGATCTCCACCACGTGCTTGGCCCGGGGGGTCAGCCCCTGGGCGGGGTTGCTGCCGGGAAGTCCTGAGCCAACGCTCTTGCGGACCATCTCCGTCAGCAGATCATCGGTCAAGCCCGCCTCCGTCAGAACGGTGTGAGCCAGGCCCTCGTCTTCCCGCATCAGGCCCAGCAGCAGGTGTTCCGTCCCCACATAGCCGTGGCGCAATTCACCTGCGGCCTCTTGGGCCAGCCGCAGGGCTTCCTCCGCAGTGGGAGTGAATTTATTTTCATTCATCATTCAATACCTCTTTTACATTGGGGTGTGTTTTGCTTTTGGACAAGCGCATCAGGCGCTTTCCTTGCTGTCCTTCTTGGCCTCTTTGGCCGCTTTGTGGTCCTCCTCCAGCTTGTGGATCTCGTCCCGCAGCTGGGCGGCCCGTTCAAAGTTCTCCTCGTGGATGGCCTTCTTCTGTTCCAGCTTCAGCGCGTTCAACTGCCGCAGATAGGAGAACCGGCTCTGTTCCTCATGGCTCATGAGGTCGTCCTTCTTCTCCTCCTGGACCTCCTGCACCGGTGCCGCGCCGATGGCGGGCATGGTGTCAAAGAAATCGTCGAAGGGACTCTCCAGCATCCGGTTCATCCGGCCCAGCAGGGACGGCATGGGGCTGAAGAAATCGCCGAAGAAATCATCATTGCCGAAGAAGCTGTCCATCACGGACGGCCGCCGGGCAAAGAGCTTCTGGGTGTAGCCCAGCTTTTCCGCACAGGCCTGGCAGAGGTGATGTTCCTCTGTTCTGCCGTTGATGCTGCTGCGATATACGAAACTGACTTCATTCTTGCCGCAATTTTCGCATTTCATAATTGGTTCCTCCCATAAACTGTATATAAATTTTTTGATTGACTGTATTGTGGTGCTTTCAGGGAAGCACCATCCCCCGCAGGCACTACACTTGCAGAATGAGCACCTGCTTTAAAATATCCGCCCGGACGGCGTCCCGTTTCTCTCGGGGCACCTGGCCCAGGGCCTTGTCGCCCACGGCGGTGAGGATCATCTGACCCACGCTGCGTTCCAGCGCCCCGGACTGCACCAGGTTGCTGAGAATGGCCCTGGTGGAAGCCAGGTCCACGCTGTCCCCCAGGCTGTTGATGACATGCATCATCAGCGTCTGGCGGTCCACCTGCACCCGCGTGATCCGGATGTAGCCGTTGCCGCCCCGGCGGCTTTCCACAATGTAGCCCCGCTCCGGAGAGAACCGGGTGGACATCACGTAATTGATCTGGCTGGGCACGCAGTTGAATCGTTGGGCCAAGTCGCTGCGCTGGACCTCCAGCACACCGTCCTCAGCCGTGTCCAGGCTGTCCTGCAAAAAGCTGGCGATCAAATCTGAAATCCCCATGGGGATATCCCCTTTCTTTTGTCCTTGTATCTTTGACTTTGACTTTCTTTAACCTTTTGTTTGATTGTAGTATAGCACGCCCCGGCAAATTGTCAATAGGCAATTTTGACTTTCTTTGACTATTTGTGTAAACAGTTTGTGAACGCCTCATTTGGAATATTCTTCCAGCTTAGTTTAAGTACTCTAACTGTAGAAAAGCCCGGCTTTTTTGACGGTTCTTCTAATTTTTGTGACATTTTCACAGTTTTCTATTTCTTTGGTAAGAATTTAACAATTGCCCCTTGCTTTTTGAAAATTGTATGATACAATGAAGACACATTTAAATGGAGGTGTATTCTCATGGCTTATAAGATTACTTCTGCTTGCGTCAGCTGCGGTTCCTGCGCTGATGTTTGCCCCGCCGGTGCTATCAGCCAGGGTGACGATCAGTACGTGATCGACGCTGCCGCTTGCCTGGACTGCGGTTCCTGCAGCGACACCTGCCCCAACAGCGCCATCGTCCCCGAGGACTAAAATTACAAAGGGATACATAAAAACCGTCTCAGGCCCCATCCTGAGACGGTTTTTGTTGTCATTTTCCGGTTGGCCGTTTCAAGACTTGCAGCGGCAGCCGGTTCCATATATAATAGAAGCAATCAGCAAAAAGGAGGAACGGCATGGAGCATTGGGAATATCTGAAGCCCGGCGGCCTGCGGTTTGTCTGGGAGGACGCCCTATTCCGTCCCGGCACGGATTCCTTTCTTCTCTCCTCTCTGCCCCGTCTTTCCGCCGGGCTGCGGGTCTGCGACCTGGGCTGCGGCACCGGGCTGCTGGGACTGCTGCTTCTGCAAAGGCAGCCGGATCTCCGCGTCACCGGCATCGACATCCAGGCACCTGCCATTTCCCTGGCAGAACAGGCCGCCGTAGAAAACGGTCTGGCCGACCGTCTCACCTTCCGGTGCGCCGATCTGCGGCAGGCGCGGCAGTATTTTCCCACCGGATCCTTTGACCTGGCTGTCTCCAATCCCCCCTACTACGTTCCCGGCAGCGGCAAAGTTTCTCAGGATGCCGCCCGCTGTACAGCCCGTTCGGAATCGGAAGCCACTCTGGCAGATATCTGCGCCGCAGCTGCCTATCTGCTCCGCTGGGGTGGAAAATTCTGCCTGACCCACAAGCCGGAGCGGCTGACCGATGTGCTCTGTGCCCTGCGGGAGGCCGGTATAGAACCCAAGCGGCTCCGCTTTGTCCACAACCGGGCAGAATACGCCCCCTCCCTGTTTCTGCTGGAGGGCTGCCGGGGCGGAAAACCGGGGCTGACAATCGAGCCCCCTCTTATTTTACAGGGCCGCAGCGGCGCACCTTCGCCGGAGCTGAACGCTATTTACTTTCGAAATCAGGAGGTCTGAACATGGCAGGCATCTTATATTTGGTAGCCACTCCCATCGGCAATCTGGGGGATTTCACCCCCCGGGCAGTGGAAACCCTGGAAAACGCGGATTTCATCGCCGCAGAGGACACCCGGGTGTCGGTGAAGCTGCTGAACCACTTCAATATCAAAAAGCCCCTGGTAAGCTACCACGAGCATAACCACGTCACCGCCGGACAAGCTGTGCTGAACCGGCTGCTGGCCGGAGAATCCTGCGCCCTGGTGACGGATGCCGGGACCCCCGCTATTTCCGACCCCGGCGAGGACCTGGTGCGGCTGTGCGTGGAAAACGGTGTGGAGGTCCGGGCCATCCCCGGTTGCTGTGCCGCCGTCAACGCCCTGGCCATCAGCGGCCTGCCCACCGGACGATTCACCTTCGAGGGCTTCCTCACCGTCAACAAGAAAAGCCGTCGGGAGCATCTGGACTCCCTGAAGGACGAAACCCGCACCATGATCTTCCACGAAGCGCCCCACAAGCTCCGCACCACTTTAAATGATCTGACTGAGGCCTTCGGCCCGGACCGGCGCATCTCCCTGTGCCGGGAGATAACCAAGCTCCACGAGGAGGTCATCCGCTGTACCCTGGCGGAAGCTGTGGCCTACTACGAAGAAAACAGCCCTAAAGGGGAATATGTTCTGGTAGTGGCCGGTGCCGCGCCGAAAACCGGTGCCGCCGTCACGCTGGAGGACGGCGTGGCCCAGGTGCTGGCTCTGAAAGAACAGGGTATGCGCCTGAAAGACGCTGCCAAGGAAGTGGCGGAGCATACCGGACTCTCCAAAAACGAACTGTATGCCGCTGCTCTGGACCGTTGATGCCAAAGGTTCTGGCTTTCCCCAAAATCCTGCCTTTTCAAAAATTTGAACTTGCAAATCAAAATAATCGGATGGTCATGTGGCTTTTTCGTCTCTGCCAGTCTTTTTTATAAGTCCCAATTCGACTTTGTGTTCCCGATAAAATCTACATGAATATCAAGTGAATACTCTGTATAAATACCAAAAGACGCTCAGAAATGGGCGTCTTTTCTCGTATCGGCAAAGTGAGCAAAAACAGCTTCTACTTTTAGTGCTTTGTGACGAAAATTAAAGAAAACAAAAGATACATTCAAAAGACTCTGTGTAATCATTCGGCTTCTAATGACATCATTCGGCATTTTCAAACAATCATTCCGATTTTGCAGTACATAGGTGTCAACAATCATCTCGCTATTAGGCGTTGAATTTCTAAAAAACAAGTTCGATACTTTTGTGATGAGGAGTACGACATTATGCCTAAAACGAGGAAGATTGACTTTCAGCGTTGCTTATCTGGTATTGAGTTTGAAGGCTGGGTAGTAGACCTGCTAAAGCAGCTTACTTTCCCTGCCGGTCGGGTAGGCAAGAATGACTGCGGCGTGGATATTGTTGCAAAGGCAACTTGGGAAGGCAAAACACACCTGTTTTTTATTCAACACTAGAAGTTATCCCTTCATGGATCAACGGAAAAGGGAACGAATGTACTCTAAAGCGAGTTATGACTCTGACCACACAGTTGGCGTTAAAGTTAACAATTGAGATCCCATATTTGTGAGCAGAGAATACTTTCCAACTAATTCAGATGTAGAAAAATACAAGGTGATGTGCGGAGTGATTATAAACGAAGCATTTATTGATGCACCTGGCAATGTTCTAACAAACATTGTTGCTTCAGGTAGAAATACTGTTGCATCTGAAACATGGAGTTTAATTGCAACTTTCGAATCTGAACAAGAAACATTAAACTGCAAGAAATACATTACATCAAAGTTTGTAAGGTTCATAGCTAACCAGTCTGTGAATGGCAGGAGCAATGTAACAGACAACACTTTTGAATGTGTGCCACTTCAAGATTTCACATCAGACTCCGACATAGAATGGTCACAATCCGTTGCTAATATAGACAAACAGCTATATAAGAAGTATGGCCTAACTCAAGAGGAAATAGATTACATTGAATCTACAATTAAGCCAATGGAATAACAGAAAGCCCAGAAGTTGCATAGCTTCTGGGCTTTCTGATTATCTTGAAAATCTTGGTTATGACTGTCATAATGACACCATAAACCATTCGCGAAAAATGCAAAGTGTGTTATAGGCGTATTCTCAGATATACTTATGGAGGAACTATAATGGCAGCTAAAATCAGTCAAAAGGAAATCATGCAGTTACTGGATAAGTTGTATGACCAATCAATACACGGAATAGCAAAGGTCAGTCCTCCGGTTGAAGAACTGGCTAATAACTACTTAGAAAAGAGTAACGATGCCACTATTGCTGCAAAGAAGTTTATTAACTATTAGATTGCTAAATGCACTACCTCTGGTTTTGTAACAGGTCTAGGTGGACTTATAACCCTACCGGTGGCTATTCCTGCAAATGTAGGAAGCGTTATGTACGTCCAAATGCGAATGATTGCTTGCTTAGCATACATGGGCGGTTATGATACAAATAGTGACCAAGTACAAACATTGGTATATGCTTGCCTTGCAGGGATTTCTATTGACCAAATACTCAAACAAGCTGGAATACAGTTTGGAAACAAGTTTGTAATGGCTATGGTCAAGAAAATTCCTGGTGAGGTGCTCACCAAAATCAATCAAAAGGTAGGATTCAGATTTGTAACTAAGTTCGGCACAAAAGGGATTGTTAACATAGGAAAGGCTGTTCCTGTCGTTGGCGGGTGATTAGTGGTGGATTTGACTTTGTAGAAACAAAAGTTATAGCTAATAGGGCATATAAAATGTTTATCAACGGCGATTTCAATGTGTCGTCTGAGGATGATGAAAAAGTCATTGAAATTGACGATTGAGCAGTCTAAACAACCGGAAAAGGCTAAAATGATAGGCTCCATCTATTTA
>URTS01000023.1 GCA_900550685.1 uncultured Oscillibacter sp. | reverse complement strand
TTTCAGGCAGCACATGAGCCGCCCGCAGGTGCCGGAAATTTTGGTGGGGTTCAGGCTGAGGTTCTGGGTCTTGGCCATCTTGATGGACACCGGCAAGAACCCGTCCAAAAACTGGGAGCAGCAGAAGGGCCGTCCGCAGATGCCCAGGCCGCCCACCATCTTGGCCTCGTCCCGGACGCCGATCTGCCGCAGCTCGATGCGGGCCCGGAACACGCTGGCCAGGTCCCGCACCAGCTCCCGGAAGTCCACCCGGCCGTCGGCGGTGAAGAAAAAGATGATCTTGCTGCCGTCAAAGCTGGCGGACACGTTCACCAGCTTCATCTCCAGGCCATGGTCCGCGATCTTCTTCTCGCAGATGTCAAAGGCCTCGCTCTCTTTTTTCCGGTTGTAGTCCACGGTGCGGCGGTCGGCGTCGGTGGCCAGCCGCAGCATGGCGCACAGGGGCTGGACGATGGCCTCGTCCGCAACCTCGTGGTTCCCCTGAGTGCAGGTGCCGAATTCCGGTCCCTGGGCGGTCTCCACGATGACCTGGTCTCCCATTTTTACCGTATGCCCCTTGGGGTCAAAGAAATAATTCTTGCATCCGCCCCGAAAGCGGACGCTGATGACTTCAGTCAAAGGATTTCCTCCAATTCCACCGCCAGAGCCCCCAGCACATGGCTGACGCCCACGTTGTAGGCGCAGGCTCCGCGGTATGTTTGTAACAGTTCTATTGTGCCCATGATCCGCTGTTTTGTCAAGCGTTTCCCAAGTTGGACAATGAGGGCCGCGTCCGGTCCCTCCGGGGATTGACCGTACTGGGCCAGCAGGGCTGCCGCCAGAAGGGTCCGGGCCTGCTCCAGCATGGCCGCGAGACCGTCCCGGTCCAGCCGTTTTTTCTCAAGACGGACCATCAGTTCTGTGATGGCCCCCCGCTTCCCTGCCGCCAGCAGGCGGCACAGTTCCACGCCCGCCTCCGAGCTTTCCCGCTCCACGGTGACGGCGGGATGGAGCTTCAGCTCCACGCACCGGGAGTGGAGCGTCTGTAAAACCACAGAGGAGTTTTCCGCGCAGAAAAGGAATGCCGCGTAGGGCGGGCCTTCCTCCACGATCTTCAGCAGAACGTTCTGATCCTGCTCCGTCAGGATGGTGCAGTCCGGGAAGATGTACACCTTCCGGCTGCCCTCATTGGGCCGAATGTAAGCGTCTGAGCGGATCTGGCGGATGGTGTCCACGGAGAGGTTCTTGTGGGCCTCGTCCCGGACGGTGATGACGTCGGGATGGATGCCGGAAAAGACCTTGCGGCAGGCGGAACAGGTCCCGCAGGGCTTCTGTCCGCTCTGGCACTCCATGGCCGCCGCGGCGTATTGGGCGGCAGCGCCCAGGTCCCCGCTGCCGGAAAACAGCAGCGCGTGGGACAACGTCCCCCGGCTGGCGGCCTCCCGGATCCGCCGGGCGATGGGGTCACTGGCGAAATCCATGGCGACGCCTCCCTTCTTTCCTGCAAAAATGCGGAATTATTATAACATATCCGGTATCAAAAGGGAAGAATTGTTTTTCCTACCGCTGCCGGGGGTAGTGGACGGAAAAATTTTTCAATTTCTTATTGACAACTTTCCTTGTCAGTGATATCCTCACTGATGACAAAGATAGTTGTCAATCTGACAAGCAGACTTGGCAGAAAGGAGAGGGCCAATGCCCCTATATAACCGATTGAAGGAATACCGGGCCCGGCTGGGGGTCAACCAGCAGGAAATGGGCCGTCTGGCGGGCGTGTCCCGGCAGACCATCAGCCAGATCGAGCGGGGGGACTATTCCCCGTCTGTGACCCTGGCACTGAAGCTGGCAAAGCTGTGCCAGGTCTCTGTGGAGGATATTTTCAGCTATGCGGAGGATGAGCGCGATGAAGCAGAAAAGTGAGAATCAGAAGGCACTTCCCAAATTTTTGGGGATTTTAGTGGTAGCGGGCCTGATCGGCGGCGTGCTGGGAGGTCTGTCCGGTGCGGCCGGGTATTTCTGGGAGGGTCATGACGATTTGGGCGGGACCATTGCCCACCTGCTGGGCGTGGCGTCTCCCTGGGCCCTGACCCTGTGCGCCGCCGTGCTGCTGGGGCTGGGACTGTACCAGTACCGCAAAGCCAGAACCGCCTTCCGCAGCTGGGACGGCGAGGACGAGGACGTGATGCAGCAGGCGGAGGAGCGCCTGAGCCGGACGCTGCTGCTGGACAGCCTGACGGTGATCGTCAGCTTCTTCTTTTTCAACGCCGGGACCGAAAAGCTGCCCCAAGGTTCCGATGGCAATACGGTCCTGCTGCTGGTGGTCTTCCTGGCGGTCATTGCCCTGGCCATCCTGCTCCAGCAGAAAACGGTGGACCTCACCAAGGAGATGAACCCGGAGAAAAAGGGCAGTGTGTACGACATGAAGTTCCAGGAGCGCTGGTGGGAAAGCTGCGATGAGGCGGAGCGCCGCCAGATCGGCCAGGCCAGCTACAAGGCCTATGTTACGGTCAGCAAATTCTGCCCCTACTGCTGGGGCGTGCTGTTTCTGGGGAACATGGTCTTTCACTACGGCATCCTGCCCAGCGCCGTGGTGCTGGTGGTCTGGGCGGTGCTGACGGTGAGCTACACCCGGGAGGCCATCCGCCTAGGCCGCCGGGGCCAGAAAACGGAATAAGAGGACAAAAAGGAAAGGCCGCATAGGCGGCCTTTCCTTTTTGCGTATCGTGTGCTTTGATTTACTTCTTCTTGCTCTCCCACTTGGTGACGCACAGGGAGCAGGCAATGTCGCCGGTGACGTTCAGGCAGGTACGGCCCATGTCGAACAGACGGTCAACAGCCACGATCAGGCCAATGTAAGCCACGGGGATACCGATGGCCTCCAGCACCATGGCCAGCATGATCATGCCGGCGCCGGAGGTGCCAGCGGTGCCGATAGAAGCCAGGGTGGCGGTGACCACCACCAGGACCATCTGGCTCAGGGTCAGGTGCATACCGGCGCAGGTGGCCAGGAACACGGTGGCCACGCACTGGTAAATGGCGGTGCCGTCCATGTTGATGGTGGCGCCCAAAGGCAGAACGAAGGAGGAAATATCATCCTCGGCGCCCAGGGCGTTGGCACATTCCTTGGAGACCGGCAGGGTGGCGGCAGAGGAGGTGGAGGTGAAGGCGAAGATCATGGCGGCGGAAGCCTCGCGGAAGAACTTGATGGGGCTGATGCCGGCAAAGGCCTTAGCGGACACGGAGTACACCACCACGGCGTGAATGATGTAGCCGATGTAGGCGCACAGAATGACCAGCGCCAGGGAGCCCAGGATCTCGGCGCCCTGAGCGGCGACCACCCAGGTCATGTAGGCGAACACGCCGATGGGGCTCAGGGAGATCACGAACTCCATCAGCCGCTCCACCACGGCGTAGGCGGAATCCACCACGTCACGGACCAGCTTGGCCCGCTCACCGGCAGCCAGGATGGAGCCGCCGAACATCAGGGCGATGACGATGATCTGCAGCATGTTGGCCTCGGTGAAGGATTTCCACATGTTGGTGGGGAAGATGGCCACCAGGGTCGCCATGAAGCCGGCATATTCCTTGGCTTCATACTCGGCAGCCTGGGCAGCCTCCGCCAGGTTGGGGAACAATCCGGCATTGTTGAAGATGTTTGCCATCACCAGGCCGATGACACAGGCAATGGCGGTGGTGACCATGAAGTAGGCCACGGTCTTCCAGCCCACGGAGCCCACCTTCTTCATGTCACCCATGGAGATGATGCCGTCGATCATGGACAGCAGCACCACGGGAACCATGATGAACTTCAGCAGGTTCACGAAGATGTCGCCGAAGGGCTTGAGGTAATTGGTGGTGAAATCAGCGATGCCGATAAAGTAGAAAACCAGACCGACAACGATGCCCAAAACCAGAGCAATAAAAATTTGAACTGGCAGGGACAGCTTTTTCTTTGTTTCCATAAAATAGATCCCTCTTTCTGCACACAAGTATACGCAATAAATACGTAAGAATTGAAGTCATTATACAGAATCCATAAAGATTTGTAAAGATAAACCTCTGCAAGATTGGATAGTTGCAGTAAAATCGTCCGAAATCCCGTAAATTCTTCGTTAATTTAACGGATTAAAGAAGCACGCCGCCTCAGCCGCCCCGGACGCCGTACCCGCAGAAGCGGATGGCCGCCTTGGCCAGCTCCGCCGTGGGGTCCACCGTGGGCAAGGTGATGTGCAGGGCCTGGGCCGCCAGGGGCAGCTCTGTGCAGCCCAGCAGGAACACCTCGGCCCCCCGGGCCAGCATCCCCTCCAGGACCGTCAGGAAGTCAGCCCGGTAATCGTCGGGGCCCTTACCGGCCTTCACCCCCTGGTAGATCACCCGCATGAGGGCCTCCTGCTCCTTCGCCACCGGGGTGACGAAGGGCACGCCCGCCTGGTCCAGAGCCTTCTGGTAAAGGTTGGCGGAGAGGGTGCCGGTGGTGCCCAGAATGCCCACGGTTTTGCCAGGGAACTGGGCCTTGCAGGCCTCTGCCGCGGCAGTGAGGATGCTGAGGAAGGGAATCTCCGTCATCTCCTGAAGCCGGGGCAGGAAGTAGTGGGCGGTGTTGCAGGGCATGATGATGCAGTCCGCGCCGCACTTTTCCAGGTTCCGCAGGGCGCTGGCCATCTCCGGCACCGGGTCCTCCCCGCTGCCCAGGATAGCGGCGGTGCGGTCAGGGATGTTGGCGTTGCTGTCGATGTAGACCCGGATGTGGTCCCGGTCCGTCTCCGCCTTGGTCAGCAGGACGATTTTTTCAAACAGGTCGGCGGTGGCCAGAGGGCCCATGCCCCCTAAGATGCCGATGGTCTTTCTGCGGTCACTCATATGATAGATACCTCGATTCTATGATGTTCAGTTCCAGAATTCCGGGAAGAGAAGCTCGCTGCTCACCTTGATGGTCAGCAGGATCAAAACGGCGATAACCGTGGGCTTGACGATCTTGCTGCCGTTCTTGATGGCCAGGCCCGCCCCCAGGTAGTGGCCCAGAATGGAGGCCACGGCGGAGATCAGGCCCACCCCCACCAGCACGTAGCCTGCCCGCAGGGCGGTGAACAGGCTGCCGAAGTTGGAGGCCACATTGATGACCTTCACGCCGCCGGCGGCGTGGCGGGTGTCCAGCTTGGCGAAGCGGACGAAAATGATCATCAGGAAGGTGCCGGTGCCGGGACCGTAATATCCGTCGTACCCGCCGATGAGAAAGGCCGCCGCCCAGACGATGAGCCTGCGGAGCCAGGGGTCCAGGGGCTCCGGCTCGTCCGGCCATTTGTGGGTCCGCAGGGTGATGAAGGCCACCACCGGCAGCACCAACAGCAGCAGGTATTTCAGTACCACCGCCGGGGTGTGGTGCTGGAGCCAGGTGCCGCACACGGACCCCACCAGCGCCAGCACCACGGAGGGGGCGAACAGGGGCCAGTCCACATAGCCCTGCCGGATGAAGCGGGCGGTGGAAAATACGGTGCCGATGCCGGAGGATAGCTTGTTGGTGCCCAGGGCGTAGTAGGTAGGGAAATTATGAAGCCCCATTAAATAGGTGGGAACGGTGACGATGCCGCCGCCTCCGGCAATGGCGTCCATAAAGGACCCCAGAAAAATGCCCACGCAGATCAGCAGCACGACCCACAGGGCCACACCGTCAATGGTGATGTCCGTTAGAAATGAAAACACGTTTCTGCCCTCCACGGCCGGCAGTCCCCCGGGGACCCGGCCCAAATCCACAAGATGTCCTTATCTTAACAGACGCCGGAGGGGATGTGCACCGGCAAACAGCACAAGAAACCGCTGCCTTCCACCTGAAATCAAGCCATTTCTCACAAATCCGTCTCCCTGTTTTCGACAGCCTCTTGCCTTGACGCTCCCCGGCCCCGGCAGTATAATAGATACAATGTTAGATGTAAGTAAAATCTATGGCAGCTGCCTTGACGTAAACGATTCAGGGTGATACCCTCAAGGCATCAGGGCGGCAGACAGGGGGAATACCATGGCGGACCGGACACAACTGTATCACAGCGGCTGTCTGACGGACGGCTGGCGGCTCTTCGGCGCCCATCCCGCCACGGAAAAGGGTACCCACGGTTGGTGGTTCAACGTCTGGGCCCCCCGGGCCAAGGCCGTCTCCGTGGTGGGGGACTTCAACGGCTGGGACCCGGAGGAGACGCCCCTGGCCCCCAAGGGGGAGTTCTGGCAGGGCTTTGTGCCGGACCTGCCGGTCTACACCAGCTATAAATACGCCGTCACCGGAGCGGACGGCAAGCTCCGCTACAAGGCGGACCCCTACGGCTTCCACACGGAGACCCGCCCCGGCACCGCCAGCAAGCTCTATGACATTGAGCATTTTGCGTGGACGGACGAGGCCTTCCGAAAAGCCAAGCAGCCGGTGTACCACCAGCCGCTGAACATCTACGAGGTGCACCTGGGCTCCTGGCGAAAGCATGAAAACGGCGATTTTCTGGATTACCGGGATATGGCCCGCCAGCTGGCGGCCTATGTGAAGGACATGGGCTACACCGCCGTGGAGCTGCTGCCGGTGACGGAGCATCCCCTGGACGATTCCTGGGGCTACCAGTGCACGGGCTACTTTGCCCCCACCTCCCGGTTCGGCACGCCGGAGGATTTCATGTGGTTCGTGGACCACATGCACGCAAACGGCATCCCGGTGATTTTAGACTGGGTGCCCGCCCATTTCTGCAAGGACGAGCAGGGGCTTTACGAATTTGACGGCACCTGCTGCTATGAATATACGGACCCCCGGAAGCGGGAGCACGCCGGCTGGGGCACCCGCATCTTTGACTACGGACGGCCGGAGGTGGTGAGCTTCCTCCTCTCCTCCGCCCGGTTCTGGCTGGAGATGTACCATATCGACGGCCTGCGGGTGGACGCCGTGGCCTCCATGCTGTATCTGGACTATGGCCGGGAAGCGGGCCAGTGGGCCCCCAATATCCACGGCGGCCGGGAAAACCTGGAAGCGGTGGACTTCCTCCGGAAGCTGAACGCCATGGCTTTTTCGGTGGCCCCCAACGTGCTGATGATCGCTGAGGAATCCACCGCTTGGCCCCTGGTGACCAAGCCTGCCGACATGGGGGGCCTGGGCTTCAACCTGAAGTGGAACATGGGCTGGATGAACGACATCTGCCATTACCTGAAGCTGGACCCCTGGTTCCGGCAGGACCACCACCGGGACCTGACCTTCTCCATGATGTACGCTTTTTCAGAGAACTACGTCCTCCCCATCTCCCATGATGAGGTGGTCCACATGAAGGGCAGCGTAGTGGGGAAAATGCCGGGAGACTATGAAAATCAACTCTGCTGTACCCGGGGCTTTTACGCCTACCTGCTGTCCCACCCCGGCAAGAAGCTGCTGTTCATGGGCCCGGAGATCGGCCAGTGGCACGAGTGGGACTCCGGCGGCCAGCTGGACTGGTACTTATTGGAGCATCCGGAAAACCAGCGGCTTCACGCCTTCTTCAAAGCCGCCAACGCCTTTTATAAGGAGGAACCGGCCCTGTGGGACGTGGACTTTGACTGGCAGGGCTTTGAATGGCTGGTGCCGGACGACAACCACAACAACGTCATCGTCTTTCTCCGCCGGGACCGGGGGGGGAACGAGTTGCTGTGCGCCGTGAACTTCTCCCCCAACGATTATGGAGCGTACCGGGTGGGGGTGCCGCCCCGGCGGCAGTATGTCCCCGCCTTTACCACCGACGCTCCGGCGTTCGGCGGCACCGGGTTTGCGGACACCTCTCCGGTTGCTGTGGAGGCGGTGCCCTCCCACGGGCGGGACCATTCCGCCGTCATTCGGATCCCCGCCTTCGGGGCGGTGTTTCTCCGGGGCCAGGGGGTTTTCCCACAGCAAGTGTCCCGCAGGCAGAAGCCTGCCGGAAAAGGGGAAAGATCCCGGAAAAAGTAAAAGAAGGCGGTTTTCCGCCGTGCAAATCATTGTTCTGAAAAAGGAAAAGGAGCTGGTACACCCATGAAAAAAGAGTGCATCGCCATGCTGCTGGCAGGCGGACAGGGCAGCCGCCTGTATGTCCTCACCGGCGCCATGGCCAACCCCGCCGTTCCCTTCGGCGGTAAATTCCGCATCATCGATTTTCCCCTGTCCAACTGCACCAATTCCGGCATCGACACCGTGGGTGTGCTGACCCAGTACCGGCCCATGGAACTCAACAGCTACATCGGCTCCGGCCAGCCCTGGGACCTGGACAGCAGCAACGGCGGCGTCCACATCCTGCCGCCTTACATGGGCAGCAAGGGCGGCACCTGGTACAAGGGCACCGCCAACGCCATTTATCAGAACATCGGCTTCATCGACCAGTATCAGCCGGAGTATGTGGTGATCCTCTCCGGCGACCACATCTATAAAATGGACTACTCCGAGATGATCCGCCGCCACAAGGAGGCCCAGGCCGCCTGCACCATCTCCGTCATGGAGGTGCCCTGGGAGGAGGCCAGCCGCTTCGGCATCATGGCGGTGAACGAAAACGACATGATTACCGAATTTACGGAGAAGCCCAGGGAACCGAAAAGCAACCTGGCTTCCATGGGCATTTACGTGTTCTCCTGGCAGGCCCTCCGGTGGTATCTGACGGAGGACGAGGCCAACCCCAATTCCGAAAACGACTTCGGCAAGAACATCATCCCCAAAATGCTTGCGGACGGCCAGCGGATGGCAGCCTTTCGCTTCCAGGGCTACTGGAAGGACGTGGGCACCCTCACCTCCCTCTGGGACGCCAACATGGATATGCTCTCCCCGGAATCCGGCCTGGACCTGACGGACGAGAGCTGGCCCATTTACGCCCGCAGCGTGGACGCGCCGCCCACCTACATGGGCAGTGACAGCCGCGTGAGTCACAGCGCCATCAACCGGGGCAGCGTCATTGAGGGCACGGTGGAAAACTCCGTCCTCTCCCCCCGGGTCACCATTGAAAAGGGCGCCCGGATCAGCTACTCCGTGATCCTCCCCGGTGTCACGGTGGAATCCGGGGCCGTCATTGAATATGCTATCATCGGCGAGGGCTGCCATATCGGAAAGGACTGCCGCATCGGCGGCATGCCGGATTCCGTTCATGACGGGAAGTGGGACCTGACGGTGCTGGCGCCGGACTGCGATCTGGAGGATGGCCGGGAGGTTGCCCCCGGCGTCATGCTGGACCATCACGGTAAGGAGGTGCTGAAATGAACCGTCTTCATGGCATCATTTTCGCTTACGACCAGCGCACGGAGCTGCGGGAGCTGACGGAGCGCCGCACCGGCGCGTCCATGCCCTTCGGCGGCCGTTACCGGGCGGTGGACTTCGCCCTTTCCAACCTGCTGAACGCAGGCGTTACCGATGTGGGCCTGGTGCTCCATGGCCGGTATCAGAGCATGCTGGACCATGTGGGCAGCGGCAAGGTGTGGGATATGTCCCGGAAGCGGGGCGGCCTCCATCTCCTGCCCCCCTTCAATTACCTTCACGACTGGGGCGTGACCCCCTTCCGGGGCAAAATGGAGGCTCTGGCGGGCGTCCGGGACTATCTGGACGAGATCCGGCAGGACTATGTGGTGCTGATGGAGGGGGATCTGGTGGCCAACCTACCCCTGGCGGACATTTTCGAGCACCATCTCCGCACCCACGCGGACATCACCGCCGTCTGCGGAGACGACAGCTTCGCCACGGAAAACGGTACGTATTTTGAGAAAGAACCGGACGGACGCATCCGGGAGGTGCTCATCAACATGCACCGGCCCCGGGGCTACCGGAGCCTGGATGTGTTCATCATGTCCACGGAGCTGCTGCGCTCCCTGGTGGACGAGTGCCAGGCCCGGGACCAGTACAGCTTCCGCCGGGATGTGCTCCAGGCCAAGCAGGATCTGCTGAACCTCCAGAGCTATACCTTCAGCGGCTTTGCCGCCCAGATCCGCTCCGTGCAGGAGTATTATGACCGGTCCATGCAGCTGCTGGACAGGGACATCCGGGCAGACCTCTTCACCCCGGAGCGGCCCGTCCGGGCCAAGGGAGCCGACAAGGCCTCCACCTACATCGGGCCGGACGGCGTGTGCCTCAACTCCCTGGTGGCCGAGGGCTGCAGCATTGAGGGCACCGTGGTGAACTCCATCCTCTTCCCAGGCGTCACCGTGGAAAAAGGGGCGGAGGTCCAGGGCTGCATCCTTTTCAAGGGCACGGCCATCCGGCAGGGGGCCCGGGCGTCCCACATCATCACCGACAAGAACGTGGAGCTGCTGCCGGGCCGCACCATGATGGGCCATGCTACCTATCCCATCGTCATCGCCAAGGGCAGCGTGATCTAAAGAGAATTTTCCGCATCCGGGCGGGATGGGCTTCCTAATTTCCCAGCCACGAAAGGAGCAAACCATGAACATTTTGTATGCGGCCAGTGAGGCCGTCCCCTTCTGCAAGACCGGCGGCCTGGCCGACGTGGCCGGTTCCCTCCCCCCTGCCCTGGCGGAGCAGGGGGCCCGGACGGCGGTGATCCTGCCGCTGTACCAGCGGGTGAAGGAGCAGTTCGGCGGCCAACTGACCTTCCACTGCTTCGACTATGTGGACCTGGCCTGGCGGCACGCCTACTGCGGACTCTTTTCCCTGGAAAAGGACGGCGTTACCTGGTATTTCCTGGATAACGAGCAGTATTTCGGCCGTCCGGCGCTGTACGGCTACATGGATGACGGCGAGCGCTTCGGCTTTTTCTCCCGGGCCGTGGTGAAAATGCTGGACCACCTGGACTTCTGGCCGGATGTGATCCACTGCAACGACTGGCAGACAGCCCTCATCCCCATCTACCTGAAGGATGACGGCGTCCGGGAGGACCGCTACCGCTCCATCCGGACGGTGCTGACCATCCACAACATCGAGTACCAGGGCCGCTACGGCGCCGAGTGCATGGGGGACCTCTTCGGCCTGGACCGGGGCTGGGCGGACGACGGCACGCTGATGATGGACGGGGACGTGAACCTGCTGAAGGGCGCCATTCTGTGCGCCGACGCGGTGAACGCCGTGTCCCCCACCTATGCCCAGGAGCTGAAAAACCCCTATTTCGCCCACCGGATGGAAGGCATTCTGACCCAGTGCGGCTATAAGCTCTCCGGCGTACTCAACGGCATCGACATGAAGCTTTACGATCCGGCGGCGGATCCCCGCATCGCCGCCAACTATTCTTTAAAGGACCTCTCCGGCAAGGCCGCTGACAAGGCGGCCCTGCAAAAGCAGATGGGGTTGAACCCGGAGCCGGACACCCCCATCGTGGCCATGGTGAGCCGATTGGTGTCCCACAAGGGACTGGACCTCCTGCGGGAGGTCATGGGTGACATCATGGAACTGCCGGTGCAGTTTGTGGTGCTGGGCAGCGGCGACGCCGGGTACGAGGACTTTTTCCGCTGGTCGGCAGAGCAGTACCCCGGCCGCATGGCGGTGAGCCTGGGATATAACGAGGCGCTGTCCATGGCCATTTACGCCGGTGCGGACCTCTTTTTGATGCCCTCCCGCAGCGAGCCCTGCGGCCTGAGCCAGATGATCGCCATGCGCTACGGCACGGTGCCCATCGTCCGGGAGACCGGCGGTTTGAAGGACACCGTCCGCCCTTACGAGGCCTGGCGGGACAGCGGCACCGGCTTCACCTTTGCCAACTATTCCAGCGCCGACATGCTCCACGTGATCCGGGAGGCGGTGTACCTCTACAAGGACTACCCCGATGCCTTTGCCCGGCTGCGGCAGCGGGCCATGGAGCAGGACTTCAGCTGGAACCGCAGCGCGGGGGAATATTTGAAGATCTATGCCTCTGTCACCGGCGTTTCCGCTGAGCCGGAGCAGGACGCGCAGGCCAGTGCTGCCAAGGCTTCCGGGGCTTCCGATGCACCGGATGCGGCCCCGGCTCCCCAGCCGGCCCCCGCTTCGGAATCGGCGGCCAAAAAGAAGGCATCTCCCCGGAAAACGGCGGCCAAAAAGCCCGCTGAACAGGCCGCGAAAACCACCAAAAAGCCTGCCCGGAAAACGGCGGCTGCCGATGGCAAAAAAACCGCAAAAACCACCAAACCCAAACAGAAAGGCGCCGCCAAGACCACGGCGAAGTAAACCTCTATGACCGTACCATTTACCACCCAAACCCTGCAAGACGCCCTGACCGCCAAGCTGGCCCTGAACTTCGGCACGGAGCCGGGAGAGGCCACGGATCAGGAGATGATGAAGGCCTGCGCCCTGGTGCTGCGGGATGTGATGGCCCTCCGGGGCGTGCAGACCGCCAAGGAGACCAAGATCGAAAAGAAAAAGCAGGTCCACTACCTGTCCCTGGAATTTCTCATGGGCCGAAGCCTGATGAAAAACGCCTACAACTTGGGGATCCTGCCCCAGCTGAAGGAGGCCCTGGAAAATCTGGGCTTCAAGGCCGGGGACATTTTTGAGCTGGAGCCGGACGCGGGCCTCGGCAACGGCGGCCTGGGCCGTCTGGCCGCCTGCTATCTGGACTCCATGACCACCCTGGACATTCCTGCCACCGGCTACTCCATCTGCTATGAACTGGGTATTTTCAAGCAGAAGATCGTGGAGGGCCAGCAGGTGGAGCTGCCCGACGACTGGAAAGGCGTGGGCTCCTCCTGGCTGCTGCCCAAGCCCGACGAGGCCCAGACCGTCCACTTCGGCGGCACCCTCCGGGAATTCTGGCACGACGGCCACCTCCATATCATCAACGAAAACGCCGCCACGGTGCTGGCCGTCCCCTGCGACATGGTGGTGGCGGGCTACGGCACCGGCCACGTCAACACTCTGCGGCTGTGGGATGCCCGGTCCACCCGGCCGGTGGACATGGCCCTCTTCTCCCGGGGCGAGTACCTGAAGGCCGCCGAGGACGAGGCCATGGCGGAGACCATCGCCAAGGTCCTCTACCCCGAGGACAACCACTACGAGGGCAAGTCCCTGCGCTTGAAGCAGCAGTACTTCTTCGTCTCCGCCACGGTGCAGTCCATCATCACCCGTCACCTGGAGACCTACGGCACCCTGAAAAATTTCCACGAGAAGAACGTCATCCAGATCAACGACACCCACCCGGCCCTGGTGATCCCGGAGCTGATGCGCCTGTTTATGGACGAGGCGGGCATGACCTGGGACGAGGCCTGGGCCATCACCTCCCAGTCCGTGGCCTACACCAACCACACGGTCCTCTCCGAGGCCTTGGAGCGCTGGCCCCAGCAGTTGGTGGAATCCCTGCTGCCCCGGGTGTGGCAGATCATCCAGGAGATCGCCCACCGCTGGCAGGCCAAGGTGGAGGACTTCTACCACGACCCGGCCAAAACGGAGAAAATGGCCATCATCTGGGGCGGCGAGGTCCGGATGGCCAACCTGTGCATCGCGGGCTGCCTGTCCGTCAACGGCGTGTCCGGCCTCCACTCCGAGATCCTGAAAAAGGACGTTTTCAAGGACGCCTGCGCCATGGAGCCCTGGAAGTTCACCAACGTCACCAACGGCATCGATCACCGCCGCTGGCTCAGCGAGATCAATCCCGGGCTGGACGGCCTGGTGCGGGACCTCACCGGCGGGGACGATTACCTTCTCCATCCCCAGGCACTGAAAAAGCTGGACGGCTACGCCGATGACGATGCCGTCCTTCAGCGGCTGGACGAGATCAAGCAGCGGAACAAGGCGGATTTTGCCGACTACGCCAAGAAGGTCCAGGGCGTGACACTGGACCCCAACGCCATTTTCGACGTGCAGGTCAAGCGGCTCCACGAGTACAAGCGTCAGCTGCTGAATGTGCTGCACATCATCACCCTGTACCAGCAGCTGCAGGACGATCCCAACTGCATCACCCGGCCCCACACCTTCCTCTTCGGCGCCAAGGCCGCCCCGGGCTACGCCGTGGCCAAGCGGATCATCCACCTCATCAACTCCCTGGCGGACGACATTTCTCACGATCCCCGCTGCCGGGGCAGGCTTCAGGTGGTGTTTCTGGAAAATTACCGGGTGTCCCTGGCGGAGCATCTGATGCCCGCCAGCGAGGTCAGCCAGCAGATCTCCACCGCCGGAAAAGAGGCCAGCGGCACCGGCAACATGAAGTTCATGATGAACGGCGCCCTCACTGTGGGCACCCTGGACGGCGCCAATGTGGAGATGCACGACATGCTGGGAGACGAGAACATGTTCCTCTTCGGCCTCCACGCCGACCAAGCGGCGAAGCTGCGCCAGGAGGGCTACGTGCCCCAGCGGTACGTCAGCCACGATCCCCAGCTGGAACGGTGCCTGAACGCTTTGCGGAAGGGCTTTCGGGACGGCGTCAGCTATGAGGACCTGTATCAGCGGCTCATCAGCCAGGACGAATACCTGCTGCTGGCGGACTACCGGGCCTACTGCGACGCGGAGCGCCGCATGGCGGAGACCTACGAGGACCGGAGGGCCTGGAACAGCATGAGCCTGCACAACATCGCCCGCAGCGGCATTTTCGCTGCTGACCGGGCCGTGGCGGAGTATGCCGACAACATCTGGCACGTGCCCCACCGGTAAGCAGAGAAAGGACCCGAAAGCGCCGCCCTTTGGTACTTGACAAAGGGCGGCGCACCGCCTATAATGCAGGCAGACCGCAGAAAACTGAACACAGGGGCGCTGAACGGAAGTTCGGCTGAGATGAAAAGCTATCCCGCTTTCTGTCCCTTGAACCTGATCCGGGTAATGCCGGCGTAGGAAGTGAACGACAACAACGTTTTTCCGTACCGCAAGCCCGTTTGGTGGCCTGCGGTACTTTTTTCAGGAGGGACCTTTATGTCCGCAAAAGTTACCAATTCCCATCTCCGGGTCCGGATGCTGTGCGAGGGCGCCATGATGGTGGCCCTGGCCCAGGTCCTCAGCTACATCAAGCTGATGGAACTGCCCAACGGCGGCTCCCTGACCCCCGCCATGTTCCCCATTCTGCTGTTTGCCGTCCGCTGGGGCCTGACCCCGGGTCTGATGGCGGGCTTCACCTTCGGTCTGCTTCAGCTGATCTTTGACGGCGCCTACGCCTGGGGCTGGCAGTCCATGCTGCTGGACTATCTGGTGGCCTTCACGCCTTTGGGCCTGGCGGGACTGTTCAAGGGCAAAAAGTGGGGCATTTTCGTGGGCACCGTGGTGGGCTGCTTCTTCCGGTTTGTGGTCCACTACATCAGCGGCGTCACCATTTACAAGATCCTGGCCCCCACGGAGTTTATGAAGTGGACCTTCACCAGCCCCTCCGCCTACTCCATCGTGTACAACGGCTCCTATATGCTGCCCAACACCATCATGGCCCTGGTGATCGCGGCGGTGCTGTACAAGCCCCTGAAAAAGTATATTCTGGGTCAGGACCTCCCTCAGTAAGTTCTGCCGGAAACGATTACCTCCCCGGCGGCGGCCTGTATGGAACAGACCGCCGCCCTTTTTTGCGCGGTACAGCCGGCGGGCGGGAAAAACGAACGGTTTCTTTATCGAAAACGATTAAATTCCGGCTAAATTCTTGTCAGATATATTGATTGTTTTTTTTCAAACGATTTATTATAATGTAAACGGTTATATTGGATCGGTACGGACGAGATTTTCAGATTTTCCAACAGCCCGCCGATCCTTGGTTTTTATTCTGCCTGCTTTGGGTAAATATTGAAGGAGAGATCGTATGAGCAAGAAGTACTGCTACCTGTTCACCGAGGGCAACGCCACCATGCGGGAGCTGCTGGGCGGCAAGGGCGCCAACCTGGCGGAGATGACCAACATCGGCCTGCCGGTGCCCCAGGGCTTCACCATCACCACCGAGGCCTGCACCCAGTATTATGAGGACGGCCAGAAGATCAACGACGAGATCTTTGCCGAGATCATGGAATACATCGAGAAGATGGAGAAGATCACCGGCAAGAAGTTCGGCGACCACGAGAATCCCCTGCTGGTCTCCGTCCGCTCCGGCGCACGGGCCTCCATGCCAGGCATGATGGACACGATCCTGAACCTGGGCCTCAATGAGGACGTGGTGGATGTCATCGCCAAGAAGTCCAACAACCCCCGCTGGGCCTGGGACTGCTACCGCCGCTTCATCCAGATGTACTCCGACGTGGTCATGGAAGTGGGCAAGAAGTATTTCGAGCAGCTCATTGACCAGATGAAGGAAGCCCGGGGCGTCACCCAGGACGTGGAGCTGACCGCTGAGGACCTGAAGGAGCTGGCCATGCAGTTCAAGGCCGAGTACAAGTCCAAGATCGGTTCCGATTTCCCCACCGATCCCAAGGAGCAGCTGATGGGTGCCATCAAGGCCGTGTTCCGTTCCTGGGACAATCCCCGCGCCAATGTGTATCGCCGGGATAACGACATCCCCTACTCCTGGGGCACCGCCGTCAACGTGCAGTCCATGGCCTTCGGCAACATGGGCGACGACTGCGGCACCGGCGTGGCCTTTACCCGCAACCCCGCCACCGGCGAGAAGAAGCTTTTCGGCGAGTTCCTGACCAACGCCCAGGGCGAGGACGTGGTGGCCGGTGTCCGGACCCCCATGCCCATCAGCGAGATGGCGGAGAAGTTCCCCCAGGCCTACACCGACTTTGTGAAGGTCTGCGGCATCCTGGAAGAGCATTACCGGGATATGCAGGACATGGAGTTCACCGTGGAGCACGGCAAGCTGTATATGCTCCAGTGCCGCAACGGCAAGCGCACCCCTGCCGCCGCGTTGAAGATCGCCTGCGACCTGGTGGACGAGGGCATGATCGACGAGAAGAAGGCCGTGGCCATGATCGAGCCCCGGTCCCTGGATACCCTGCTGCATCCCCAGTTCGATGCCAAGGTGCTGAAGGAGACCCCCGTCATCGGTGCCGCTCTGGCCGCTTCCCCCGGCGCAGCCTCCGGCAAGATTGTCTTTACCGCTGAGGACGCCAAGGAGTGGGCATCCCGGGGCGAGAAGGTGGTCCTGGTCCGTCTGGAGACCTCTCCCGAGGACATCGAGGGCATGAAGGCCGCCCAGGGCATCCTCACCGTTCGCGGCGGCATGACCTCTCACGCCGCCGTTGTGGCCCGCGGCATGGGCAAGTGCTGCGTCTCCGGCTGCGGCGACATCAAGATGGATGAGGAGAACAAGCAGTTCGAGCTGGCGGGCAAGACCTTCCATGAGGGCGACTGGCTCTCCATTGACGGCTCCACCGGCAGGATCTATGACGGCGCTGTTCCCACCACCGACGCCGAGATCGGCGGCGAGTTCGGCCGGGTCATGGGCTGGGCCGACAGCTACCGCCGTCTCCAGGTCCGCACCAACGCCGACACACCCCACGATGCCGCCCAGGCCCGGAAGTTCGGCGCGCAGGGCATCGGTCTGTGCCGTACCGAGCACATGTTCTTTGAGGGCGAGCGCATCCGGGCCATCCGCCGCATGATCTGCTCCGACACGGTGGAGCAGCGGGAGGCCGCCCTGGCCGTTCTGGAGCCCATGCAGCAGGGCGACTTCGAGGGCATTTATGAGGCCATGGAGGGCTGCCCCGTCACCATCCGCTTCCTGGATCCCCCTCTGCACGAGTTCGTTCCCACCGAGGAGGCCGACATTGAGAAGCTGGCGGAGGACCTGGGCAAGTCCGTGGCCGATATCAAGAACATCATCGCCTCTCTCCATGAGTTCAACCCCATGATGGGCCACCGTGGCTGCCGTCTGGCCGTCACCTATCCGGAGATCGCCGCCATGCAGACCCGGGCCGTTATCAAGGCCGCCCTGGCTGTGCAGGCCAAGCACCCCGACTGGAACATGGTCCCCGAGATCATGATCCCCCTGGTGGGCGAGGTCAAGGAGCTGAAGTACGTCAAGGACGTGGTCACCAAGACCGCCGACGAGATCATCCAGGCCGCCGGTTCCGACATGAAGTACCTGGTGGGCACCATGATCGAGATCCCCCGCGCGGCCCTGACCGCCGACGAGATTGCCAAGGAGGCCGCCTTCTTCTCCTTCGGCACCAACGACCTGACCCAGATGACCTTCGGCTTCAGCCGTGACGACGCCGGCAAGTTCCTGGGCGCTTACTACGACAAGAAGATCTACGAGAACGATCCCTTCGCCAAGCTGGACCAGAAGGGTGTGGGCAAACTGGTGGATATGGCCTGCAAGCTGGGCCGCAGCACCAATCCTGATCTGCACCTGGGCATCTGCGGCGAGCACGGCGGCGATCCCACCTCTGTGGAGTTCTGCCACCGGGTGGGCCTGGACTATGTGTCCTGCTCTCCCTTCCGCGTGCCCATCGCCCGCGTAGCCGCGGCTCAGGCTGCTATTATGCATGCAGGTAAGTAATAAGAATTTATTACAAGCTTAAATATCAAGAAGGTGTCTGAAAAGGCCACCTTCTTTTTTTGTTATGCCGCTTGTTTATTCTCCCTTTTTCCTGTTTTCGTCATGCGTTACCCAAATCAGACTTTACCCATTCGTCGACCAGCTGATATAGCTCCTGTTGCAGAGTATCCATGCGCAGCATTGTCTTTGAGGGCTTGATATGTCCGGACTTAGTGTATGTCAGAGCATACATCGTCTTTACAAGCTCTCGGGCTTTCTCCAATGTGATTGTCGAGTTTGCGGCCTTTAGCAGACGTTCCATCTCAAGTTGTAGGACATAAACGCAAAAGCAGATGCAGATATGTCCCTCGATACGATTCCTCAGACGATGATACATGGGTCGTATCTGCAGGTCGGTTTTGCTCATGCGGAATACCCGTTCGATAAACCATAAGTTATGGTAGTTGGCAAGGACTTCTTCATCCGGGAGCGTGGCATTGGTTACATAGCCTTTCAAACCATCCCATGCCGCGTCTTTCTCAAAAGTTTCAAGATCGATGCTTATATTCGCCTCTCCTTCAATTCGCAGATATTTGTTGTAGCCTCGATTATTTATGTGCTTCTTAGTGATCTTGCCGGAGGCTACCTTTGCCTGGAGTCGCAAAAGCCCTCTGGTGCGGTTGAAAGCATCTTTCTTCTGGCGCTTTTCTGTAAATGACACAACAATACGTAGTCCGTCGTCTGTCTCGATTGATGCAACCTGACCGTCTGAGAGATTGAGCGCCAAGACTTTCTTCTTGACATTGGCATTCTCGTTTTTAAGC
>URTS01000022.1 GCA_900550685.1 uncultured Oscillibacter sp. | reverse complement strand
AAAACTTGCTCAGCGGGGCGAAAAGACTTTTTCGACACGCTGACAATCAGCACGATCAAACAAATGAGGAGGAATCCCAATGAATTTTGAAAAGCTGTCCGCAGCCCGCTATTCTCTGCGGAAATTTGACGCCCGCCCGGTGGAGCAGGAAAAGCTGGACCTGATCCTGGAGTCTGGCCGCAACGCCCCCACCGCCCACAACAATCAGCCCCAGCGGATATTTGTGATCCAAAGCCCGGAGGCCCTGGAAAAGGCCGATGCCTGCTTGTACTGCCACCTTCATTCTCCGGTGATCATCGCCGTGGGTTATGACCCGAAGGAGGCCTGGCATCGTGAGCACGACAACAAGGACCACGGCGAGATCGACGCCACCATTGCCGCCACTCAGATGATGCTCCAGGCGGCGGATCTGGGCCTGGGCACCACCTATGTGGGCATGTTTAATCCTGAGAAGCTGCTGGCGGCCTTCCCGGAAATGGAGGGTCTGAACATGACCGCCATACTGGCCCTGGGCTATCCTGCCGAGGGAGCCCATCCCGCCAAGCTCCACACCGTGCGCAAGCCCATGGGAGAAATGGTTAAGTATCTTTAACCTCAAAAACAGGGAAAGTCCCCATGGCTTTCCCTGTTTTTTTGAACTTTTTGAGAAAATTTATTGAAAGTTGCATTTGCAACTAGCAGATAGAAACGAATCCTGATATACTACAGTCACCGAAACAAAATCGGATAGGAAAGATAAGATATTCACCATATAGAGTCAATAAGGAGGATACAATTATGAAGAAGTGGGTCTGCAAGGTTTGCGGTTATATTTACGAGGGTCCCGAGGCTCCGGTTGAGTGCCCCGTCTGCCACGCCAAAAACGCTTTCAACGAGGTTCAGGGCGAGATCAAGCTGGCTGCTGAGCATAAGTTCGGCGTCTATGCCGACACCGTGAAGAACAACCCCGACATCTCCGAGGAAGACAAGAAGTATATCTTCGACCAGCTGATGGCCAACTTCAACGGCGAGTGCAGCGAAGTGGGCATGTATCTGTGCATGGCCCGGATCGCCCACCGCGAGGGCTATCCCGAGATCGGCCTGTACTGGGAGAAGGCCGCCTATGAGGAAGCTGAGCACGCCGCCAAGTTCGCCGAGCTGCTGGGCAGCGACCTGGAGAGCAACATGACCTCTTCCACCGAGAAGAACCTGAAGTGGCGCGTTGACTGCGAGTACGGTGCCACCGCCGGCAAGGTGGAACTGGCCACCTGCGCCAAGAAGAACGGCCTGGACGCCATTCACGACACCGTCCACGAGATGGCCCGCGACGAGGCCCGTCACGGCAAGGCTCTGGAGGGCATGCTGAAGCGGTACTTCTAAGACAGAAGAAACCAACCAAAAAAGAGGAAGCTGATCTCAGCTTCCTCTTTTTTATTTTTTTGCGGCGGCGGCGCAGAAACCCAGGGGAGGTTTCACTCCACCGTATTTTCCAGTGCGCCGATGCCGTCGATCTCGCAGCGGACCACGTCGCCGGGGCGCATAAACTTAGGAGGCGTGAAGGCCATGCCCACGCCAGAGGGGGTGCCCATGGCGATGATGGTGCCTGCCAGCAGGGTAACACCCTGGGTCAGCTGGTGGACGGCGTCCTCGATGGAGGTCATCATCAGGTCGGTGCTGCTGTTCTGCCGCAGTTCGCCGTTGACGTAGGAGCGGATGCCGGTCTTGGGCATCCAGTCAAACTCGTCCCGGGTGACGATCCAGGGCCCCATGGGGGTGAAGTTGTCCAGGCTCTTGCCGAAGTACCACTGCTGATGGGCAGCCTGCAGATCCCGGGCGCTGACGTCGTTGAGGATGGTATAGCCCAGCACATAGTCCTTCACCTGGTCCATAGGGACGTTTTTGGCGTCCCGGCCCAGGATCACAGCCAGCTCCACCTCATAGTCCAGCTGGCTGGTCAGGTCGGCGTGGCTCTCGATGGCACCGTTGGGGTCCACTGCCCGATTGACCCGCTTGCTGAAGTAGATGGTCTTGTTCAGCTGGCCGTCGTATTTGATGTTGGAGGCTAAAGTCTCGTCCCGGTGCTCATAATAGTTCACCCCCAGACAAACCACATCCTGCTGCGGACGGGGAATGGGGGCCAGCAGGCGGCAGTCGGACAGGGGCAGGCCCGGGGCGGCATCCGCCTGGGCGGTAAATTCCGTGGGGGAGCGGCCGTCCAGCTGCCGGATGAACTGGTTCATGTCCTGGGCGGAGAAGCCCAGGGCAGCCACGGGGACTACCTTCTGGGGATCGGAGGCGATGACGCCCACCCCCTGGGCACCCTGGTGGGAATAGGTGACAAGCTTCATGGAAAAGATCCTTTCTGTGCGGAAATTTCGTTATTTTTATAATACGCATCCGCGCCCCCCTTGTCAAGGGCCGGGGAAACAGCGGTTGCAAAAGGGGAAAGCTCCCGATATAATACCATCAGTTGACAAGGGCAGCCACGCTTTCCGGCGGCATGGCGAGGCTGACGCCTGGCAATGAAGGAAACGAAGTCAGGCACTGTTTCTGCACTGAAAAACCGTATTTGCCCTTGTCAACTGATGGTAGGGACTGCTGAACTCCATCTTGCCAGAATCCATGGATATAGCTGGCTTTGCAGTCATGGAGCGAAGCACAACGGCCAACGAGATGCCCGGGACGGCAAGGCTCTGGTGGGTACGCCAAAGCGCCGCTTCCACAAGGAATCACAAACAACCACAGAAAGGACCAGAGTGCAGATCCCGGTCTTTTCACAACACAGAGGAGGCTATCAATATGCAGAAATTTATCAAGAATATCGACCACGAAACGGTTTTGAAGCTGGCGGACCTGGTGTCCATCCAGCCGGGCCAGGTGGTCAGCAAGACCCTGGCCCAGAACAAGGCTGTCAGCGTGACACTGTTCGCCTTCGACAAGGGCGAGGAGATCAGTACCCACGATTCTACCGGCGATGCCATGGTCACGGTGCTGGAGGGCGTGGGCCGCTTCACCGTGGGCGGCGTGCCCCACATCGTCAAGGCCGGGGAGACCCTGGTCATGCCCGCCACCGTGCCCCACGCTGTCTACGGCGAGGAGGCCTTCAAGTGGATGCTGACCGTGGTGTTCCCCGACGGTTTCGCCCTCTGAGATCTGCCGCACTGTCCAAACGGGCCGGACTTCTTTTCGAAGTCCGGCCCGTTTTATCTTTTCGCAGGCATGAAACTTCATGCGCTGGCACCGCACCATGAAAATACGCAAAGCACCGGCGCATGAAGTTTTCGTGCATCATTTCCGATCGCCCCGCAGGGCGAGGAAATGGCACATTTCCAATTTGGCTGTGCAAAAGCATAAGCCAAACCCGGAGAGGGGAAATCCTCTCTCCGGGTTTCGCGCAGGTTTATAAATTTCTCGGTTTTACAGCTTCCAGCCCGCTGTCTCCTTTTTGCCGCCTACAAAATCGGCGTAGATGCCGGGCTGCCGGATCAGTTCCTCGTGCCGACCATGCTGAACGATCTTCCGCCGTCCAGCACCAGGATCTGGTCGGCGCTGCGGACGGTTTTCAGCCGGTGGGCGATCATGAGAATGGTCTTGTTCCGGGTCAGGGCCTCAATGGCCTTTTGCAGCCGGTCCTCGTTTTCCGGGTCCACGTTGGCGGTGGCCTCGTCCAGAATGATGATGGGGGCGTCCTTCAGCCTGGCCCGGGCGATGGAGATCCGCTGCTTCTCGCCGCCGGAGAAGTAGGCGCCCCTCTCGCCGATGACGGTGTTGTAGCCGTCCGGCAGAGCCTGGATGAAATCGTCGCAGCAGGCCTTCTTCGCCGCCTCCACCACCTGTTCGTGGGTGGCATTGGGACAGCCGAACTTGATGTTGTTCTCAATGGTGTCGGCAAAGAGGTACACATTCTGGAACACCATGCTGATCTGGTCCATAAGGGATTCCAGGGTGTAATCCCGGACGTCGGTGCCGCCGATCTTCACGCTGCCGCTGTCCACATCCCAGAACCGGGCTACCAGATTGCAGAAGGTGGTCTTGCCGCTGCCGGAGGGGCCCACCAGGGCAGTCATGTTGTTCTGGGGGATGGACAGGCTGACGCCGTGAAGGATCTCCTTGTCCGCGTGATAGCCGAAGGAGACGTTTTTGACCTCGATATCGTGGCCGGCAAAGGTGACGGGCGTATTTCCGTGGACCTGCTCCTCCGCCTTCAGGATCTCGTCCACCTGGGCCAGGGTATCCACGAAGTTGAAGGCCGCCACAATGGGGGCCGACATGCCCAGAGACAGGATGATGACCGTGACGAAGGTCTCGACGGTCAAGGTGCCGTGGAGGTAAAACAGCCAGCCGAAGGGCAGCACCGTCAGCATCTGGGCGGGGGAAAAGGCATAGGCTCCCTCACATTCATAACATTGTTTCATAACGCTGTTATGAATTATAGTTAAAGCCATCTAATTTGCCAAGCCCCCTCTGCTGAAAAATCCAGATTTTTTCCTGTCCGCCCGCTGCCGCTCTTGCAATCCCGCCGCGGATACGGTATACTATCTATGTAGTTAAAGTGCTCTAACTTATACAGGAAAGCAGGTTTGTATGGAAGCATTTTATGGGATCCTGATCCCGTTCCTCGGCACGTCTTTGGGCGCGGCCTGCGTTTTTTTCATGAAAAAGTCCCTCAGCGACCGGGTACAGCGGTCCCTCACCGGTTTTGCCGCCGGGGTCATGGTGGCGGCGTCGGTGTGGAGCCTGCTGATTCCCGCCATTGAGCAGTCCGCCGCCCTGGGACGGCTGGTCTTTCTCCCGGCCTTCGCCGGATTCTGGATCGGCATTTTATTCCTGCTGGCCCTGGACCACATCATCCCCCACCTCCACGCCAAAAGCGGTCAGGTGGAGGGGCCCAAAAGCCAGCTGCAGCGGACCACCATGATGGTGCTGGCCGTCACCCTCCACAATATCCCGGAGGGCATGGCCGTGGGGGTGGTGTATGCCGGATACCTCTCCGGCAGCGCCCAGATCACGGCGGCGGGAGCCCTGGCGCTGTCCCTGGGCATCGCCATCCAGAACTTCCCTGAGGGTGCCATCATCTCCCTGCCCCTGCGGGCAGAGGGGATGCCCAAGGGCCGGGCCTTTCGGGACGGCGTCCTCTCCGGCGTGGTGGAGCCCATCGGCGCGGTGCTGACCATTCTGGCCGCCCAGCTGATCGTACCGGCCTTGCCCTATCTCCTGAGTTTTGCGGCGGGGGCCATGCTGTACGTGGTGGTGGAGGAGCTGATTCCTGAGATGTCTCAGGGCAGTCACTCCAACGTGGGCACTCTGTTCTTCGCCGTGGGGTTCAGCGTGATGATGGTGCTGGACGTGGCCCTGGGCTGAAAAAACGGACTTCTCCTGAGAGAAGTCCGTTTTCGTTTACGAGTGCAGCTTTTGATACCCGCAGTCGCAGTAGGGTCCGCCGGAGGCCAGGGTGTACTGCCGCACGAAGCGGGACGCGCCCCCTGCCTCGCTCATGGTGTAGTCCAGATGGCACAGGGCCGGGGTCAGGTCATACAGCCCCAGCTTTTTCATCAGCGTGCAGATGCCGCAGGCGGTGAACCGTGCCTCGTAGCCGCTGCCGTCCGGGTACGGGTAGTAGTCCATGTTCCAGGAGTAGGGATTCCGGTCGGCGGCTTTCAGCCTGGCCGTCTCCTCCATGCCCCGGAGATCCTTGGACGTAAATTTCTGCTTGCCGCTCTGGCGGCAGAACCATTTCATGGCCGGAGTCATCATGGTTTTGGCGTAGTACTCCGTCAGCTGCTCCACATCCGGCCGCTGGGGCATGGAGAGGACGAAGGCCCCCAGCATGGCGCAGCTGATGAGGTTGATCTGGAACCGGTCTTTCTTCTCAAAGGGCGGCACCTCCGCCAGGATTTTCCGGTAGGCCGCCTTCGCTTTCCGGGTGGTGGCTTTCGCCGTTTCCCGGTCCATCCCCAGCACAAGTTCCAGGTTTTTGCGGAAGGACCCTGCAAACAGCAGCCACATGCCTGCGTTCAAACCCGCGTCCGTCATACTTCTTCCTCTTTCACACACTCCGCATAGGTCAGTGGGAACGACGCCGGAAGAGTCTCATTCCTCCGGACCCGCCAGCCGTTGGCTTCCAAAAAGGCCAGATATTCCGGCCCGGTCCACCGGCTGTGCAGCGGAAATCCCGCCGCCCGCATGAAAAGTGCCTTGATTTTCCCCGGCAAGGTGTTGTCCCCATGGGTAAAGGTGGGTACGATCAGTGTGCCGCCGCCGTTCAGCACCCGCCCCATTTCCCGGAGGGCCCGCTCCGGCTCCGGAATCACATGGAGCACATTGGCGGCGATCACCACGTCAAAGGAGTCCTCCCCGTAGGGCAGGCAGAACAGGTCCTCCACGGAGAAATGGAGCTTGGCGGAGCAGTTCCCCTGCCGCGCCGCGGCGATCATTTCCGGAGAGGCATCTGTGGCCTCGATCCGGTCCGCCTCCCGCAGGATATGCTTGGCAATGAGTCCTGTGCCGGTGGCCAGTTCCAGCACTGTCTTGTGCCGGACCACCGGACGGATCAGCCCATACATCTGCTCGTAAGCCACCCTGTCCTTTTCCATGAAGCGGTCATACCGCCCCGCATTCCGATCCCAGAAATTCGTTCCCATGGATGGACCACCCCACAGTTCAATTCATCTAACCATTGTCTGCGCACATCCGCAGCCTGTTGATTCGCCCCTATTGTAACGGCAGTCCACCGGCTTGTCAAGCCGGGACCGGGTGCCTGCCGCCGCGGAAAGGGCAAAAAACAGGCACCTGCCAAAAGCAGGTGCCTGTAATGGATGTTCTGTTAACGCTTGGAGAACTGGGGTGCGCGACGGGCGGCCTTCAGACCGTACTTCTTGCGCTCCTTCATACGAGGATCGCGGGTCAGGAAACCGGCCTTCTTCAGGATGGCGCGGTTGTCCTCGCTGGCCAGCAGCAGGGCGCGGGCCACACCGTGGCGCAGGGCGCCGGCCTGGCCGGACACGCCGCCGCCGGTGACGGTAGCCACAATGTCCATCTTGCCGGTGTTGCCGGTAGCCTCCAGGGGCTGACGGACGACCATCTTCAGGGTCTCCAGGCCGAAATACTCGTCGATGTCACGGCCGTTGATGGTGATGGAACCAGTGCCGTTGGGGAACAGATGGACGCGGGCCACGGAAGACTTGCGGCGGCCGGTGCCATACAGATAAGGCTTCTTAGACTGATACATTCTCTTACTCCTCCTTAGTCCAGCACGATGGGCTTCTGAGCCTGCTGCTCATAGTTGGCGTCAGCGTAGATGTGCAGGCGCTTCAGAGAATCCTTGCAGACGGTGTTCCGGGGCATCATGCCGCGGATAGCAACACGCATAGCGGTTTCGGGCTTCTCCTGCATCAGGATGCGGTACTTGGTCTCCTTCAGGCCGCCGATCCAGCCGGAGTGGGTCCGGTAGATCTTCTGCTCGGGCTTGTTGCCGGTCAGGACAGCCTTGCCGGCGTTGATGATGATGACGTTGTCGCCGCAGTCGGCATGGGGAGTGTAGGTAACCTTGGTCTTGCCGCGCAGCAGGTCAGCAGCCCGGACAGCGGTCTTGCCCAGGGGCTTGCCGGCAGCATCCAGGATGTACCACTTGCGCTCAATGTTGGCCTTGTTCGCCATAAAAGTGGACATGGATTGTTTCCTCCGTATATAAATTTGATTCCTTTACAAATCAAGAGCTCCGGGTTAAAATCGGAGCAAGGATAGTTATAGCATGAATGGCCGCCGGTGTCAACACGATTTTTATTTACTGTGCGAAATGCTTTTAAAATCTCCTTTTTTCTCTGATTATCTCTCGTTTTCTGAAACTGCATTTTCAAAAAGAGCCCGGAGGGTCAGTCCCCTCCGGGGCAGGCGGCCTATGTAGCCCTACAGGACCCACTGCACCAGCAGAAGCAGCGCGAAGCCCGGCAGGCCCAGAACACCGATGGTCAGGGCGTTCCAGAGGTTCAGCCCCAGGGTAATGCCGGTGAGGGCTGCCGTGGCATTGACGGCCCACAGCGCCAGAAATCCCAGGGCTGTATTGGCCAGCAGCTTCAGCGCCAGCCGCAGGGGCGTGCTGAAGATCCGCAGCAGGGTGATGAGGAAAAAGGCCAGCAGCAGTCCGGCGATGATCTTCTGGTTCAGGTCCATAGGACATCTCCCTTGACGGCTCCGGCGGCCCCCGGCTCCCGGAGCTTCAGCACCCGGAGATAATAGTCACAGCGGGCCTTGGCGGCGCTGATGCGGTAGATGCAGGATTCCACCAGCTCCGGGGCGGTGGCCTGGTCAAACTGGCGGTAGGCCAGGGCCAGATCACTCTGGGCAGCCTTCAGTTCCGTCTGCAGGGCCAGGAGTTCCGGATCGGCGCGGTGCTTTTCAGCGTGTTTCATAGCAGTCCCCTCCATATGGTATAACATACGGAGAGTTTGGACAAATATGCCAATTTTCATACAGGAGGAGGGTACCCATGGCGGATCAGCAGAAAATTTATATGGCCCAGGCTCTGGCCCTGGCCCGGGAGGCCGCGGCGGCAGGGGAAGTGCCTGTGGGGTGCGTCATCGTCCGTCAGGGCGTGGTCATCGGCCGGGGCCGGAACCGCCGGGAGGAAAAGCAGGCCGTCTCCTCCCACGCGGAAATGGAGGCCATGGCCCAGGCCAACGCGGCCCTGGGCAGCTGGCGGCTGGACGACTGCGAGCTGTACGTGACCCTGGAGCCCTGTCCCATGTGCGCCGGGGCCATTCTGAACGCCCGGATCCCGAAGGTGTATTACGGCGCCCGGGACCGTGCCTTCGGCGCCTGCGGCGGCGTGACCAATCTCTTTATGGAGGAATTTCCCAACCGCCCCGCCCTGGTGGGCGGCATCCTGGCGGAGGATTGTCAGGCAGTGCTAACCGGTTTTTTTGGCAGCCTGCGGAAAAACGGGTCGGAGACGGGAAAGATTTAAAACTTTTGTAACATCTCCTGCTGGTTTGCTTAATAATTCTCCTGTATCTTAATACTTGCAAGAGACAAAACTTCTTTTCATCCAATCTTCCCAATCATATGTGGAAAGACCGCCGCAAGGCGGTCTTTTCATGTTCAATAACCGAAAAAATGCCCGGAACCTGAACCTAACGAACATATAACAGCGGCCTGACGAACTCCGTCAGGCCGCTGTTTGGTTCTCAGGTATTCTCTTCGACAGGCTGAGACGCCGGACCGGGCTCCAGCATCATCTGGAAGCCTGTCAGAGCCAGGGCACCGCCCAGCATCAGCACCATGGCGGGCGCCGCGCCGTCCGGCAGCATGGTCAGCGCCAGGATGACGACAGCTTCCCCGTAAAGGGTGAATATCCGGGGCCGCCCCGCCTGGACAGCGAAACCGGACAGGCGGTAAGTGGCCAGAATCAGGAACATCAGCCCCAGGATTTCCAAATAATAGTCCGCCAGCACCGGGTCCGTGGACCGGAGCCGGTAAACCAAAATCAGCCGGGCCAGCAGGCACACAGGCGCCGCCAGGAAAATCAGCGGCGGCGTATTCTTCCGGCGGCAGAGGATGGTCCCCGCCGCAAGGCACACACCCGAAACGACAGACAGTACGCCGATGGCCACCCCGGAGCCGCCGGTTCCGGTCGCCACGATCTCCATGCCGTCGGCGGACACCGCCGCGGCGCTTCCCCCCACGGCCTCCAGCAGGTCCATCACCCCGGAGGCCGCCATGATGCAGCTGCCTGCCAGAACGGCGGTCAGTCCGCCCTTGTCGTCCAGCCGGAACCGCACCTCAAAGGGTTCCTCCGCCTTCTGGGGCAGCGTGCGGCAGGCAGCCAGGTACAAAACCACCGCCGCCAGCACCAGCAGCACCGGCAGCGCCAGGGCCGGAATATTGCCGGGAACCGGTAGGCCGGTGTCCGGCTCAAAGCCGGTGCGGTTTTGCAGCAGCCGCAGCACAAATCCGGCCGCGCCGAAGCACACGCCCAGAATGGAAGCAGAGAAACGTTTCATAGTCCATATCCTTTCGGAACCGGGGAGGGCCCCCGTAGATTTCCTCTGCAGTATAGCACGGTTTTTCCGGTTTGTCCATGAAGGCGCTCATTTTTCTGTGTCCCGGCGCATACGCTCCCTTAACGGGATCATCTATTTCCGGACAAGCAGAGGAGGACGGAGCCATGGGCATCTGGAAAGAAACAGCCGCCGTTTCTGCGGCGGCGCTGCTGGGATTGTTTTTGCTGCCGTGGGCTTTGACCCAGGGGCCGGTCAAGGCGGCGGAACTGCCGGAGGCGCAGGCCGCTGCGCCACCGCCCCAGGAGGAGACAGGCTCTCCGGCCCAGGCTGTTCACGACTGCGAGCGGACGCTGCGGGTGCTGGACGGCGATGCCGTCCGGGAGATGACTCTGGCGGACTACCTGGTGGGGGTCACGGCGGCGGAAATGCCTGCCTCCTTTGAACCGGAGGCCCTGAAGGCCCAGGCGGTAGCTGCCCGGACCTACACGCTGTACAAGCTGGTCTCCGGCAGCAACCACGGGGACACGGCGGACATCTGCACAGATTCCACCTGCTGCCAGGCCTACATCTCCATGGAAAACGCCCGGGCCAACTGGGGCGGTCAGGCGGATGCCTGCGAAGCCAAGATCCGGGAGGCTGTCACCGCCACCGACGGCGAGGCCATCCTCTACGGCGGCGTGCCCATTCTGGCGGTGTTCCATTCCAGTTCCGCCGGACTGACCCGGGCCGCCGGACAGGTGTGGCAGAATGACCTGCCCTATCTGCAGCCGGTGGATTCTCCGGAGGCCGCCGCCAGCATCCCCAATTACTACAGCCGGGTGGAGTTCACGCCGGAAGTTCTGAAGGAAAAGCTGCTGGCCAAAATTCCGGCGGCAGACCTCTCCGGGGACAGGAAAAGCTGGCTAAAAAACGCTGTCCGGGACAGCGCCGGCAGCGTGGAGACTCTGGAAGTAGGCGGCGTGACGGTGAAGGGCGGTACGGTCCGCTCCGCCCTGGGGCTGCGGTCCGCCTGCTTTGATTGGGAATTGCAGGACGGCAGCTTCGTCTTTTATGTCACCGGCTACGGCCACGGCGTGGGCCTCAGCCAGTACGGAGCCAACGCCATGGCGGTGGAAGGGGCGGACTACAAGGCCATTCTGACCCACTACTACACCGGCGTCACCGTGGAAGTCTACGACGGATAAGGCCCCGCTTTACAACGGCGGCAGACCTGTGGTAAAATATGATATTCTGAAACTCATTAAAGGAGGGGTGGGCATGAAAAAGCGCTGGATTGCCGGACTGCTGTGCGTTCTGCTGCTCTTTCAGCTGGGCGCTCCGGTCCGGGCCACAGGCAGCGTATACTTCGTGGCGGCTGAGGAAAGTGTCCTGCCGCTGACGGATGCCACCATGCCCTTCTGGTCCGGCGGCTACCTGTATGCGGCCGCGTCGGTGTTCACCAACCTGGGGATCTCCGTCATCAACAATACTGCCAAGGGCATGACGGTGCTGGAAAAGGACCGCCGGGCCCTGCTGTTCGAATGGAAAAAGGGCAGCGCCCAGGACAGCAGCGGCAACATCTACACCCCCGGCACCATCCAGTCCGGCGGCGTGACCTTCGTGCCCGCCTCCATGGTGGCCAGCTTCTTCGGCCTGCAATACTCCGTTACCGAGGTGGCCAACGGTCATCTGGTGTGGCTGCGGTCCCCGGACTTCGGCATGAGCGCCAGGGAGTTTGCCAATGCCGCCACCTATAATATGGAGGATCGGTACAACACCTACACCGCCGCCAAAAGCCCTCAGGCCACTGAACCGGAGACCCCGGAGCCGGAAACGCCGGAAGCCCCCACTGTGGGTGCCCGGATTCATCTGTGCATTGAGGCCTCCCAGACCGCCGGGAATCTGCTGGATGCTCTGGACCGGGCAAAAGGCTGGGCCACCTTCTACTGTACGCCGGATTACCTGGAAGCGAACGGCGCCCTGCTGCGGCGGATGACCGCCTCCGGCCACACCGTGGGCATTCTGGTGGACGGCACCGCCGGAGAACCCCTGGAAGAACAGCTCCACCGGGGCAACGACGCCCTGTACCGGGCCACCTTCACCAAGACCCGGCTGGTATACCTCCGGAACCCGGAGGAGGGGGCCATCCAGGCCCTGGAGCAGGTGGGCTGGCGCTGCCTGTCCCCTTCTCTGGACCGCAGCGGCTACAGGCTGGAGGGCAGTTCCAACGCCGCCTCCTTGCTGAACCGGATCACCGCCCGCCGGGGGGACGTGTCCGTATGGCTGGGTGCCGCCGTCTCCGCCTCCGGCCTGCGGGAGTTCGTCACCTCCGCCCAGAAAGAGGGCCATTACTGCCGTGCCCTGACGGAAACCGGCTGACAGGCGGGCTTTTTCCCGCAACATTTACAATATGTTCAACACCCCGCCGCAGTTTGGGGTAAAATAGAGAACACAAGATACACAAGGGCCTCTGTGCCCGCAAAACGGGAGGAAAACCCTATGGGACGCAACATACTGGTCGTGGAAGACGACAAAAATATCTCCGACCTCATCCACATGTACCTGGTGAAGGAGGGCTTCGACGTCCGCATCGCCGGAGACGGCGGCAAGGCACTGGAGGAATTCCAGAAAAAAGAGCCGGACCTGATCCTGCTGGACATCATGCTGCCGGTGATGGACGGCTGGGCCGTCTGCGCCAAGATCCGGGAGACCAGCAAGGTGCCCATCATCATGCTGACCGCCAAAAGCGAGGTCTTTGACCGCATCCAGGGTCTGGAAATGGGGGCCGACGACTACATCGTCAAGCCCTTCGAGATGAAGGAGCTGATCGCCCGGATCAACGCCGTTCTGCGGCGGACGGAGATCCCCAACGACACCAGCAAGAAGCTCCACTTCGACAAGCTGACCATCGACCTGGACTCCTATGAGCTGATCGTGGACGGCAAGAAGATCGACACACCCCCCAAGGAACTGGAGCTGCTGTACCACCTGGCCTCCACCCCCAACCGGGTCTACACCCGGAACCAGCTGCTGGACGAGGTGTGGGGCTTCGACTACTTCGGCGACAGCCGCACTGTGGACGTGCACATCAAGCGCCTGCGGGAAAAGGTGGAGGGCGTCAGCGACCAGTGGGCCCTGAAGACCGTCTGGGGCGTTGGCTACAAGTTTGAGACCACCGGCGGTCAGACGGCGGAGAAGAAGTAAGCATATGAAATGGCTCCATAAGCATTTCCACGGGCTTTACTGGCGGCAGATGGCCGTCACCGTAGGCATGGTGGCCCTGACGCTGGTGCTGATGGGCGTTTCCTTCTTCTCCCTGAGCTACAACTATGCCCGGGGCCAGCGGACCGACGAACTGCTGGTGCGGGCCCAGGCGGTGAGCAAGCTGTCCGTCCGGTATCTGGAGACCGGGCGCTACCTCTCCATGGAGGAATTGCAGGAGGACGAGCAGTTCCGCCAGCTGGCGGCTACCGCCGCCGTCATCTCTGAGATGGACATTCTGGTCTGCGATACCGACGGCCATGTGCTCCTCTCCACCGATGAGACCATGGCAGGCCAGTCCATCAACATCCCCCAGTCCGTCATGGAGAAGGTCCTCTCCGACGGCACCTGGTCCGGCCGCAGCCGCCTGGACCAGATCTATCAGAACAAGCAGTTCATCGGCGGCGTGGCGGTGGTGAATCCCACCAGTGGAAAAACCCTGGGGGCGGTGTTCACCGTGTCCACCTCCGCATCCATTGACGATCTGTGGCGGGCCTTTGCGGGATTGCTGCTGATGACCGCCTTTGTGGTGCTGATGATCTCCTTCATGGCCTCCTCCATCACCACCATGCGGCAGATCAAGCCCATCCGGGAGATGGCCCAGGCCACCCGGCAGTATGCCGAGGGCGATTTCGACATCCGCATGAACGACTACGGCCGGGAGGATGAGATCGGCGAACTGGCAGCCTCCTTCAACAACATGGCGGAAAGCCTTCAGCAGACGGAGCGGCAGCGCCGGGAGTTTATCGCCAACATCTCCCACGAGCTGAAAACCCCCATGACCACCATCGCCGGCTATACCGACGGCATCCTGGACGGCACCATCCCGCCGGAAAACGAGAAGCAGTATTTGCAGATCATCGCCAACGAGAGCCGCCGCCTCAGCCGCCTGGTGCGGCGGATGCTGGACGTCAGCCAGCTGCAGGCCATGGACCCCCTCCGGGGCGGGAATCATTTCGACATCTGCGAATCCATGCGCCGGGTGCTGATCTCCATGGAAAAGAAGATCAACGACCGGCATCTGGACGTGGACGCCGACATCCCCGACGAGCCCATCCTGGTGCTGGGAGACAACGACATGATCACCCAGGTGATCTACAACCTGCTGGAAAATGCCGCCAAGTTTGCCCGGGAAGGCTCCACCCTCTATCTGGGTGTGGCCATGATGGACGGCAAGGCCCGGGTCACGGTGCGGAACATCGGCGACACCATTCCGGCGGAGGAGCTGCCGCTGCTGTTCGAGCGGTTCCACAAGAGCGACAAGTCCCGCAGCGAGGACAAGGACGGCTACGGCCTGGGGCTCTACATCGTCAAGACCATTCTGCAGCAGCACAAGGAAGAGATCAATGTGACCAGCGAGAACGGCGTGACCACCTTCACGTTCTCTCTGCGGGTAGAATAACGAGGTACTATGAGTGAGCGCAGGACCCTGCGGACGCAGGGCGAGGTGATTGAAGAATACAGCCGGGATTTTCCCGCCGAGATCGTGGAGACCTATTCCCGGCCCCTACCGGGTTCTCAGGCGGCAGAGCCGCCTGCCCCAAAGTCCCGGAAGAAAAAGCGGCGGATCCTGCGGGGCGTGGCGCTGCTGCTGGCGGCAGCGATCGTGATCTCCCTGGCGGCGGGCGGCATCCGGTATCTCTTCTGGCAGTGGCAGTCCCCGGCGGACAACTGGCAGGAGGACGACTACTACTATTACGACCGGGAGCAGGATGAGGAAGAGGCCCCCATCACCATCCCCACCGTGAAAGCGGACCCGGACGCCCGTCTGACCCTGGCGGAAACGCCGGGATATGACCTCTCCGCCCCGGAGGTCTACCAAAAGGTCCACGACGCTGTGGTCACGGTGGCGGTGGACCTGGACAACGGCCAGATGTCCATCGGCACCGGCGTCATTTTCCGGGAGGACGGCTACCTGCTCACCAACCACCATGTGGTGGCCGGCGGCAAGGCCTGCACGGTGCTGCTGGCCAGCGGTATCCCCTATGAGGCCAAATTCATCGCCAGCGATGCCGGGCACGATCTGGCAGTACTGAAAATCGAGGGGGAAAATTTCCCCACGGCGGAATTTCTGGATTCCGACACCCTGGACGTCGGCGACACGGTATACGCCATCGGCACCCCCCTGGACGTGGACATGAGCGGCACCTTTACCAACGGCATCGTCTCCTCCATGAACCGGGAGATGCAGCTGGAAGGCCAGAGCTCCATGCCTCTGATCCAGACCAACGCCGCCCTGAACAACGGCAACTCCGGCGGTCCCCTTATCAGCGCCAGCGGCCAGGTGGTGGGCATCAACTTTATGAAGATGTACGCCCGGTATTCTACTGTGGAGGGCCTGGGCTTTGCCATCCCCTCCACCCAGGCGGAGCGGGTGGTGAACGACCTGCTGGTCTACGGCGAATTGCAGCCGGAGCCGGTGCTGGGGCTGTCCGTGCGGCAGATTCCCACGCAGCTGACGGACACCCTCTGGGGCCTGGAGGTCTGGGCCGATGCCGGGAACGCGGCAGTCACCCCCGGCGGCGCGGCGGACCGGGCCGGGATCCAGGCCGGGGACTACGTGCTGGCGGCGGACGGCCAGGAGACCCTCAGCAGCAGCGACGTGCTGAAAGCCCGCTGGAAGCACCACGTAGGCGACCAGATGACCCTCACCATCTGGCGGGACGGCCAGATCCTGGATGTGACGCTGGACCTCACCGATGCCCTGGAAAACTGAACAGGCAAACCCCGGCGGCTGAATCAGCCGCCGGGGTTGTTTTTTCGCTTTTCTTTTCGTTTCTGGGGTAAAATCAGGGAAACGCCGGAGAGGAGCAGATAGATACCAAAGGGGCGGCGCAGCAGTTCCACGTCCACCGCCGTGGCAATCCATGCCCCCAGCAGCGCCGCTGGGACAGCAAAGGGAACGGCTACCTTCAGGGTAGGCTTGTCCAGACAGCCGTTTTTCCAGTGGCAGATCAGGGCGGATAGGGCTGTGGGCAGGAAAAACAGCAGGTTGATGCCCTGGGCTGTCCGCTGGTCCACCCCCAGGAACAGCGTCATCACCAACAGCAGCAGCGTCCCGCCCCCCACGCCCCAGGCGGAGATCACCGCGGCCCCCAGGCCGCAGAAAAAGGGGAGGATCCAGTCTGTCACAGCAGATACTTCACCCCCGCGTAAAAGAGAAAGGCCGCAAACAGCCATTTCAGCACCCCCGCAGACACTTTTCCATAGAGTTTTCCCCCCAGCCAGCCCCCCGCAAGGCCTCCGGCCAGATAGGGCCAGGCGGCAGACATCTCCACCTCGCCCCGCCAGAGGTATATGGCGGCAGACACGGCGCACACCGGAAAAATGACCCCCACGCAGGTGGCGTACAAACGCCGGACTTCCAGATCTCCCCACCGGGAGAGAATGGGCAGGAACACCATCCCGCCGCCTCCGCCGAATAAACCGTTGGCCAGTCCCGCCGCGCCCCCGGCGATCCGTGCGGGCCATTTTGACGCCATACCGCCGCCTCCCTCCGCTTTGCTATGTAAGGCCAGTGGGAGACGCTTCCCCCACCGGCCTTGGGAAGCTGTGCTTCCCCGGTTCTCACTTCAGCTCAAAGCTCTGGCAGTCGGTGCACTTGATCTCGGTGGGGTTGGTTTCGTGCGTGCCCACCCGGATGGAAGTCAGGCCGCAGTAGTTAGAGTCCTGGCAGTGGTGCGCACAGTTGTTGACGGTGCAGTTGATGCTCTGGTTGGGGGTGCATTGGCAGCCGTTGTTGGTGCAGTCCTTCATGGTTGGTTCCTCCTGCATGAGAAAGATTTTGGCTTCCGCCGTGACATAGTTTGTCCCCGGCACGAAAACCTATGCAGTTTTCCGCCCCTTCCATTTTTTGATATTTTGTCCAGAGCAGGGAGGCTGTTTTCCCCAGTTTTCAGCACAACAGCCGAAATCTGCATTTGGCTGTTGACAAGGCCGTCGAAGCGTGTATAATACCCCACATCAAGGCAATGGCGTCTTAGAGTTTGATCTCTAAGGCGCCTTTCTCTTTTCCCTGATGTTTTCTGCATAACTGCGCAAGGCAATGGAGTCTTACCACACCCGGAAGGCCCCATTGCCTTCTTTTATGTGGAACACACGCCGGGAAAAAACGCAAAAATGGGAGGAAACAACTATGGAATTCAGTTCAGTCAACACCATCTGGGTCCTGTTGGGCGCGGCGCTGGTCTTTTTCATGCAGGCAGGCTTCTCCATGTGCGAAGCAGGCTTCACCCGGGCCAAAAACACCGGTAACATCCTGATGAAGAACCTGATGGACTTCTGCATCGGCACCCCCTGCTTCTGGCTCATCGGCTTCGGCATCATGTTCGGCGCGGGCACCGGCCTGTTCGGCTGGTTTGACCCCATGATTATGAAGGATTACAGCCATGTCCTTCCCGCCGGCGTTCCCCTGTGGGCCTACGCTATCTTCCAGACCGTGTTCTGCGCCACCTCCGCCACCATCGTCTCCGGCGCCATGGCGGAGCGCACCAAGTTCAGCGCCTACTGCATCTACTCCGCCGCCATCTCCCTGCTGATCTATCCCATTTCCGGCCACTGGATCTGGGGCGGCGGCTGGCTCAGTGAGCTGGGTTTCCACGATTTTGCCGGTTCCACCTGCGTGCACATGGTGGGCGGCGTGTGCGCCCTGATCGGCGCCAAGATGCTGGGCCCCCGCATCGGCAAATACGGCCGGGACGGCAAGCCCCGGGCCATTCTGGGCCACAACCTGACCTTTGCCGCTCTGGGCGTGTTCATTCTCTGGTTCTGCTGGTTCGGCTTCAACGGCGCTTCCACCGTGGGCATGGACACCGACGAGCTGATCGTCAGCGCCGGCCTGGTGTTCTTCAACACCAACCTCTGCACCGCCGTGGCCTGCTGCACCACCCTGATCTTCACCTGGCTGCGCTATGGCAAGCCTGATGTCTCCATGACCTACAACGCCGCTCTGGCAGGCCTGGTGGGCATCACCGCCGGGTGCGACGCCGTTGCTCCCCTGGGTGCCGCCATTATGGGCATTGTTTTCGGCCTGGTCATCGTGCTGGCTGTGGAGTTCTTCGATAAGGTGGCCAAGATCGACGATCCTGTGGGCGCCATCTCCGTTCACGGTGTCTGCGGCGCCCTGGGCACCATCCTCACCGGTCTCTTCGCCACCGGTGTATCCACGGAAAAGGGCGTGTTTTACGGCGGCGGCTTCCACTTCTTCGGTATTCAGCTGCTGGGCGTCGTTTCCGTCATCGCCTATGTGGCGGTGGTCATCACCCTTGTCTTTACCATTCTGAAGCACACCATCGGCCTCCGTGTGGATGCTGAGGACGAGATCGCCGGCCTGGATGTCTCTGAGCACGGCCTGCTCACCGCTTACGCCGGGTTCGCCATGCTGCCGGACACCGTTGCCGAGGAGACGGACGCCCCCGTGGCCGTCACCGGCGACGTACCTGCCGCCGAGGCCATTCCCGTCAAGCGGGTCCCCTCCTTCGAGGGATCTGACGGCACTGCTCCCAAGTTCACCAAAATTGAGATCATCTGCAAAGAGTCCAAGTTTGAGGTCCTGAAGAAGGCCATGCTGGACCTGGGCATCACCGGCATGACCATGAGCCACGTGCTGGGCTGCGGCATCCAGAAGGGCAAGCCGGAATATTACCGCGGCGTCGAGGTGGAGGCCACCCTGCTGCCCAAGATTCAGCTGGACATCGTGGTCAGCAAGGTCCCCGTCCGCAGCGTCATTGAAACCGCCAAGAAGGTGCTTTATACCGGCCACATCGGCGACGGCAAGATCTTCGTCTACAACGTGACCCGCGTGGTCAAGATCCGCACCGGCGAAGAGGACTTTGCCG